>JBFMBE010000302.1:0-1647 GCA_040755275.1 Thermodesulfobacteriota bacterium | reverse complement strand
TTGTTGATCGTCGTCCATGTCATCGTGTGCATCGCCCTCATTCTGATCGTCTTGCTCCAAACGGGCAAGGGAGCGGACATGGGAGCCGCGTTCGGCATGGGTTCCAGTCAAAGCCTGTTCGGAAGCAGCGGAGCCACCACGTTTCTCAGCAAGGCCACCACGGTGGCAGCCGTCATCTTCATGCTGACTTCCCTGGTGCTGGCCATCGTATCCAGCAACCGAAGCGGAGATTCCGTCGTCACCCGGGTGAACCCAACGACGCAGAGCGCGCCTGCCGGGGAGCCCGGCAAATGATTCATCCATGCCGAAGTGGTGGAATTGGTAGACACACTATCTTGAGGGGGTAGCGGGGCGACCCGTGCCGGTTCAAATCCGGCCTTCGGCACCATCTTCCAAAAAAGCGGTCATTCTCAAGGGAATGACCGCTTTTTTTATCCGGGGACAACGCATGACAACCATTTGTCTGGTGGCAGGGGCACGGCCCAATTTCATGAAGATCGCCCCCATCGTGCGGGCCATCGAAGCACGCAAGGCCCGGCAGGATCTTCGGGCGATGATCGTTCACACCGGCCAGCACTATGACGAAAACATGTCCGACACGTTTTTCCGGGACCTGGGGATCCCAGCTCCGGATCACCACCTGGGGGCGGGAAGTGGATCCCATGCCGTTCAGACGGCTGCCGTCATGGTAGCCTTCGAACACGTGTGTGAGCGGGACCGGCCGGACATGGTCGTCGTCGTCGGGGATGTCAATTCGACCCTGGCCTGCAGCGTCGTGGCCAAGAAGATGCAGCTTGCCGTCAGTCACGTGGAGGCCGGGTTGCGAAGCTTCGATCTGTCCATGCCTGAAGAAATCAACCGGATGGTGACGGACGCCATATCGGATCTCTTTTTCGTCACCGAGCCAAGCGGTGTCGACAACCTGCTGCGGGAAGGAAAGGCAAGGGACCGCATCCATTTCGTCGGCCATGTCATGATCGACAACCTGCTCTATCAGCTGGGAAAACTGGATGAACAAACCTCCAGCCGCTTTCCCACAAACGGCCTCAAGCAACGGCTGGGCACCTATCTGTTTCTGACCCTTCACCGACCGTCGAATGTCGACGATCCCACCGTCTTTGCCCGAATCGCCGAGGCCCTCAACACCCTTGCAGCCGCCTATCCCATCGTTTTCCCCATTCATCCGCGCACCCGAAGCCGAATGGAAGCCTTCGGGATCCGGTTCGACGAGCGGATCGTCCTGCTGGAGCCGCTCGGTTTCATGGAGTCGTTGAATCTCTGGAAGGATGCCGCAGCCGTCTTGACCGACTCGGGCGGACTTCAGGAAGAGACGACGGCCCTCGGCATTCCGTGCATCACCCTGCGCAACAACACCGAACGGCCGATCACCATCGACATGGGAACCAATGTGTTGGCCGGAAATACGACGGAAGGCATTCTGAAGGCGTTCGAGCGGCAGATGGCTGCAAGCGGTACCCGCGATCCGGCCCGCCGCCCGCCGCTCTGGGACGGAAAAGCGGCGGAGCGTATCGTGGCGGTGCTGGCGGGAGAGACGACCTAGCGGGAACCCGTCGGGATGGAGCCGCCCCCATTGTCCACTACGATTGTGGCGAACTGCCTCGGCTGGGCCTCATCGTTATACCAAAG
>JBFMBE010000301.1:0-1674 GCA_040755275.1 Thermodesulfobacteriota bacterium | reverse complement strand
CCCACTTTTTTCTTGACGAATTTCCTTGGCGCTGTAATGTAGCTATCCTGAATCCGGTCCATTTCCTTTCGTCGGTTTCAGTTGTACCAGAGGGCTTCAACCCGCCGGCGTCTCGTGCCTTTCCCAACCCATACAGGAGGTCATCGATGAACAGAGGAATCCGTCAGGTATCCGCCGTCTTGTGTTTCATCCTCATGCTGACGACATCCGGACTTGCCGCGGACACGATCAAGGTCGGCATCATCGACTGCTACAGCGGCCCCCCCAGCACCTACACGAACGATGTCCGGGATGCCTTCAAACTGGCTGTGGATGCGATCAACGCCAAAGGCGGCATCCTCGGCAAAAAGATCGAGTTTCAGACCCGGGATACCAAGTTCAAGGTCGATCTGGGCATAGCGGCAGCCAAGGAACTGATCATGAAGGAGAACGTCAACCTGCTGATGGGCACGATCAACAGCGCCGAAGCCCTGGCCATTTCCGATATCTGCAAGGCGGAAAAGATCCCGCTTCTGGTCACGTTCTCGAAAAGCGAGGCCATCACGGGCGCCAAAGGGCATCGCTATGTCTTCTCCTTCACCGAAAACACGGCCATGGCCGGAAAAGCTGCGGCCGTCGGTCTTGCCAAGAAACCCTACGTCAAATACTGGATTGCAGGTGACGACTATGAATACGGTCATGCCATCGGAAACGCGGTATGGGAGAATCTCCAGAAACTGAACCCCAAGGTGGAGTTGCTGGGACAGACCTGGTGGAAGGTCGGAGAGCCGGATTTTACACCCTACATTTCCTCCATTTTGGCCGCCAAGCCCGATGCCGTCATCGTGGCAACGGGCGGCGCAAGCTGCGTTCCTTTTCTGAAGGCGGCCAAGGCAACCGGCTTCAATGAAAAAGTCCCCTTCTTCATGCACACGGCAACGGAGCTGTCCACGCTCCAGCCGTTGGGCCTCGATGCCCCCGAAGGGGTCATCGGCACATCGAATTACTTTTTCTATTATCCCCAGACCCCGGAGAACAAGCAGTTCGCCGATGAATTCCAGAAGGCCTACGGCAGACCGCCCAAGGTCGGCGCCCTCTACGGATACGTCACGGCCATGTTCCTGAAGAAAGCCTACGAAAAGGCCGGAGCGATCGATACCGAAAAATTCGTCGATGCACTCGAAGGCCTCTCGGTCGACAGCCCGATCGGCCCTCTGACGATGCGGGCCTTCGATCACCAGCTCATGCTGCCCATGTACATGGGAGTGACCAAGAAGCAACCCGGATACGATTTTCTGGTGGCTTCCGATATCGTCACGATTCCAGGGGATGCCGTCATGCCCGCTATCGAAGACATCCAGAAGGCCCGAGGAAAATAAATGGCTGAAGGAGGCACCTTCGCGCTGCAGACGATTCTCCAGCAGCTACTGGTGGGCCTGAGCCGAACGACGATTCTGTTCATCGTCGCCTCCGGCATGAGCCTCGTGTTGGGGGTGCTTCGCATTCCGAATCTGGCGCATGGATCGTTCTACATGATCGGCGCATTTCTGGCCTATAGCGTATCGGCGGCCATCGGATCGACGATGGGTTTCTGGGCTGCCGTTCTGGTGGCGCCGATCGGTGTGGCCCTTCTGAGTTTCGTGATCGAAAGGGGTCTTTTCCGCCATCTCTACGACCGGGAACACCTGATGTTGC
>JBFMBE010000300.1:0-1682 GCA_040755275.1 Thermodesulfobacteriota bacterium | reverse complement strand
TGAGTTCTGCCACCATGGCGATGTTGCGCAGCTCGATGAGATCGGAGGATACCTTGAAATCCCAGTAGTATTCCCGAATTTCGTTCTGAATCATCTCGATCCGACGCCAGGCTCTCGAAAGCCGTTTGTCGGACCTCACGATCCCGACGTAATTCCACATAAACCGCCGGATTTCATCCCAGTTCTGGGTGACCATGATCAACTCGTCTGCAGGGCTCGTCCCCATGTCATCCCAGGGCGGAGCCGGAGGGGTGTGGAAATCCATTTCCTGCAAATCCTTGACAGCCTGCCTGGCCGCACAGTCGGCATAGACGAGGGCCTCGATCAGGGAATTGCTGGCGAGGCGGTTGGCACCGTGCAGTCCCGTGCAGGCCGTTTCGCCAACGGCATAGAGCCGTGCGATATCGGTTCTGCCGTTCATGTCCGTAACCACTCCGCCGCACATATAATGGGCGGCCGGAACTACGGGAACAGGTTCCTTCGTCATGTCGTATCCGAAGGAAAGGCATTTTTCATAGAGATTCGGAAAACGGCTCTTGATGAAACCCGGGTCCTTGTGGGAGATATCGAGGTAAACATGGTCATCCCCGCTCTTCTTCATTTCGGTGTCGATGGCCCGGGCGACCACATCCCTGCATGCCAAGTCCTTTCGAGGATCGTATTTTTGCATGAAGGCATGGCCCGCCTTGTCGATCAGGACGGCGCCCTCTCCACGCAGGGCCTCCGAAAGCAGAAAATTCTTGGCGTTCGGGTGGTAGAGGCAGGTCGGATGGAACTGAACGAATTCCATGTTGGCGATGGTGGCACCTGCCCGATATCCCATGGCGATACCGTCTCCGGTAGCGATATCCGGGTTGCTCGTATAGAGGTACACTTTCCCGCAGCCCCCGGTTGCCAAAAGCGTGATCTTGGATTCGAAGGTCAGCACCATATCCGTATTGCGATCCAGGACATAGGCTCCGCAGCAGAAATCTTCGTGGGTGGTGGTGATCAAGCCCCGTTTCATGCGGGTGGATACGGTGATGAGATCGATGGCCAGGTGGTTTTCGTATACCGTGATATTGGGGTGATCGAGGACATGCCGGGTCATGACCTTTTGGAGCTCCATGCCCGTCATGTCCTGTGCGTGGACGATCCGGTTGTGAGAGTGGCCGCCTTCCCGGGTGAGGTGCAGACCGGGGCTTTCGGCATCGGAGGATCCTTCCGACTTCAAATTGAAGGAAACCCCGAGTTCGATGAGTTCCCGAATTCGGTCCGGCCCGTTCTTCACCACCTGCTCTACCACTTCCACATTGCACAGACCGTCACCCGCATCGAGGGTGTCTTGGATATGCAGATCAAAGGAGTCGAGCGTGTCGAACACCGATGCAATGCCGCCCTGGGCCTGGCTGGTGTTGGTGTCCATGATCCGACGTTTGGTGATGAGGCTGACCCTCCCATGGTCTGCCACTTTCAGAGCGAAAAACAACCCCGCCACCCCGCTTCCGATGACCAGAAAATCGCTTTCAATCTTCATGGTTCGACCCATCTCCATCGTCACCGCAACAGCGATGTATGTGAACGTTTTGTCCGGACCGTACGCCCGATGAAAAAGCCGATCAAGAGAACCATCGCTCCCGCCAGGAAAAAGAGGAGTCGTTCATCCGGGAAAGCGCCACCGGTTGGATGTTCCCGAAGAGCCC
>JBFMBE010000299.1:0-1716 GCA_040755275.1 Thermodesulfobacteriota bacterium | reverse complement strand
GCCCGATCCAACGATCTCCGGCTGCTTCAAACAGTTTCCGCTGCTTCGCAAAACACCACCCGCCCTCCTGCTGGAGGCCCGGCTTTGAAGGAAAAGCGGTGGTTAGAGACTTTTTGCGGGGCCATCAAATGGGATGATGTCGCAAAAAGTCAGGAAGTCTCTGTCGAATCGCGGGGTGACTGGGGAACCTTTTTCGCTGCTGCGAAAAAACTCAGCCGCCCGAGCTCGTAGGATCGGACGGATGGCCAAACAATGAATACAGGCTGGTTGGATCGCAATGGCTTGCTTTTCAATGTCAATTCGTTCATGCGCGTCCGTCCGATCCAACGATATCCGGCGACTTCAAACAGGTTTTCGCAGCAGTCTCAAAAGGCTTCCCCAGCCACCCCGCTCATGCCCGACATTTACGAAAAGCAGGGGAAAAACGACTTTTTGCGACTCCATCAAATGGAACACCAATCTGGTTGCAGGTTGTTTCAGAGGAAAGCACTGCTGCGCGCCCATTGGAGCATTTTCATGTGCAAAGATGTCGATTCCACTTGGCATGAGCATGGATTTGCAAGATGCCGTTCGACCGTTTTCCCATAGCCCGGCAGCCAGTCGAAGCTTGGCCCAGGGAAATCGGTTAGCAAGCGTTCGGCATAGACATGGATCCGGGTTTCCACTTCGGCCGGGGGTGACGGCAGGAGGTTCCCCAACGGCGGCTGCTATTCTCCTCGGTAAACGGGCTCTCGTTTCTCTTTGAAGGCCCGGGGCCCCTCCTGGGCATCCTTGCTCAGAAAAACGGGAATACCGAATTCGAGCTCCTTTGCCAGCCCCTCGGAAATGGGTCTCCCGAAACTGGCCAATACGGAGCGTTTCACTGCAGACACCGCCAGAGGGCCGTTCTTGATAATGGTTTCAGCGACAGCCCTCGCTCTTTCCAGCACCTCATCCGGTTCGCACAGCACGTTCACAAACCCGAGCCGCCAGGCTTCTTCGGCATCCATCAGCTCGCCGGTCAACAGCAACTCCATCGTCTTGGCAAACGGCAACTGCCGGGGAAGCCGTACGGTGGAGCCGCCCATGGGGAAGATGGCCCATTTGACCTCCTGAAGCCCGAAGCGTGCCTTGTTGGAGGCGATCCGGATATCCGTCGAATACAGCAGTTCCATGCCGCCTGCAATGGCATCGCCGTTGATGGCTGCAATCAAGGGTTTGTTCAGTTCGAAATCCCGCAGGAAAGCCTGCTGTGCCAGCATACCGTTTTTGCTGACGGCCTTGTCGGCTTCGGTTTCGGGTTTTCGTGCACCTGTGAACAGGGGGATCAACTTCGCCAGATCCGCCCCGGAACAAAAGGTCTTGTCTCCTGCGCCGGTCAGGATGGCGCAACGCAGTTCCCGATCGTCTCGATAGCGGGTCCAGATGTCAACCAGCTCCAGAACGGTTTCGGGATCGACGGCGTTTCTGGCTTCGGGTCGATTGAGCGTAATGGTGAGGATGTGATTCGTGATATCGATCTTCAAGGACATGTCCATTTCTCCCATGAAAATGGTGGTGGGGTCGATAAGAGCCTCAGCCCTCTCGCAAAGGCCCGCTTCCAGTGAAACGTGATGGCCCCGCAAAAAGTCGATTTTCCCGTGCTTTTCGTAAATGTCGGGCATAAGCGGGGTGGCTGGGGAAGCCTTTTGAGACTGCTGCGAAAACGTGTTTGAAGCCGCCGGATATCGTTGGATC
>JBFMBE010000298.1:0-1721 GCA_040755275.1 Thermodesulfobacteriota bacterium | reverse complement strand
TGAAAAGCAAGCCGTTGCGATTCAACCAGCCTCTGTTTGCTGTCTGGCCATCCGTCCGATCCTACGAGATCGGGCGGCTGAGTTTTTTCGCAGCAGCGAAAAAGGTTCCCCAGTCACCCCGCGACTCGACAGAAACGCCCTGACTTTTTGCGGGGCCATCAGAAGTAAGGCGTTCTGAACACCATGAACATTTTCTGGAAATGCCCCGGAAAGGGTTGTATGATACGGGTCCAGGTATGGAACCAGAGAAGGTGCTGGGAATGCACCGCTATGGATGAACTTCGGGGGTGGAAAACCGAAAAGACCTGCTTCGTTTCCCCCTTTCCCAACGAGGTGTTGCATGAAAGCGTCTCTCCGTATGTTCGCTGCAGTGCTCATTTTCTGCTCAACCGTTTCCACGATCTTCGCCGAACACATGTACATTTCCGAAAACATCCGGATGGTGGTCCGGGAGGGACCGGGCAACGAATATAAGATCATCCAGACCTTGATGTCGGGTGACAGTGTGGAAGTGGTTGAATCCGGAAAGGACTGGTCCAAGATCCGGTTGGATGACGGCCGGGAAGGCTGGGCACCGACGCGGTTTTTGACAACCAATATTCCGAGTGTTCTGGCACTCAAGATGCTTGAAAAGAAATATGCCGATCTTCTGATGCAGGTGGGCGGATCCACGGAAGATGCCGTCGGACTGACACCGGATACACGCCAGATGCTCTCCGAAAAGAATGTGCTCCAGAAACAGTACGAGGAGTTATTACAGCAGTATGAAGCCTTGAAGCAGGACAGCAAAAACGTCGAAAGCCTTCGGGTTGAGCTCGAGGCAACCCGGAAACGTCTGGCCGATCAGGAAGCCGAATGCCGGGCTCTTCGGGAACATCCAACCGGTGGCGCTTTCCCGGATGAACGACTCCTCTTTTTCCTGGCGGGAGCGATGGTTCTCTTGATCGGCTTTTTCATCGGGCGTACGGTCCGGACAAAACGTTCACACACATCGCTGTTGCGATGACGATGGAGATAGTTCGAACCATGAAGATTGAAAGCGATTTTCTGGTCATCGGAAGCGGAGTGGCGGGGTTGTTTTTCGCCCTGAAAGCGGCGGACCATGGGAGGGTCAGTCTCATCACCAAACGTCGGATCATGGACACCAACACCAGCCAGGCCCAGGGCGGTATTGCATCGGTGTTCGACACGCTCGACTCCTTTGACCTGCATATCCAGGACACCCTCGCCGCGGGCGACGGTCTGTGCAATGTGGAAGTGGTAGAGCAGGTGGTGAAGAACGGGCCGGACCGAATTCGGGAACTCATCGAACTCGGGGTTTCCTTCAATTTGAAGTCGGAAGGATCCTCTGATGCCGAAAGCCCCGGTCTGCACCTCACCCGGGAAGGCGGCCACTCCCACAACCGGATCGTCCACGCCCAGGACATGACGGGCATGGAGCTGCAAAAGGTCATGACCCGACATGTCCTCGATCATCCCAATATCACGGTGTACGAAAACCACCTGGCCATCGATCTCATCACCGTATCCACCCGCATGAAACGAGGCTTGATCACCACCACCCACGAAGATTTCTGCTGCGGAGCCTATGTCTTGGATCGCAATACGGATATGGTGCTGACCTTCGAATCCAAGATCACGCTTTTGGCAACCGGGGGCTGCGGGAAAGTGTACCTCTATACGAGCAACCCGGATATCGCTACCGGAGACGGTATCGCCAT
>JBFMBE010000297.1:0-1760 GCA_040755275.1 Thermodesulfobacteriota bacterium | reverse complement strand
CTGGTGACAACGTGACGGTGTCTGTTGAGCTGATTACGCCTATCGCCATGGAGAAGGAGTTGCGGTTTGCGATCCGGGAAGGTGGCCGAACGGTCGGTGCCGGTGTGGTCAGTGATATCATCGAATAAGTGGGAACACGAAACATGTTGATGAACAGCAAAATCAGAATTCGACTCAGAGCCTACGATCACAAACTGCTCGATCAATCCGCCCTGGACATCGTGGATACGGCCAACAAGACCGGGGCGAAGGTGGTAGGACCCATTCCTCTGCCAACGGCGATCAACAAGTTTTGTGTATTGCGGTCTCCACATGTAGACAAGAAATCCAGAGAACAGTTCGAAATGCGAACCCACAAGCGGCTGATCGATATTCTCGAGCCGACGCCACAGACGGTCGAAGCGCTCATGAAACTGGATTTGTCGCCCGGAGTTGATGTCGAAATCAAATTGTAGCAAGGGGGCTGAAGAGGCCATGAGTTACGGATTGATCGGAAAGAAATTGGGAATGACCGGTATGTTTTCACCGGAGGGGCGGTACGTTCCCGTTACCATCGTTCAAGCAGGACCTTGTGTCGTAACCCAGATCAAGACAGAAGCCACGGACGGATACAATGCCATTCAGGTAGGATTCGGAATTCAAAAGAAACAACGGCTGACGAAACCGATCCTGGGACATCTGAAAAAATCCGGTGACCAAGCGTTCGCCGTCCTTCGGGAAATTCGGGTCGATCATCCCGAAAACTATACATTGGGTCAGGTGATCGGTTCGGATATTTTTTCCATCGGAGACTATGTGGATGTGAGCGGCATCAGCAAGGGAAAAGGTTTTGCCGGTGTCATGCGCAGACACGGTTTTGCCGGTGGCAGAACCACTCACGGAAGCCAGTGCCATCGAATCCCTGGATCTATTGGGGCCAGTGCATGGCCATCACGGGTCATGAAGGGAAAGCGCCTTCCGGGTCATTATGGAAACAGCCGGGTGACCGTTCGGAATCTGAAAGTTCTCGATATCCGTAGCGATGAAAACATCATTTTGATCAAGGGAGCCGTTCCCGGATCCAAGACGGGTATTCTCAGCGTTCGGAAATCCAAAAAGCAGCCGAAACAGAAGGCAGGACTATAAGACAAGGACCCGGCAGGGGAGATTACGGGAGAACCTATGGTGGTAGTCGACGTATACAATGCACAGGCCGAGAAAGTGTCCCAGGTCGAGCTTCGGGAAGATATATTCAACGTTGCGGTGAAAGCCTGTGTTCTGCACAGTGTAGTTACCATGCAGTTGGCCAAAAGACGTTCCGGGACGGCATCCACGAAACATCGATCCGATGTTCAGGGAAGCACTCGCAAATTGTTCCGCCAGAAAGGAACGGGTAGGGCGAGACGGGGAGATATCAAAAGCCCCCTGCTGAGAGGTGGAGGAACGGTTTTTGGGCCCAATCCTCGATCCTATGCATATGATTTGCCAAAAAAGGTAAAGCGACTCGCATTGAAAATGGCTCTCAGTGCCAAGGTTCAGGAAAATGCCCTGACCGTGATCGATCAGATCGAACTTGATGAAATCAAGACCAAACGAGTCGTTGGAATCCTCAAGGCGTTTCAAGCGAAGAACGCCCTGATCATCAGTGATGGACCCAATGAACGTCTGGAGCTTTCGGCCCGGAACATTCCGGATGTCAAGGTCCTGCGCTCTGCCGGCTTGAATGTGTACGATATTCTCAAATATGATCGGTTGATTCTCTTGCAGCCTGCCATTCCGGC
>JBFMBE010000296.1:0-1773 GCA_040755275.1 Thermodesulfobacteriota bacterium | reverse complement strand
GCAATGGCCGAAGCAGGCGTTGTGGCGGTTCTGTTGCCCATTACGGCATTCGGACTTCGAGAGCCCTATGCCCGGGCAAGGGCCATGATCGATGCGGGATGCGCCGTGGCACTGGCAACCGATTGCAACCCCGGAAGCGCCTTTTCGGAATCCATACCGCTGCTGATCGCCCTTGCCGCCGTTCACCTCGATCTCACACCCGCCGAAATCGTTTCGGCCCTCACCCTGAACGCAGCCGCAGCCCTCGGCATGGCCGAATCCATCGGCAGCCTCGATCCCGGAAAACAGGCCGACATCCTGATCTTGCAACATCCATCCCACGTGTTCTTGCCCTACCACCTGGGGGTGAACACCGTCGATACCGTCATTCACTCGGGTCGTATCGTCCGAAAGGGACAAACACCCGTGGCATCAACATGGGCATGACCCTATGCCCCGACAGCTGACAGCCGACATCACCCGAACGGATGCACTCTTCGGATATGGAAAAGGAAACGATCTGGATCGTCGACGATGAGGAAGACATCCTCGAGCTTCTGCGTTACAACTTGATACGGGAAGGGTTCGAGATTCGAGCGTTTGCAAACGGTGAAGCGCTCATCGAAGCCGCAAAGAGCGATCTGCCGGATCTTCTGCTGCTCGACTTGATGCTTCCCGGAATCGCCGGGCTCGACATCTGCCGCTATTTCAGACAAAACGACCGGATGCGGCAGGTTCCCATCATCATGCTGACGGCAAAAGGCGAGGAGGCCGACATCGTCATCGGGCTCGAACTCGGAGCGGACGATTACATCACCAAGCCATTCAGCCCGAAAATCCTCTCGGCCCGCATCCGAGCCGTTCTGCGCAGAAAGCGGGGGACGGTTCCCGAAACGGACGGCTCCACCATCCATGCCGGCGGGATCACCATTCATCCGGGGAGATTGACGGTAACCGTCGGCCCGGAGAGAATCGATCTCACCCATACCGAATTCCGCATCCTGCATTTCCTGGCCAAGCGCCCCGGATGGGTCTATACCCGAGGTCAGATCGTCGATGCCATCCACGGCGAGGATCATGCAGTGACGGATCGATCCATCGATGTCCAAATCGCAGGGCTTCGCAGAAAACTCGGCCCGGCAGGTGATTGGATCGAAACCGTTCGGGGCGTCGGTTATCGTTTCAGGGAGGGAACATGAGCCGTCATTTCGGCTGGCGGATTTTCGTTGGGTGCATGGCACTGGTGCTGCTGTCTCTGGCCGGATCCCATTGGTACGCCAACCGCTGCTGGCGACAACTGGTCTTGGATCACGTGGCTGAAGGTCTCCGCTCCCACGCCAGAATTCTCGAGCCCATGATCCGTAAACAGATCGCCGAAGGAAGCTTCGCCCAAATCCGACACTGGTTCGATGCCGCAGCCAGCCATTCGCGCATTCGCATGACCGTTATCCTGTCTTCGGGAACCGTCGTCGCGGATACCCACCAGGATGCCTCCCTGATGGACAACCATGCTCATCGGCCCGAAGTTCAAGCCGCACTTCATGGAACGCCTGTGCTGCTCACCCGAAAAAGCTTCACCGTATCGGAAACCATGATGTACTGGGCCCTGCCGGTTCACATCGAGAACGGGGTCGTCGCAGTCATCCGGACATCGGTTCCGATTGCGTCCATCGACACCGTGGTGAACGATATCCTGATGAAAACCGGGTGGAGTGCACTTGTCGTGGCCGTCATGGCTGCACTGATGAGTCTCTGGCTGTCCCGAAGGGTTAGCCATCCTCTGGAAGACATCGC
>JBFMBE010000295.1:0-1794 GCA_040755275.1 Thermodesulfobacteriota bacterium | reverse complement strand
GATCCAACGATATCCGGCGGCTTCAAACACGTTTTCGCAGCAGTCTCAAAAGGCTTCCCCAGCCACCCCGCTTATGCCCGGCATTCCCCAAAAGCACGTGAAAAGCGACTTTTTGCGACTCCATCAACTTTATCCGATCTCATCAACAATAAAGGAACCCAATGAAATTCTTTCTGGATACGGCCAATATCGATGAAATCCGTGCTGCAACGGAAATGGGGATGGTCGATGGGGTGACCACCAATCCCAGCCTCATCGCCAAGGAAGGCCGGGATTTTCACGAAGTGATTCGGGACATCGCAGCCATTGTTGACGGCCCTATCAGCGCGGAGGTCATCGGTCTCGACACCGAAACCATGCGGAAGGAAGCTCGCATTCTGGCAGCCATCCATCCGAATGTCGTCATCAAGATTCCTATGACCGTCGACGGACTGAAGGCCGTTCGCCTGTTGGCCAAAGAAGGCATTCGAACCAACGTCACTCTCGTCTTTTCCCCGCTTCAGGCTCTGATGGCCGCAAAGGCAGGGGCCGCCTTCGTCAGTCCTTTCGTTGGAAGGCTCGATGACCTCTCGCAGGAAGGGCTTGCGCTCGTGGATCAGGTGATGCGCATCTATCGGAATTATGGGTACGCAACGGAAATCATCGTAGCAAGCGTTCGGCATCCGCTTCATGTGCTCGAAGCGGCCCTGATGGGTGCACACATTGCCACCATTCCCTTTTCGGTATTGAAACGTTTTGCCGATCATCCGATGACAGAGAAAGGTATTGCCGCTTTCCTGGCGGACTGGAAAAAAGCCCATGAAAACGCCTGATTTCTCTTTTATCAACCGATGGGTCCTACAACTTCGGAATTTACCCTTTTTCCGGAAGGAAGCGATCCTCGCCATCGTGGAAAAACCGAATTTCTTGACGATGTGCCGGATTGCTGCCGTGCCCGGTGTCGTTCTGCTCATGCTCTATCCGAACCGGTTCTGTTCCTTTGCGGCTGCCATCCTGTTCAGTCTGGCGGCAATCACGGATTATTTCGATGGTTTTCTGGCTCGAAAACAGGGGTCTGTCTCCAATTTCGGAAAGATCATGGATCCGCTGGCAGACAAGCTTCTGATGACAGCTGCCCTCATCATGCTGGTCTCTCACGGCTGGGCTCCTGGATGGATGGCCTGCATCATCATCGGCCGGGAGATCGCCATTACGGGGCTTCGGAATTTTATTGTCGAAACGGATCAGGACATGGGTTCGAGCAATCTGGGCAAATACAAGACAGGATTTCAGATTGCGGCCATCATTCCGCTGCTGATCCACTACCCCTATTTCGGTCTCAATTTTCACGGAATTGGAACCGTGTTTCTGTGGGGTGCGCTGGTCTACACGATCTGGTCGGGGGTAGATTATTTTCTGAAATTCCGAAAGTATGTCTCGTATTGATCCGTTTATGCCGAATCGCTTGGCGGTTGCAAAGTAGTCGCACTTGCGGCCTTTTTCCTGTCGGGAGCCGGTAGCCTCGGTATGATTTGATCCGACTAGCTCAGCACAATTCTCGGTGTGGATGGTTATGCGACGACGACCGCCGTCCATGACCTCGACGAGCGGTTTGGGGGTTGGCTGGTTGGTAGGCCGTACAACGAATCGGGGCCGGAATCGTTTGACCCTGACTACCTATGATGAGTTCGCAAAAAGTCAGGAAGTCTCTGTCGAATCGCGGGGTGACTGGGGAACCTTTTTCGCTGCTGCGAAAAAACTCAGCCGCCCGATCTCGTAGGATCGGACGGATGGCCAAACAGTGAATACAGGCTC
>JBFMBE010000294.1:0-1877 GCA_040755275.1 Thermodesulfobacteriota bacterium | reverse complement strand
CATCCATATTTGTTTGAAAAACATCCTGTTGCAACTCAGCAATTCTGTATTCCAAGTTTGGCTATCCGCCCGATCCTACGAGATCGGGCGGCTGAGTTTTTTCGCAGCATCGAAAAAGGTTCCCCAGCCACCCCGCGACTCGACTGGGACTTCCTGACTTTTTGCGGGGCCATCAAGATCTCGACGCTGCGAAATCCTTCAGCATCCTCCGAACGGCATCCGCGATGAGGTCGATTTCCGCCTCGCACAGGGTTCGGACATCCATGACAAACCGGTCCGATTCGATCCGTCCGATGACGGGAAGGGGTTGGCTGCGCAAGGCGGATTCGATCTCGTTCGGCCCCCTGCCGGAAATGACAAGCGATACCCCGAGAGACGGCAGATCCAGAAGCGGAAGAGAGCCACCGCCTGCCTGTGAGGTGACATCGACGATGGCTGCCTGAAGCCCTGGATCGGCGATGCCTTCGATGGCATGAAGCAGTCGTTCGGCCCTGGGCCGCAGATCCTCCTTCGAGCGGGTGATACCCTGCAAAGTCGGTATCGTTTCGACGGCAGCCTCTGGATTTCGGTACAGCCGCAGGGTGGCTTCCAGTGCGGCCAGTGTCAATTTGTCGATCCGAAGGGCCCGGGTGAGCGGATTTTTCCGAATGGCTTCGATCCATGCGGGTTTTCCGAGGATGATGCCGGCCTGAGGTCCTCCCAGCAACTTGTCTCCACTAAAAGTGACGATATCGGCTCCCGCAGCGATGGATTCCTGAACCGTCGGTTCGTGAACGAGGCCGTATCGGGAAAAATCGATGAAGGTGCCGCTACCCAAATCTTCCATGACCGGAAGACTGCGGGCTTTCGCCAGCTCGACCAGTGCACCTAACGGTACACTTGCCGTAAAACCGAGGATGCGGTAATTGCTCGTATGGACCTTCAAAAGCAGGGCCGTATCCGGTGTCAGGGCGGTTTCATAATCCCGCAAATGGGTCCGATTGGTCGTTCCGACTTCCTTGAGGATAGCCCCACTTTTGGCCATGACATCGGGAATGCGAAAAGAGCCTCCGATTTCAATGAGTTCTCCTCGGGAGACGATCACCTCCCGGCCTTTGGCGATCGTATCGAGACAAAGCAGTACACCGGCCGCGTTGTTGTTCACGACCATCGCCGCTTCGGCTCCGCTGATCTCGCACAGGATATCTTCGACTGCGGTGTAGCGGGATCCTCGTTTGCCCTTTTCCAGATTGTATTCGAGGTTGGAGTAGTGGGAGGCGATTTCGGCGATGTTGTCGATGGCAGTCTGAGCCAACAAGGACCTGCCCAGATTCGTGTGGATGATGATGCCGGTCGCGTTGATCGTCCGGCGGAGCCTGGGGCGATCGAGTTTCATGGCCAGACGGGCGGCTTCCCGGCAAATGTCGGTTTCATCGAACGGTGCGGCAGCCTCTTCGGAAGAAGATGTCACGATCCGTTTTCGAAAGGCATCAATGGTTTCCCGTGCGGCACGCAGCTTGATAGGCCGGGGAATGGAAGCCGACGGACCGTGTGCATCGAGCCAGTTGAGCAGCCGATCCACGGAAGGAAGCGAACGAAGCTGTTCCTGCATGCTTGCATATGGATGCATGGTCGTATCGATCGAGAGAGTCATCCTGATGGTTGTTGACGTTTCTTTCCATCCTGCGCCTATTTTCATACCACTTTGAGCGATGTCGGCACAACCCCATTTATGATGCGCTCGCAAAAAGTCAGGAAGTCTCTGTCGAATCGCGGGGTGACTGGGGAACCTTTTTCGCTGCTGCGAAAAAACTCAGCCGCCCGATCTCGTAGGATCGGACGGATGGCCAAACAGCAAACGGAGGCTGGTTGAATCGCAACGGCTTGCTTTTCAATCG
>JBFMBE010000293.1:0-1893 GCA_040755275.1 Thermodesulfobacteriota bacterium | reverse complement strand
GGCGGTGACCGGGATGGCCGCACTGTTCGGATCACCATGAGAGGAT
Organism: Thermodesulfobacteriota bacterium; assembly: GCA_040755275.1. Lineage (GTDB taxonomy): Bacteria > Desulfobacterota > Desulfobacteria > Desulfobacterales > Desulfatirhabdiaceae > Desulfatirhabdium. The sequence continues at coordinate 1,847 of JBFMBE010000293.1, read as the reverse complement.
ATCCGGTGGAAGTGAGCCGGATGACCCTACACCGGCAGCGAATGCCGAAACATCTTCAGGTAACTCCAAACAGAAGGGTTTCGATGTGGTACATGCCCCCCTGGTTCAGGCCTTGCTCGATCCCACCCGGTACCCCCATCCCGTCGACGACGTCCGTCTGATCGAAACCCACATCAGCTGGGTCTTTCTGGCTGGCAACTATGCCTACAAGATCAAGAAGCCCATCGATCTCGGTTTCCTCGATTTTTCCACCCTGGAAAAGCGCAGACGTGCCTGTGAAGAGGAGCTGCGCCTCAATCGGCGAACCGCACCGGATTGGTATTTGGCGGTCCTGCCGATCTACGGATCGGTCGAATCTCCTGTATGGACAGGTTCCGGAGAGCCCATCGAATATGCGGTTCAGATGGTTCGATTCGATGAAACGCGGCAGATGGATCGGATGCTTGCAGCGGGGCTGCTGACCGAACGGCAAATGGATGCCCTGGCCGAAACCGTCGCCGAATTTCACGAAAAGCATGCTTCACGATCCCTGGATTCCGAATACGGCCGTCCGGACATCATCCGCAACGCCTGGGAAGACAATTTCCGTCAGATCCGTCAATGGAATCCGCCGGATGGATGTATCGACCGTCTGAATGTCATCGAACGTTGGACCGCAGACAACCACGTAAGGCTTCGGGAGCGGTTCGTCGAACGAAAGGCAACCGGCTTCATCCGGGAATGTCACGGGGATTTGCATCTCAAGAACCTTGCCTGGATCGATGATCGGCCGCTCGTGTTCGACTGTATCGAATTCGATCCCTTGTTGCGTTGGATCGATGTGATGAACGACTGCGCCTTTCTGACGATGGACCTGGAATTCCAAGGCTTCTTTCCCTTATCTCAGCGGTTTCTGGACGGTTATATCGAACGAACCGGAGATTTCGACGGCCTCGCCTTGCTCAATTTCTACAAGGTGTATCGGGCGATGGTCCGTGCCAAGGTGCGGCTCATTCGTGCCAGACAGGAAATCGGGGAAAATCGGGGGGAAGGGGCCATGCAGGAGTTTTGTCGATACGTCGGTTACGCCGTTTCTTTGATAGAACCGGTGCCGAAGGGGATCATCTTGACCTTTGGGGTGTCGGCGTCCGGCAAAAGCCGCATCGCCCGAGCGCTGACCCAAAGGCTGCCGGTATTCCGGATCCGTTCGGATGTGGAGCGAAAACGGTTGTTGGGTATCGACAGGGGATCGGATGCATCGGCGGGTTTCGGCGAAGGCATTTATTCCCCGGATGCAACCCGACGTACCTATGAGCGGCTGCTGGTCCTGTGCGAAAGGGGGCTCGATGCCGGTTATGGCGTCGTCGTGGATGCGGCCTTTCTGCGTCTGGAGGAGCGGGAACGGTTTCGACGGCTGGCTGCCGAACGGGGTGTACCGTTGGTGGTGGTTGAACCAAGGGCTTCCGTGGACACCCTGCGCCGTCGCATCCGCCAACGCAGCCGGGGGGTATCGGATGCCGGACCCGAAGTTCTGGAACAGCAGCTGCAAATCCTGGAACCGCTGACCGAGGCGGAGCAGGCCGATGTGCTTCCCGTCGATACGGAAAACGATACCGATCCGGCGGAGCTTGCGGAACGAATCAAGAACTTGTTTGCGCCGGGCGGCCGATGAAGCCGAAACAAGTCGTTTCCACCCCTATTTTTGATGGCCTCGCAAAAAGTCGCCACCGCTAGGCTTTGGTTAACCCAACTTCATGGTCCTTACAAAAAAATCTTTGATAATCATATAGATAAAAGTGACAATCTTCGATTTAGGCACTACAGATTTTTAGAGACCCGTGCAGTTAGGGTAAGTGAATCAGAGGATG
>JBFMBE010000292.1:0-1921 GCA_040755275.1 Thermodesulfobacteriota bacterium | reverse complement strand
TTTCTGACTTGTTGCGACTCCAACACTATTGATGGCCCCGCAAAAAGCTCATCATATGGACGGCTTCGAAAAAAGGCCGCAGGCAAGGAGTGCAAATCCCGAGGAATGAGGCGTACTGAAACGTACGGCGCAATGACGAGGGATGCAGCACGACGCAGCATCCGGCCTTTTTGCGAAGCCGTCACTATTGGCGGAATCCTTCGTTCTCAGGGCAAGGCAGGCCTTACCCTGATGGGGCTGGTGTTGGGCAGCACTCAACGCACCGTTATTGCAGCATCTCGATGAAGGCCTCCACCCGTGTTTTCAGCTGTCCAATGTCTTCCATTGAATAATCAGTCTCGATCGACAGCAGCGGAATTCCGTCCCTTTCAAGCCGCTTTCCAACTTTGTGGGCTTCCATGGCATAGGGTTGGCAGAACATGAGCCCATAATGAATGACGCCGTCCACCTTCATCTCCTTTGCCATGTCCACAATCCGATCGAGCCTCTCGGAGTTGGGCGTAAATACCGCGCAGTCGATCCGGAAATACCGATCCACCAGGTTGTCCACCAGTTCTTCGACGGTCGTTCCCGATTCATCGACCAGGTCCCGAATGTTTCGATCCCCGATGCAGGATTCCTCTCCAACGATGACCGCACCGGATGATTCGATCACGAAGGGAAGCTTCCAGTTGGGGACAGCCATCGGGCAACCGGAAAGCAGAACCCGTTTGGTCGACTCCGGTGCGACGCCTTTCTGATCGGCGATCCGCCTTTCCAACTCGTCACAAAGGGCGGAAATTTGCTGGGTGAAGCGAACCGGATCGTCGTAGAAACTGATCTGGTGAATCAGGAGGGCATCTCTTCCGGAAATCGGGCTTGGAACCGCCTTTCGGAGATTGTCGAGACGCTGAAGCACTTTTCTGCGATTGTTGACGGTCTGGATGGCAGCCCGAAGCTTGTCCGCAGATATCGGCTTTCCGGAGAGGGACTCCATTTTTTGAAGGTAGCGCATGAACTCCGTTTTCAGCAGCGCCTTATCAGCAGGCGATTTCATCTGGGGGATTTCCATGACATACAGAGGGGCATATTCCTGAAAGATTTCGTAGGCCTTCTTCTTCCCGTCGCAGGTGGTTTCTCCAACGACAAGATCGCAGGATTCGATGTAGGGACAGAGCCTTGCCAACTTGAAACCGACAAAGGATTTGATCAAGGCGCAGGTATTGCGCGGCAAAACTTGTTCAGCTGCTTCCTTGCCGATTTCGGCCCCGGCACACAGACCGACCTGAATGGCATCCGCTGCAAGCGTGATTTCTTCCGGAACGAAGATGCAGAACGTACCGACGACCTTCCGACCCGCCGCCTTGGCATCCTGAAGCTCCTGGATACGCAGCCCGTGAACTTCGGATAGCACGAAATCCAGGTATTCCATGCCCTTCAACCGGCCTTCCTGGCTGAGATAGATGTCGTTGTAAAACTTGCCCAACACGGTCAACAACCCGTCGTGTGCCGAAATATCGAGGTTGAGCTTTTCCCACATCTGCTGATAGTCGGTTCCCATGATGCCATCCTTTCTTGTTGTTTTCGAATTTGAGGAGGAAACAAGCGAAGAGAAAAACGGAAGTGAACAGCCGTTCGTAACGGAAGTGCGCAAAGCTATACTGAAAGGATTGCAAGAATACCAATTCTTATTGGGAATATGGCAGGAAAGGGACCAAGATTCACAGCTGATGTTGTGGAAATATGGCTGATGGCCCCACAAAAAGTCAGGAAGTCTCTGTAGAGTCGCGGGGTGACTGGGGAACCTTTTTCGCCGCTGCGAAAAAACTCAGCCGCCCGATCTCGTAGGATCGGACGGATGGCCATACAGCAAACAGAGGCTGGTTGAATCGCAACGGCTTGCTTTTCAATCGATATTTCGATCCAGTACGTCCGTCCGATC
>JBFMBE010000291.1:0-1943 GCA_040755275.1 Thermodesulfobacteriota bacterium | reverse complement strand
GCCTGCGACGTCGGTTCCTTCGTGCCGAGAACGATCGCCTTCATGCAGCACGAAAAACGTAAATTCGTCGAACGACTCGATTATCTGACGACTCCTGGATACCTCGACGGACCGGAGGGCAGAGCCAGGGCCGGGCTTCCAGAAGGCGGACCGCTCGCCGTCGTGACGAATCTGGGGGTCATGGGCTTCGATCCCGACACCAAAAGGATGATCCTGGCGGGGTATTACCCAGGCATTCATCCACAGACGATCCTCGACAACATGGGGTTTCCGATCGATATCTCCGAGGCTTCGGAGCTTCGCCCACCGACCGCCGACGAGCTCGACATTCTGCGAAACCGCTGCGATCCGCAACGGCTGATTCTGTAAGGCTGCCGGGGCGGGGTCGGCTGCGATGCCACCTGTCATTGGTGATGGCCCTGGGGAGGATCCCGCACGATAGACCTCTGGACCATCACCTATTGTATTCCCACTCCGATGGGAATATAATGCCACATCGTTGGATACCTCTTTCCCTGAAACGAATGCATCATGGCAAACATCATCTCCCTGAACGGCAGAATTCGGCAGAAACAGGTTGCAGAGGAACAGCAGACCAACCGTCGCAAGGCTTTTGCCCTCCGTCAGGCCTATCGATGCCGCCGCTGCAGCTCCATCTGCGAAAAATGCGGCCTCGAAATCGATGAAAACGAGTTGATGAAACCCCGAACGGATCACGACCACGAGGTGGCGATCCCGTATCGGTTTTGCGAACCCTGCCTGGAAGAATATCTCGATTTCATTCATCGGCTCCAGGGAAAGGGTAAGCAGCACTATTACTGGCGAAACGATGAGTGGTTGGAAACCTGGCGCCGATGGATCGATTATCAAGCGTCCATGGACCGATATGTCAAGACCAGGGAATTTGCCCGACTGGTCGACGAAATGAAACGAGGGGCTTCTTCGGAATAGGAGGCGTTATGTTCGGGTTGGGAATGTCCGAGTTGATGGTGATTTTGGTGATCGTTCTGATCATTTTCGGGGCGGGAAAACTTCCGGAAATCGGCGGTGGACTCGGCAAGGCCATCCGAAACTTCAAGGAGGCCACATCCGAGGAAAAGAAGGAACCCGACAAGATCGAGGAAAAGAAAAGCGCATGAACCAAGCGACCCGGAAAGGCGCCGATGAGGCACCCTTCCGGGTCTTCGGTTTGTTGCATGCGGATCGAACCGGCCGATCAACCGCAGGTACCGCTTCCGCAGCTCGAACAGCCGGCGCCAAAGTCAATGGCACAGTCCAGCTTGAAACCGCTGATCATGTAATCTACTTTGATGGGCTGAACCTTGTTCAGAAAGTCCTTATCCACCAGGTAGGTAAACCCGCCGATTTCATACGTGGCATCGTTCTCCCGAGGCTCATCCAGAGCCATCGCCAGGCTGGGCCCGCCTCAGCCTCCTTCGTTCAAGAAAATCCGGATCGGAACCGGCTTCTTTCCCTGAAAATAATCGGCAATGGCTTGTGTCGCCGATTTGCTGACTTCCAACATGGTAACCTCCTCCAGAAAAAATGGGGGCTGCTGTTTTGATGCAGCCCCGAACCGTCAACCGATCGCCCCATGCAATCGTTCGAATGATGAATAAAGTAATGCCATCGATAACGAAAGTCAATAATGATGGCCCCGCAAAAAGTCAGGAAGTCTCTGTCGAGTCGCGGGGTGACTGGGGAACCTTTTTCGCTGCTGCGAAAAAACTCAGCCGCCCGATCTCGTAGGATCGGACGGATGGCCAGACAGCAAGCAGAGGCTGGTTCAATCGCAACGGCTTGCTTTTCAATGTCCATTCGTTCAAGCGCGTCCGTCCGATCCAACGATCTCCGGCGGCTTCAAACACGTTTTCGCAGCAAGCTCAAAAGGCTTCCCCAGCCACCCCGCTTATGCCCGGCATTCCCGAAAAGCACGGGAAAAG
>JBFMBE010000290.1:0-1994 GCA_040755275.1 Thermodesulfobacteriota bacterium | reverse complement strand
TATTCACTGTTTGGCCATCCGTCCGATCCTACGAGATCGGGCGGCTGAGTTTTTTCGCAGCATCGAAAAAGGTTCCCCAGTCACCCCGCGGCTCGACAGAGACTTCCTGACTTTTTGCGACTCCATCATAAATCCCCGATCACATATCTAAGACGAATGCGGGCCAACATGAGGTCGTAGCGTGCCTGCACGTCGTTGCTCCGGCTCCGCACTCTCAGGGTTTCGGCATCCAGCACATCGGTATGGGTACCGATTTCCTGAGCATAGCGGCTCCTGGCGACCCTCAGGTTCTCTTCGGCCTGCTCGAGGGATCGTTCCGATACGACGCTGCGCTGAGCACTCTCTTGTACATCCAGCAAGGCTTGACGAACCTGCAGTTCAACGAAAGTACGGGCTTCTTCCCTGCGGTGTTCGATCATCCGCCCCTTGCGCTCCTCGGAGGCTGCTCGATGCCGGATGACTCCGGCATCGAACACGTTCCATTCGAGAACGAGCCCGGCCTGCCAGATGTCGTTTTCGGTCAGAGGGACCCGATCCAAATGAAGCCAGCTCCCCCTTGCGGCGATCTGAGGAAGGGCCTCGGCCCGTATGCTGCCGGCCCGTGCCCCGTAGGCCTGCGTCTGATGGAAAAGGGATTTCAGCTCCGGCCGACGGGAAATCGCCTCGCTGCGAAGCGCCTCTTCATTTTCCGGTTGTTCGAATGCGGCTCCAGCGACATCCTGCATGTTCCACTCGAGAGTGAACGGATGGTCAAAGGACCTTCCCAACAGCCGGTTGTACGCGCTTCTGGCAAGAGAAAGCCCATTTTCGGCCTGCAGCAGGGTTTGTTTCGCATCGGCCAGAGCCACTTCGACGGAAAGCACATCATTTCTCGAAACGAGTCCCTCCCGATCCATCCGCAACACATCCTGCCTGTGAGCAACCAGGGAATCGACATGACTTCTGGCGACTTCGACCAGAGCCTGTGTCCGCAATACCCGAACAAAGGCTTCGGCAACCTCGAACTTGACCTGCTGCCGGATCTGCTCGACTTCCTGCCTGGAAGCCTCGGCAGCAGCACGTGCCGATTCGATGCCTTGCGAAATGCGTCCACTCGTCATCAGAGGTAGGGATAGCTGCATCTCCGATGCAAAGATCGTATCGTCCTTCAGGAGGGGGGTGGTCAACGATGGGAATCGGGGAAGGGTGATTTCGGTTTCGGGCGTTTGGTTCAACCGAGTGTAGGTTGCGTACCCCTTCAAGACCGGAAGCCGGTTTGCAGCTGCAGCAGCCAGGGTTTCGTCGGCTGCTGCAGCCGATTCCTGTACGGCCTTCAGCCTGTTGTCATGGGTCAGAGCGACCTGCCAGGCCTCTTCGAGTGTTTCGGCCCAGCCGACGGCGCTCCAGAATGAGACCAAGATCACCGCCCATGCCCAACCGATAAACAGAAAATACCGGCTTTTCGTTTTCATCGGATGACAGCTCCGGATCGCCAACCATAGGAAAAAGGCTTCATCCGCCAGAACCCATCACAGCAGGAAATCAACGACATGAACGACCGACGCCTTATCCCGACCTGCCGTCATCGCAGGGTTCCCCGCCATCCAGTCGGGAGTGCTCGGGACTGACAGCTGTTTCACAAACGGGAAGCGGATCCACCGACTTCATGGGATTTCCGCAACACTCCAGCACAGGAGTTCCCGATTCAACCATCGTTTCCTTCTGACAGGTTTCGCAGTGATAGGTCATTTTAGACATCGGAGGCTCCTTTCCTGAATCGATGAAAAACCTTCCACTCGAAGAATCAAGTGCACGTCCATTACGTTTGGTGGCCCTGCAAAAAGTCGATTTTCCCGTGCTTTTCGTCAATGTCGGGCATAAGCGGGGAGGCTGGGGAAGCCTTTTGAGACTGCTGCGAAAACGTGTTTGAAGCCGCCGGATATCGTTGGATCGGGCGGAGATGCTTCATCAATATTTGTTTGAAAAACATCATGTTGTAACTGAGCAATTCTGTA
>JBFMBE010000289.1:0-2066 GCA_040755275.1 Thermodesulfobacteriota bacterium | reverse complement strand
AACCATTCGTCAGATAGAAGGCATCCGAGAGCGATTCGAGCGGATGCTTTCCGGGTCTGCCCAGTTGCAATGAACGCCCAGCAGAACCGTATCTTTTATACCTTGTTTTTTTCGGTGTTCTGTGCCGTTCTCGGGGTGGGTATCGTCATCCCGCTCCTGCCCGTATATGCCAAACAGATCGGATCGAGCGGGCTTGAAATCGGCCTCATTTTCGGGGCCTTTTCCATCTCCCGCACCTTCATGCTGCCCTTCTTCGGCAGACGGTCGGATGCAACAGCCCGAAAACCCTTCATCGTGTTCGGGCTGTTGTGCTATGCCTTCGTATCGGTTGCCTTCGTCTATTCCACGGGTGTTCACACGCTAATTGCCATCCGCTTCGTTCAGGGCATTGCATCCGCCATGATCCTGCCCGTGGCTCAGGCCTATCTGGGGGACATCACCCTTGCCGGCAGTGAAGGCCGTACGATGGGGCTGTTCAATCTGTCCATGTTTATGGGACTGAGCCTCGGCCCTCTTGCGGGTGGGATGATTTCCCAGCATTTCGACATGGATTTGGCCTATTTCTGTATGGGTGTTCTGTCGGCCCTCGGTTTTCTGATGTGCCTGATGTTGCTGCCGTCCTCGCAGCAGGAAAAGCAGATGCACCAGCGAAAGCCACCGCTTGCCTGGGGGCTGCTGCTGGCCGATCGCGAGCTCAATACCCTGATGCTCCTACGCTTCGCGCATACGTCTTGTATCGGCATGCTCTGGGGATTTCTGCCGGTCTATGCAGGCTCCGTCCTTGGCCTTTCTCCGATGGAAACCGGAGTTCTGGTCACCATGAGTGTATTGGTCAGCGGTTTGCTGAACTGGCCGATGGGGGCCCTTTCCGATCGCATGTCGAAGAAGACCCTGGGGATTTTCGGAGGGATGATCGTTGCGGTATCGATTGCAGCCATGATCCGGGCCGGGGGATTCTGGGGGATGTTCTGGGGGAGCGTCGGTTTCGGGATTGGTGGCGGCATGCTCACGCCTGCCGTGATGGGAATGGCTGTCGGGTGCGGCAACCGCATGGAAAGCATGGGGTCCGTGATGGCGCTGATGACGGTCGGTCACAGCACGGGCATGATGGTGGGCTCGGTCAGCTCCGGCTGGATCATGGATCGGTGGGGAATCACCCATGCCTTCGGTGTCATGGCCTCCCTGATGATTGCCTGTACCCTATGGTTCGGTCTTCATCCCTACAGACCGAGATAGGCTTTGCGGATATCGGGGTCTCCTGCCAGATCGTTCGAAAGCCCGCTTCGAACGATCCGACCGCTTTCCATGATATAGGCTCTCTGGGAATGGCGCAATGCCAGATCGACGTTCTGTTCCACCAGAAGCAGGGTGATGTCGGAGAGCTCATCTAAAATGCGGAAGATTTCACGGGTGATGAGCGGGGCAAGTCCGAGCGAGAGCTCGTCGATTACAAGCAGTTCCGGCTCGCTCATCAAAGCCCGTCCGATGGTGAGCATCTGCTGCTCTCCACCCGAGAGGGTCGATCCGATCTGATGCTTTCGCTCTTCGAGAATGGGAAAGAGGTTGAACACCCATCTGCGGTTTTTTTCCATCCGCCCGCGTCCCCTCTTTGGATAGGCCCCCATCGAGAGGTTGTCCCAGACGGACATCTCTTTGTAGATGCGTCTTCCTTCCGGGGCCAGGGAAAGTCCCAGCTGTACGATCTCGAACGTTTTTTTTCCGGTAATCGGCTCATCGTGCCACCGGATGTCACCGGATCGAACCGGAAGCCCTCCGAAGATGCTCTGAATGAGGGTGGACTTTCCGGCGCCGTTGCTTCCCAACAAGGCGATCCGCTCCCCTTTCTGGATATGAAGGGAGACGTCCCACAGGATCTGGGCCTCTCCCCGGAAAACATCGATATGGTCGATGCAAAGCATTGGTTGTCCTTCCTGATGGTGTCGCAAAAAGTCGCTAACCACCGATTTTCTTTCAAAGCCGGGCCTCCAGCAGGAGGGCGGGTGGTGTTTTGCGAAGCAGCGGAAACTGTTTGAAGCAGCCGGAGATCGTTGGATCGGGCGGACGCA
>JBFMBE010000288.1:0-2102 GCA_040755275.1 Thermodesulfobacteriota bacterium | reverse complement strand
CGCCCGATCCAACGATATCCGGCGGCTTCAAACACGTTTTCGCAGCAGTCTCAAAAGGCTTCCCCAGCCACCCCGCTTATGCCCGACATTTACGAAAAGCACGGGAAAATCGACTTTTTGCGACTCCGTCAAGTAGGATGGCCCCGTAACAAGTCAGGCCCCCTGGATTGACCCGCAGGAGGGCGGCCTTTGAAAGAAAATCGGTGGTTAGCGACTTGTTGCGAGGCCATCATCGAATAACCGATGCTGATCTTGTTCCTCCTTTCGATCGGATATTGAACCCGGCCCTGACACCTCATCGGAGCCCTTTCGCCCATGGAGCCCTCACGTTCACCTGCCTTCACGCTCCAGTGCCTGAGGAAGAAAACGCAGCAGATCCGATATGGATGAGGCCGGATCGGGTGCTGCAAGTTTTCCCATCATCCGGTTGGTGACTGCCGCCGTTCGACAAGCATCGGTCATTTCGATACCTGCATGCAGTAGGGCCGTTGCAATACCGGTGACCGTGTCTCCGGTTCCGCCGATCGGCTCGAGCTCCGGAACGCAGGGATCCGATACTTCGGTGACGATGCGGCCGGAAGCTACGACAACATCGGTTTTCCCCTTGATCAAGAGATGACGGGCGGCATTGTGGTGGCTGTAGGCTTTCTTGACGAGATCACTGAGCACCGCATCGGTTTGCAACAGAAAACCTCGTGTATAAAAAGGGTGGGGCGCCTTTTCGTCTGCCAGGAAAGCCAGCTCTCCGGCATCCGGGGTGAACAGGTCGTACTGAGCCGCATACCCGCTCATTTTGGCCACGTACATGAAGCCTGCGTCTGCGACGAGAATGGGTTTCTTGGCATTGCATTCGAGAGCCGCCCACACGCGGTTGTGGCCGTCGATGTCTGGCTGCAGGTAGTGAAACGTGATCCCTTCGTATCGGGAGGAATCCATTGTCTGAAAATATCGGTAAATCCGATCGCTTCCCCTGCCTCTTCCCGTATCGCCTACCAGAAGAACATCGATGGATGGATTGCCGAAGAGCGATCCGGCCAGAACAGCGGCTGCAACGAGTGCCGGTGTGCCTCTTGCCACGGGGATATGGTGAGGACCTACCCTAAGGAGCCGCTCCTTGTCGAGAGACGCGCTTTCATGAACGAGGGGAAACTCTTCCTTCGGAACGGTTCCAACGATCAGCCAGGACATTGTCGATTCATTTCTTCCCAGGCCAGCTGCAGAGCATATCCGCAGAGAGTTTTGCCGTATCGTTTCGGTTCGATGTCTTCGCTCATTTTCCTGCCGATGAGTTGTTCGGCCAAATACGGCACATCGGGGCAACCGCCGCCCGAAACATTGACGATCGTTCGATCGGATTTGCGGATGGTCAATTTCATGTTGGCAGCTCGTACCATCCGATAGGCACCATAGTCGACCGTTTGGAACAGGGAAACCGGTTCCAGAAGGACATTGTCCACAGGAACGACCTGCAGGGGAACGATCCGTCTGTTCCGCAGGGCTTGTGTGACTTCGAGCTGAAGGATCAGGGGGAAGGCGATCACGAGGTCACATCCGGTGTGCAGGGCAGGCGGGGGGCCCATCACCCGAACGTCGAAACCGGCATCTTTCAGGCAGGCTTCCGCAGCGATGACCTCACTCGTGTGCGAAAACACCAGAATGCCCTCACGACCTCCTGCAGATGCCGGCTGCGGAGTCACCTTCGTTTTCCGGAAGCGTTCGAAAAATCCCGTCACTTGTTTTCAATCCGAATGGTATTCACGCCGTTTGGAGCCTTGTCCACAGCCAGAATCGTCCAGCCTTTGGATTGAGCGGCCCGCATCACGTTTTCCGTGCTGGTCTCGTTGTCCACCAGAATCGTGATGGTACCCTTCTTGACCTGTTGAATGGCTTCGAAGGTCATCAATACCGGTTGGGGGCAGGACAGCCCCCGAGCGTCGACTTCCTTTTCCATGAGGTGTTCTCTCCTCTCGCTCCGATTAGCCCAACTTCATGGTTTTTACCCCCAAAATTACTACTTTTGACGGGGCATCGGTCAAAATATTCAATAATTTCAAGGGTGGGGTTATCAAATCGTAAATGTAGTGCCAAAATATTAGATTAAA
>JBFMBE010000287.1:0-2116 GCA_040755275.1 Thermodesulfobacteriota bacterium | reverse complement strand
CTCTGGTCCCCCCATATCGTTCCCAACGGTTTTCTCGTTTTTCACGACATCTTTAAGGACCCTGCCGAAGGCGGGCTTGCCCCCTATCGGGTGTATTGCCAGGCGGTCGAATCGGGTCTCTTCGACGAGCTGCCGATGACCCGATCTCTGGGCGTTCTGCGGCGCAGGAGAAGATGATGGGATCGGAAATAGCCGCTTTCCACTGATTTTCTTTCAAAGCCGGGCCTCCAGCAAGAGGGTCTGCCAAAAGACTGTCAGTTGCCGTCGAGTCGCGGGGTGACTGGAAAACCTTTTTCGCAGCTGTTCCAAAAGGCTTCCCTAAACCCCTTATGCCCGGCATTGATCCTATGAGGAAAGTTCGGCTTTCAGGATACGCTCCATCGGAACCACTGCAATACCGGCATGCATGAGCTCCTGGCGGATCAACGCCGCCAAATCGACGGCCCCAGGCGTGTCCCCATGAATGCACAGCGTGTCCGCCTGAAGCACGATGGGCTTTCCTGTTATCGCCTCCAACATCCCTTCCCGGATCAGTCGGACGATCCGGTTTTTCACGGTGTCGAGGTCATGGATCACGGCACCCGCCATGCTTCGCGGCGCCAGGCGGCCGTTTTCGAGATAGGCCCGATCCGGAAAGACCTCCCTGGCCACCCGAAGCCCCTTTCTTTCGGCCATTTCCGCCAGCACACATCCCGGCTGGGTCACCAGAATCCATTCGGGATTGACCGAAAAAACCGCCTCTACCACCTCGATGGCGATGGCCTCGTTGTCTGCCGCCATGTTGTAGAGTGCGCCATGCGGCTTGACATGCTGGATCCGGCTTCCTTCCGCCTGTACAAAAGCGGAAAGCGCACCGATCTGGTAGATCATCATGGCCCTGATCTCGCCGGAAGCTGTCTGAAGATTGCGGCGTCCAAACCCGACAAGGTCCGGGAAGCCTGGATGGGCACCGATGCCGACACCGTTTTCGACTGCCAAGCGAACCGTTTTCTGCATCACGAGCGGATCCCCCGCATGAAACCCGCAGGCAATGTTGGCAGATGTGATGTGGGTCATCATCCGTTCGTCATCCCCCATCCGCCATGCTCCAAAACTCTCTCCCATGTCACAATTCAGATCGATTTTCATTTTCTTTGCCTCCGCTATCCACACTCAGACCGATAACCCATGACCAATCCCCCGATCGCTTGTTCCCGATCGCCCATCGCCTTCCTCCCACCCCCGCATGCACGCCGATAAAACGATTGACAAAAAACCCGATCCGGCATAGATTTCACCGGCTTTTCGGAAGTGCACAGCTCACTGGTGGGGCTCCCGGACTTCAAATCCGGTGTGGGGCGCTAAAAACGTCCCGGGTGGGTTCGATTCCCATGCACTTCCGCCAGCTGAAGCTTGAATGTGCAATGCCTGAAGTCGCGAAAAGTCCATCATATCGACCAATTCGAAAAATGGCGGCATGCAAGATGTGCCAATCCCGTCTGTGAGGCGTACGACGTAACCCCGAAGGATGCAGCACGACACAGCTGCCGGCTTCTTTTCCGAAACCGTCATGATTGCCATATCAAAATCTGCCATGCCCTGCAATCCCACCGACCTGGACAATTTCAATAAACCGTCCTTTCTTCGACTCCTCCAACCAGGGAGGATTCGAAGAATCCGTATCGGATCCGTTCGTTGAACCATTCACAGAACATTCTGTCGTTCGGATAAGTTTTCTACTTCTATTGCTAAGACCCATATTCCACATCCATTGGATTCGTTATCCTAAGGATTTTTCAGATATGGAAGGCGGTAAACTGGATCTCAAGATATCCTCCGTAAGGCCAATCGCTCGGAGATAGGCCAGTTGAAGCGATTTGAGCGGTTTCCATCTGTGACGGCTTCGCAAAAAGTCGCTTTTCCCGTGCTTTTGGGAAATGCCGGGCATAAGCGGGGTGGCTGGGGAAGCCTTTTGAGACTGCTGCGAAAACGTGTTTGAAGCCGCCGGATATCGTTGGATCGGACGGACGCGCTTGAACGAATTGACATTGAAAAGCAAGCCGTTGCGATTGAACCAGCCTCTGCTTGCTGTCTGGCCATCCGTCCGATCCTACGAGATCGGGCGGCTGAGTTTTTT
>JBFMBE010000286.1:0-2162 GCA_040755275.1 Thermodesulfobacteriota bacterium | reverse complement strand
TCGGCTGCGGTCTGAAACCGCTCCCTGGGATGGTGCGCCAGGGACGTCCGAAAGAAGGTGTTCCATGTACCATCGAGTTCGGGACGCAGGGTTTCGATGGGGTTCAAAGGGAAGTGCGGCAGCCGGCCGGTCAGCATCCGGTAGAAGGTCACACCGACGGAATAGAGGTCTGCGGTGAACTGAACGCTGGCCGGATCGTTTTCCTGTTCGGGGGCTGCGTAGTATGGGGAGCCGATCTTGAGGTTTTCGGGATGGTGAACGGCCTTGCCACCCCTTGTTGCGGATAGCCCGAAGTCCGCGATTTTGACGGACCGCTCATCGGTCAGGAGCAGGTTGAAGGGTTTGATATCCCGGTGAATCCATCCGTCTGCATGCATTCGCGCCAGGCCGCAGAGCGTTTCCCGGGCGATCCGAAGCGCCATGTCCACCGGAAGCGGCCGCGTCGGCCGCTCCACCTCCACGTGTTCTCCGATCCACAGGCCGACATTGTCGCACAGGTATTCCATCGTGTAGTAAGGTCTTTCCCGCTCGATGCCGTAATCCCATACCGAAAGCAGATTCGGATGCCGGAATCCGGCCATGATGCGGGCCTCGGCCAAAAACATTTCCCGCAGCCTGTCCATGCCCATCAGATCGGCCAGAAACGGGTTGGGCCACAGCCATTTGAGAGCGACGATGGAATCGATTTCCGGAATGAGAACCTTGTAAACCCGGCTGGTTCCACCCTTGCCGAGCATGCCGAGAATGCGGTATTTGCCGATGGTGTTCATCGTGTCAAGCAAGCCTTTCAGCATGGCTTGTGGGAAGACCTGCCGCAAGCATCTTGCGGATGGTCACCTCTCGGGGATAGTCGATGAAACGGATTTCGATCGTCTCTTCCGCCGTGTCGAGAATGACATACTTGGCGCGGCGGTCCCCGTCCCGGGGCTGCCCCACACTGCCCACATTGACGATGGCCCTGCCCTCACCCGGAATCGAAACGATTTCCTGGATGAGCCTGCGCTTCTGAAAGATTGGATGTTGCCAGAGCGCGATACGCAGCACATGGGTGTGCCCGATGAAGCAGAGATGCTCCTTCATGGATTCGAGCACCTTCCGTACACTCGAATCCGGAATCTGAAAGAAATACACCAGTGGAGAAGCCGGGGGAAACCCATGAACGAAGCGAAGATCGTCGAACACGATCGCCTTGGGTAGACTGCAGAGATAGATGCGGCTTTCCTCGGAAAGCTTCGAAGCCGTCCATTCGAGGGATTTCCGTGCCAGGGGGTTGAACCAATCGAGGATACGGGGATCGCAGATGCCCAACTCATGGTTTCCCATGACGCTGTCGATGCCGGCGTTGCGAAGCAGATGGACGACGGCTTCCGGATCCGGTCCGTATCCGATGCAGTCGCCGAGGCATAGGGTTCGGTCGATCCGGCTGGATGCAATATCGTTTAGAACGGCTTCGAAGGCTTCCAGATTGCCATGAATGTCGGAGATGACGGCAATGCGCATATTCACCACCCGAGCCATCGCCCCTCGATATACCAGTCGATCAGAAACGGTCCGTAAAACACATGACACAGGGCGCCGATCGCCAGAAACGGTCCGAATGGGATGGCCAGCTTCAGATCCGCCCTGCGTTGCAGCGCGATCGTTCCTCCGACGATCGTACCCATGACCGATGCCACAAAGAGGGTCAGGATCACCCCTTTCCAACCCACGAAGGCACCGATCATGGCCAACAGCTTGATGTCTCCGCCTCCCATGCCCTCTCTTCCAGTCAGTGTTTCGTATCCCCAGGCGATGGCGTACAGGACGCCGCCGCCCAGCAGCATGCCGTAGAGGGAATCCAGAAATCGCATGCCGGGAAGCAGCCAGGCGGTGGCAAGCCCGATACCGATGAACGGAAGGCTGATTTCGTCGGGAATGATCCGATGGTCGATGTCGATGAAGGTGATGACGATGAGGGCACAGGTGAACGCGTAGAGAATCCAGAACGGCGGTCCGAGCCCATGGCGCAGGTGGATGCCGAGGCAGAAGCCGGCGCTGATGATCTCGACGAGGGGGTAGCGCAGGGAAATGGGCATGCCGCAGTGGCGGCATTTGGCCCGAAGCAGCAAAAAACCGATGACCGGCAGGTTGTCGTACCAGGCGAGGGGATGCCCGCACTTCGG
>JBFMBE010000285.1:0-2186 GCA_040755275.1 Thermodesulfobacteriota bacterium | reverse complement strand
CCGGATGCTGTGTCGTGCTGCATCCCTCGTCGTTGCGGCGTACGTTTCAGTACGCCTCACTCCTCGGGATTTGCACTCCTTGCCTGCGGCCTTTTTGCGAAGCCGTCCATATGATGGACTTTTTGCGGGTCCATCAACCCTTGGATCGCAGGGAATTGCACTTGCAAAGCCCTTCCGAAATTTCTTAAAATGATCCACCGAAAGGGATGGAGTTCCCTGTATAACCGCCAGAATCCGGCTGATGACTCCTACCGGTACCTGTTTTGTGGGGTGATCTTTCCGGATGTCGATGGCGGTTTTTTTGTTAGGCTGTTCATCGTCCGGCAAAAGGAAAGATCGAATATCCACCGATCCTTTTACGGGAGAAAGCCATGCAATCGATATCCGCGACAATGTCCCATCCGCAACCCGAGCCGCCATTATCCGCACTGATCGAAGAGGCGAAGGTCGCCGTCGGGCAATTGGGCACCAATGGTGCAGCCCATGCCGGAAAGCTCGACGAGCTGCAACGGCGTTTTCAGGAAGGTCGCTTCCATCTGGCGGTGTTGGGCCAGTTCAAACGCGGCAAGAGTACACTGCTGAACGCCCTGGTGGGTGAACCCATTTTGCCCATTGCCGTCATTCCCCTGACGGCAGCGCCGACCTTCCTCCAATACGGGGATCCACCGAGGGTCGTGGTGACCTTCCAAGGAAAACAGGAGCCCGAAATCCTGACCGGTCGTTCGACGGAGGAGCGAAGTGTCTTTCTGGCGCGCTACGTCACCGAAGAAGGCAATCCGAAAAACCGCCTCGGTGTCCAGGAGGTCACGGTCTATCTGCCTGCGGACATTTTGGCCAATGGCGTTGTTCTGATCGACACACCCGGCATTGGATCCACCTACAGGCACAACACGCAGGCGACCCTCGATTTTCTCGAACAATGCGATGCAGCCTTGTTTCTGGTTTCCGCCGATCCGCCCATTACCGAAGTCGAGCTCGAATTTCTGGCGGAGGTTCGAAAGAAAGTTCCGAAGTTGTTCTATGTGCTGAGCAAGATCGATTACCTGAATGAGGCCGAGCGTAGACAGGCGCTGGGTTTCTACGAAAAAACCCTCTGCGAACACGGCTGTGTTCAGAACAAGGCAGCGATTTTCTGCGTTTCGGCCCGAAAGGCCATCGAAGGCAGGCAACAAGGAAGGCCCGAAGCCTGGGAAACGAGTGGAATGGCCGAACTGGAAGGATTTCTGGTGAACTATCTGGCCAAGGAAAAATTTCAGGCCCTTTCGCATGTCGTCTGTCTGCGAAGCATCGGAGAGATTGACGCGGCATTGATGGCGGCCCGCATTTCGCTGGAGGCTCTCAAACTGCCTCAAACGGAACTGGCCGAAAAAATAGCACTTTTCGAAACGTCTCTCAAGCAGGCCGCCCGAGAAAGAACCTTGATCCAGGACATTCTGGAAGGAGACAAGCGGCGGATGGCGGGCTTTTTGGAAGAGCAAGCCCAGCTTCTACGCGAGGAAGCGACCGGCGTGCTCAAGGACATCATGAACCAGAGCAGCATCCGGCGTTTCGGAAAGTCGAGTCAGAAAAGCGTTCAGGAAGCCTGGGCGGAGAGCATTCCCGAATATTTCGCTTCAAAACAGGCCGAACTGAACGACATGACCAAGACCCGGCTTCTGGAATGCCTCTCACCCCACGACCAGCGCCTGAACCAGCTCATCGAAACCCTTCGGCATACGGCTGCCGATCTCTTCCGTGTTCCTTATCGACCCATGCATCCCGAAGAGGCCCTCGAGCTCAAGCGAAAACCGTACTGGGTGCTGAACACCTGGAACACCGATCCGCTTCCGATGCTCAAATCCCTCGATCAGCGTCTGGAAGACCTTGTCCGGCGCAATGTGGAAAACATTCGCTGGTCGATGCTCCAGAACCTTAACATTTCCTTCGCCCATTTCGCTCGAAAGATCACGGAACGGCTCGATGAAACCGTAGCAGCCACCAAAGGGGCCATGGAGTCGGCACACGATCGAAAACAGCGGCATGGCGGGCGTATCGAACATGAAGTGGAAGCCCTGCAGGAAACCATTCGTCAGATAGAAGGCATCCGAGAGCGATTCGAGCGGATGCTTTCCGGGTCTGCCCAGTTGCAATGAACGCCCAGCAGAACCGTATCTTTTATACCTTGTTTTTTTCGGTGTTCTGTGCCG
>JBFMBE010000284.1:0-2187 GCA_040755275.1 Thermodesulfobacteriota bacterium | reverse complement strand
GGAACGGATCGCCAAAGAAAAAGCCGAGGCCGAGCGGATCGCGCGGGAGAAGGCCGAGGCCGAACGACTCGAGGCTGAGCGCATCGCAAGGGAAAAAGCCGAAGCTGAACGCCGGGAAGCCGAACGCATTGCAGCGGAACAGGCCGAGAAGAAGCGAAAAGCCGAAGAACAGGCCAAGGCAGAACTGGCTGCCATGGCCCAACAGCGAGCCCAAGCAGCCGCATCCGTCACAGTCACCTATTCGGCGAAATGCGACACCCCGAAACCCAAACAGGAGGATCCTATGGACAAGTCCATCAAAATCCTCGCAGGCTGCATCGCAGCGATTCTGCTGCTGCTGATCGGTGTGAGCGCCTCCAACATGAGCAACTACGTTGTCAAGGACGCCAAAAAGGGAATCGAAATCTGGCAGGGCAGATTCTCTCCCGTCGGATACAAGCTTCTCGTCAGCCTGCCCGACATCCAGCCTGGATGCATCCGATCGAATGTGGTTCTCTCGAAGGCAGAGATTTTTCCTTTCGTTTGCCGCTACTATCTGAACAAGGCCGATCTCGTGATCGAACAACCCGGTGATCTCGATTTCGGCAGGATCAAATCGCTGGTACGTGAGGCAGCCCCCTATGCCATCACCAACGAGTTGAAAAGCGCTGTCGATTTACGGTTGAACGGTCTTGGACAGGTGACCGACCTCTACCGTGCAGAGGTTCTTGTCGATAAAGGCACTCCCGTCAGCCTTCAGAAAGCCAAGGACATATACATCCGTGCAAAGGCGGCGGCCAACAGTGAAACCAGCCGAAAACTGATCGAAGCTAAATTGGCTGAAATCGAAGCCAGAATGGCCCAATAGATGCTCGTCCGACGGAGGTCATCGCTCTCTTTACATGAAACGCGATGAGCTCGACAAAAGTCGCTGCTGCCCCGACGTTGTCAATTGCCCTGATTGCGACGATCCAAAGACTTTTCGACTTTTTGCGAGCTCATCAAACCTTGCCCGGGTTTCCTGATCCAAAATCGAAAACCCGGGCGCCCTATCTCAGCCTCTCATGCCCGACCCCGAATACACACCCACCCTTCCAACATCTCCTGATCGATATCCTGAAATCCCGTGTTCTTGAGCGCCTCGCTCACCACCTGCGCCTTTGACTCGACGATACCGGAAGCAATCCATATACCGCCTTCAGTCATCACGTCACGAACCGTCTCTGATAAGGCAAGCACCACATCCGTCAAGATGTTGGAAACGACGATGTCCGCTTTCATGCGAACGCTTTCGATGAGCCTTCCGGTAAACATCAGAAAGTTGTTCTGGATGCCGTTCAATCGAAGATTACGGGCCGCAATGGCTGAAGCAACGGGATCCATGTCCACGCCGATCACTTGGGCCGCTCCCAATTTGGCTGCAGCCAAAGCCAGGATACCCGATCCGGTCCCAACATCCAACACCCGCATGCCGGGTTGAACGACTGTTTCGAGTGCTCGAATGCACAGAACCGTTGTCGGATGCATTCCAGTTCCAAAGGCCATCCCCGGATCGATTTCCAAAACGATCTCTCCGGCTTCGGAAGCATAGTCCCGCCACGTCGGTTTGACGACGAACCGATCCGAAACTCGAATCGGATGAAAATAACTCTTCCAAGCCTCGGCCCAGTCTTCTTCTTCGATACTGGAATACGTAATCCGATACGATCGGCCGGCTCCCTTCGGCATACAACCGGCCACGAGATCCTCCAGGCGTTGTTGTTGTCGGCTGAGGGTGTCCGTCATTGGAAAATAGCCGATAACGGCATACCGATCGGGTCGTTGGACGGCATCCTCTCCCCACTCTTCCGGTGGCTCCAGCCCGGGATCTTCCAGGACGACACCGGAAAGCCCCAATTCCAGGAACACATCGGAAACGGTATCCATGTCCGCATGAGGATTACCGGAATCGATTTCAACCCGAGCAGCGCACCATTTCATTCCGGCACCTCCAGTATGAAATCCAGATTGTCGCCGCCATTCAGAACTGACGGCTCCGCAAAAAGTCGTTTTTCCCGTGCTTTTCGGTAATGTCGGGCATGAGCGGGGTGGCTGGGGAAGCCTTTTGAGACTGCTGCGAAAACGTGTTTGAAGCCGCCGGATATCGTTGGATCGGGCGGAGATGCTTCATCAATATTTGTTTGAAAAACATCCTGTTGCAACTCAGCA
>JBFMBE010000283.1:0-2293 GCA_040755275.1 Thermodesulfobacteriota bacterium | reverse complement strand
CAGGTCATGGCCGAATTCTATCGAGAAAGAAGACGGGTGCTCCCGATCGAGGCCATTCCGGAAAAGCTCAAACAGGCCTTCATCGCAGCGGAGGATTCCCGATTCTATTCCCATCCAGGTATTGATTTGCTGGGTATTCTTCGGGCCGTTTTCAAGAATATCGAAGCGGGGGGTATCGTTCAGGGAGGAAGTACGATCACCCAGCAGGTGACCAAATCCTTTCTGCTGACTCCCGAAAAATCCTTCATGCGCAAATTCAAGGAAGCGATTCTCGCCTACCGGATCGATCAGGCCTTTACGAAAGATGAGATTCTCTATCTCTACTTGAACCAGATTTATCTCGGCCAGGGGGCCTATGGAGTGGAATCCGCAGCGGAAATCTATTTCGGAAAGACTGCGCAGGAGTTGACCCTGTCCGAAATGGCAATCCTGGCAGGGCTTCCTCAGGCTCCAACACGATATTCTCCGATTCGGTATCCGGAAAAGGCGAAACAAAGACAGATCTACGTGTTGAACCGTATGGTAACCGAAGGATACATCACTGAAACCGAAGCCAAAGAGGCCATGGCTGCACCATGGAAGCTTCAGCCGATCCGAAAGAGTGTTCCGGATCATATCTCGTATTATGCCGAACACGTACGCCGATATTTGGAAAGCAAATATGGAGCGGAAGCCCTCTTGACCAATGGATTCAAGGTGTATACGGCAGCCAGCGTTTCCATGCATCAGCAGGCCTATGATGCCATGCAGGCAGGACTCCGGGATTTGGACAAGCGGCAAGGTTACAGGGGGCCGATCAAACATCTGGACCCGCCTGAAATCGAGGCCTTCTGCAAAGTGCTCCAGGAAAAGACGCCCGATTCCCAGATCCGACCCGGGGCCATCCTGACCGGTGTCGTTGTGGACGTACAGGACGCCCAGCAGCGAGCCATGGTCCGCCTGGGGAAAACCGTCGGCGTTCTGGCGCTTTCGGATATGAAATGGGCCAGAAAACCCAATCCCGACCTACAGGGTGGAACGATTCGCAAGGTCTCGGACGCACTGAAGACGGGTGATGTGATCTTGGTTCGGATCCTCGAGCCTTCACCTGGTGCGAAGGATTCCTTGCGGGTTGCCCTGGAGCAGACACCTGCTGTTCAAGCGGCTCTCATCTGTCTGGAAACCGCAACCGGAAACGTCCGGGTGATGATCGGCGGCAAGGATTTCAACGAAAGCCAGTTCAACCGGGCGATCCAGGCCAAACGGCAACCCGGTTCCGCTTTCAAGCCAATCGTCTATGCGGCGGCCATCGATAAGGGGTACACGCCTGCAACCTTCATGATGGATACCCCCATTTCGTTTCAGGACGATGAATCGGATCCGGTCTGGAACCCCAAGAACTACGATCGTCAATACCATGGCCGCGTGCTGCTGCGAACGGCCCTGGAAAAATCCCTCAATGTGGTCACTGTCAAGATTCTCCAGGATATCGGTGTCGACACGGTGGTCGAATACGCCAGACGACTCGGCATTCAGTCTTCGATCGACAAGAACCTGTCCATCGCTCTCGGATCTTCCGTCGTCTCCCCGATGGAGCTGACGACTGCCTTTTCCGTCTTCGCCAACCAGGGAGAACTGGTTCAGCCATTGTTCATCACCCGGATCGAGGACAAGAACGGTAAAATACTCGAAACCGTAGAACCGGAGAAAAAACCGGTTCTCGATCCCCGAACGGCCTACATCATGACCAGCCTGCTGGAAGGCGTGGTCAAGAACGGAACGGCCAAACGTCTTCTGGCGCTCAACCGACCAATCGCCGGAAAAACGGGAACCACCAGTAACCTGCACGATGCCTGGTTTGTCGGCTTTTCCCCTCAGCTGATCACCGGCGTTTGGGTGGGCTTCGACGACATGGCGTCTCTGGGAAGGGGAGAGACGGGCGCCTCTGCTGCGCTCCCAATCTGGATGGCTTTCATGAAGCAGGCTCTGGCGAAATACCCCTCAACGGCTTTTCCGATTCCGGAAGGCATTGTCTTTGCCCGCATCGATGCGGATACGGGGCTACTGGCCGGTTCCCATTCGACCCATGTCATCTTCGAATGCTTCAAAGAAGGAACGGTCCCTCAGATTCAGGAGACTCCGCCCGATCCGCCTTCCGACTCTCAGCGTCCCAGTCAGCCCGAGGATTTGTTCAAGTCGGACATTTGAACGTTTCGATCCACCTTGATGGCCCCGCAAAAAGTCAGGAAGTCTCTGTCGAGTCGCGGGGTGACTGGGGAACCTTTTTCGATGCTGCGAAAAAACTCAGCCGCCC
>JBFMBE010000282.1:0-2538 GCA_040755275.1 Thermodesulfobacteriota bacterium | reverse complement strand
TTTCCCATTCCGGATGAAGGGCCATGTCTTCGATCGTCATCCGGTAGACCCGCCCCGGTACTCTCGGATATCCCGAAAGCCTCTTTCCGTCCCGAATGACCCAATGTGCCACGAGAATTTCCTTTCCGGCCCCGACCGTGGTTCCCTCCGATGCATCGGATGAAACCACGCGATACCGGTAAACCGCAAGAGCGTTTCGATAGGGCAAAATGGCCGAGGGATCGGGGATATCACTCATTTCAAGAAGCGCTCCCTCCATTGCGATCGATCGGAACGGCAACGGTTTTCCGCCACTTCGGCCCTTTGCGGGACCTATCCTGTCCGATCGCAGGGAAATTCGTTCCCCACCGGCAATCCATGCATCCGGGAAAAAATCGGCTTTCCGGTTTCGACTCACCTGAACCCACTCGGTCACCTCGGTCATATCCGTCGAAAATTTCCCAAGATACACCTCCACTCCGACCCCGCCACCCCGGATGGCGTTGGCCCCGGCTGTAATTTTGTAAGGTCCTGTCATCACGAGATACCCCGGATGATTCGTCCATCGGGGATGATAGACTTCAAAGCCGTCGATCCCTTTGGCCCGGTCGACGGCCACCCGCCAGGATTCACCGCCGTCAGCCGGAAATATCGTCAGGTTCCGGTGGGAACCGTCGAACACCCAGGCCAGGCGGCTGTCATCCGGTGCCATCGAAGGCCAGCAGCCTTTGGCATATACTTGCGAAGAACGGTTGGGCAACTCCATCCGCCCAATCGCCGGCCAGGGCAAGGTGGAGCAGGCCGTTTTCCCATCCCTGGAAAGCTGAACATTGTCTTTGTTGACAGTCGTCTTGTTCCAAATCAACTCCTCCCGTTCAGGAGCATCGATCGGAAATCGGACAATCTCGGAAAAACGGTCTTCATCCTCCGGATCGGGTTTTCTCACGGCATACACCCAAGTTCCGCCGGTTTGTGGATCGGCCCAGACAGCCACCGCCATGCCCTTTGTCAGGGCTGTCGGAAGTCCCCCGTCCCAATCGACGACAAAAATCATCTCAGGCCGCTGGATCGAAAACACCACACGCCTGCCATCCGGGGTCAAGAGCGGCTTCCGATACCCGGCAACCGACGGCAGCAACGGCCGTTCCCCCCTGCCGTCCCGAGAATCGATCCCCATGACCATCAAGGATGTACCTCGAGCCAGGGTATCGGTTCCATCCCCATGATCCTGCAGCCAGACGACCCGGGTATGGGCCCTGGTCACGGCCTCGACACCGGATGCCGACGTCGGAGCGGCTCCTGTGGTTGTCCATACATACAGAGAAAGAATCCCCAGAAACAACTGGACCCATCCAGATCGCATCAATCGGCCTCCTGTACCTCGAAACGGCGCCGAATGGGTTTGGCCGGTACACCGGCTGCAATCCAGAAATCGGGGATGTCCTTCGTAACGACCGATCCCGCCCCGATCACGCATCCACGCCCGATCGTCACGCCATCCAAAACGATGGCACCCGCCCCGATCCAGCTTCCGCTGCCGATCCGGATCGGTCCCATCGAATACACCCCCTGCCTCAGAATCGGCAATTGCCTGTCTTCGATATGGTACCGGCCGCCGCCGATATACACATTCCCGGCAATCAGAACATGATCTTCCAACACGATACCGCCAACCGAGGTCATCACCGTATACGCTCCGATATCCGCTCCATTCCCGATCACAACAGGCGCCGTCTTCCCTTGAATGATGCAATTTCGGGAGACAATCACCCGTTCGCCGATCGTGATGCCTCCATCCCCTGCTCCTGCAGCATCAAGCAGGGCTTCATCGTCGATAGCGGTTTCATCCCCGAGCGCGATGCGCCCAGGATGGCGCAGCACAATGTTTCTGCCCAGAATGACCCCCTTGCCCATGTGTCGAAACAGACATCTGTAACCTCTCTGCCTGATGAAATATCCAAGACCTCCTGGAAGACCGCTCAGCATTCCCGTCATCAGCTCTCCGGCCAGCATTTGGATCCATCCCACATCTCCCCATACCTTGTCCCGATATCGAGCGATGTCGGATTTTCCAGTATCATGAAGGAGCCGGTGCAAATCGGGCTTATCGACGTTGCGCGGATTCGATGTTTTCATCGGCTAGATCCATCCCCGACTGCGATACCATTCAGCCGTCTGCCGCAAACCTTCCTCGAGCCCGATCCGGGGTGTGTACCCGAGAAGCCGTTTGGCCTTGGATATGTCGAAGGCGCGATGTTTCAGGAAAAAACTCACCCTTCGTCGGTAGAGTGGAGGGGGAAGGTTGAACGGTTTACAGACGGCCTCGCAAAAAACGGCGGCAGCCCACACAAGCCCGGCCGGAATGTGCTGCTTGGACACCGGTTTTCCGAGAATGCCCCCAATCATCTCCGCCAATTCATTCAACGTTGTATAAGTTTCTCCGCCGATCGTAAAGACCTCACCGATGGCATTGGGATGCTCACCTGCCAGAATGAAGCCTTGTGCCAGATCCTCCACATGTACCATATGGTAGAGGGTATTCCCTGAGCCGATCATCCG
>JBFMBE010000281.1:0-2557 GCA_040755275.1 Thermodesulfobacteriota bacterium | reverse complement strand
TTGGCCGGAATGTGGAGATTGAAATCGGACCAGCTGTGAATGGCCATGGCGACCGCAGCCCCGATCCCGGCAGCCCCGAGGCTGAGCGCCCAACTTCGGCTGCGGCGCCACCACCGCCACAGCAGCTCCGCAACCAGGGCAACCCCGCACGCCACAGCCACGGCAAGCCCGCCCCAGCCCGCCTCTGCAGCCAACTGGGCCCAGTCGTTGTGGGCATAGTCGATGAAATAGTCCTTGTCTTCGGGCGACTGGTAGTGGGGATAGGCATGTCGGAAATTGCCGAGCCCGACACCGGCCACCGGAAAATCCCGGGCCAGCTGCAAGGTCTGACGGGTATAGCGGTAGCGCACCTCGATCGAGGACTGCAGGTTCTCGAAGCGCTTCATCACCCGCTCCACATCCACCCGAAACGACACCAACCCCAGCACGGCCAGGACAACCAACATCCCCCAGCCTTTCCTGCGGGTATCGTCAGACCTCAAAAACAGTAGCCCCACCACGGCCAACCCGGCCAAACCACCCAGAATACCGCCCCGGGAAGCCGATCCGATCAGCCCAAGGCCGATGATCAGGCCGAGAATCAACAGCAAAACCCGCTTTTCACCGCCGTGCCTGCCGGAAATGAAGGGAAACAGCCACCGCATCCAGGAATGCCGGATCCGGATCTTTGCCTCCGCATCGAGCTTGCCCACCCGAACGGCTGCCCCGGCACAGAAGGCGAGCGGCAGGGTCATTTCCATGAGGCCGGCAAAATGGTTCCGGTTGATGTAGGTGCCGCTCACGTTCCCCGGATAGGCCGATTTTCCATACCACAGGACGCGGTGGCTTCCGGAGAAGGCCTCGAACATCCCGTAGAGGGATTCCAGTGCAGCAATCCCGAGGATCATCCATACGGCAGCCTCGATCCGGCGGCGGGTGCCAAGCGACTGCACCAGCCCCCAATACAGCATTCCGTAAACGATCCAGCGCACGATGGACTGACGCACCGGCCATCGATAGGGTGCAAGCGAAACCGATGAAAGCGAAGCCCCCGCTGCATTCGGCCCCTGCCCCATCGCTGCATGGAACACCGACTGCGGCTGAACCATCTTCACGAGCCACACCGGCAGCGGCGCCATCTGCAGGACACCCATCAAAACGACCACAGGCACCACGACGGTCATGGCAATCAGCGGCACCGACACCTGCAGCCTTCCGGAATCCGCATCCACACCCACCTGCGACAGGACCACCAGAAAGGCTCCCGCCAACACGAAGCCGAAGACCATCGTGTAGGCCCAGGTGTGCACGGAGCCGAAAAAAATCGGGGAGAGCACCACGGCCGTCATCAGCAGCCCCAGGCCGGCAAGCGAAAGCCGCCGGCTGCCGTCCGGGCCGGAATTTGACCGATCCTCCTTCGACCGTGTCACAGCACGCACTCCGCTTCCTGGTCCTGATACTCCGGGACAATGTCCTTCAATCGTTTCTTGATGAGGCAGGCATCGAAGCTTCCGGATGCGGCATAGAGATCACGAAGCCGCTCATCCAGCCAGCGCCGGTATCCCTCTTGGTCCCCATAGCCCATGAAGCAACCATTGGCCTTGATAACGAGGATTTTTTCGTGGGCCGTCGCAACAATCCCTTCACCCTCGGTAATGAGCTCTTCATAGAGTTTTTCCCCGGGCCGAAGCCCCGTAAAGCGGATCTCGATCTCCTCTTCGGGCTCCTTTCCGCACAACCGGATCAAATCCCGCGCCATGTCGATGATTTTCACCGGTGTGCCCATTTCCAGAACGAAGATCTCACCGCCCTTTCCAAGAGCTCCGGCTTGTAAAATGAGCTGACAGGCCTCTGGAATGGTCATGAAGAAGCGGGTCACTTCCGGGTGGGTCACGGTCACGGGGCCACCAGCCTCGATCTGCTTCTGAAAGAGCGGGATCACGGATCCGGCCGATCCGACGACATTTCCGAACCGAACTGCCATCAACGTCGTCCCCTGACCCTGGTAGGCGTGGATCAGCCGCTCGCACACCCGCTTGCTGGCCCCCATCACGTTGGTGGGCCGAACGGCCTTGTCTGTGGAAACGAGAATGAACCGCTCCACGCCGTGATCGACCGAACTTTCCATGATGGACTGCGTACCCCGGATGTTGTTCCGAACCGCCTGCCAGGGGTTTCTTTCGAGCATGGGCACGTGCTTGTAGGCTGCCGCGTGAAAGACCACCTCCGGCCTGTAGCGCCGCATCACCGAATCCATGGTCCGCCGGTCCTGAACCTGGGCGAGCACCGTGATATAGTCGAGGTACTGCACCCGGTGCTTGAGGGCCATCTGAATCTCGTAGAGGTTGGGCTCGCTTGCATCCACCAGGATCAGGCGTTTGGGTCCGAAGCGCACGATCTGACGGCAGAGCTCGGAACCGATCGAACCGCCGGCTCCGGTCACCAGAACCGTCCGCTGCCGAAGATAGCCCAAAATGCCTTCCTCTTCCAGGACCACCGGAGGCCTTCCCAACAAATCCTCGTAGTTCACGTCCCGGATGGCCTTCAAACTGACCCGCTCCTCGATGATTTCCCCCAG
>JBFMBE010000280.1:0-2615 GCA_040755275.1 Thermodesulfobacteriota bacterium | reverse complement strand
GAAAGGCCCCCATCCTGCCTTGGGGTGCGGATGCTTCCATAGCGAAGATTTCTCCGGTCCAGGCCTCGACAGCCTATCTCGCCCACATGCGTGCCGCATGGAACCACCTGCATGCCGACGAGCCGGACCTGTATCTTGAACACCTGTTCGTCGTTCTCACCGTCCCGGCATCCTTCGATGAAGTCGCCCGGGAGCTCACCCTCGAGGCCGCCTCGTTGGCCGGATTCGGCCAGGTCACCCTCCTCGAAGAGCCGCTTGCAGCCTTCTATTCCTTCCTCAGCCTGCATGAGACCGACTGGCATCAGATCGTACGGCCTGGAGAGCTGATCCTGGTTTGCGACATGGGGGGCGGCACCACCGATTTTTCCCTCATCACCCTGAAGGAAGTGGGGGGAAGCCCGCGGTTCGAGCGGATCGCAGTCGGGGACCACCTGATCCTGGGCGGAGACAACGTCGATTTGGCGCTGGCCCGGATCGTCGAGCGGCAGGTCGGCAAATCCGCAGCCGATCTGACGGGGGACCGTTGGCGGACCTTGTGTCACCAATGCCGCGAGGCCAAGGAGGCGCTCCTCGAGGGCAAGTCCGACGTACGAAGGATGACCCTTGTCGGAAAAGGGAGCCGGTTGATCGGCGGAACGATCACAGCCGAATTGCGCAGGGAATCGGTCGAGGCGATCGTTCTGGACGGGTTCTTCCCGGTTCTGGAGGCATCACAACCGGTTGCTCAACGGGAGAGGGTAGGGATGATGGAATTCGGGCTTCCCTACGAGCCCGAGCCTGCCGTGACCCGGCATTTGGGGTGGTTTCTCGAAAAGCACCGCCTGGACGTGCAGCACACGCTGGGGCGACCGGATGCCGTTCCCGACTGGATCCTGTTCAACGGCGGATCCCTCAAGCCCCGCTCCATCCAGGTCCGCATTTGCGAGGCCGTTCGGCACTGGTTCGGACTTCCGAAGGAGCGCACACCCCGTATCCTCCAAAACCCGGAGCCTGATTTGGCTGTTGCGATGGGGGCTGCATACTATGGCCTCGTCAAGCGGGGGATCGGTGTCCGGGTGGGCAGCGGAAGCGCCCGCTCCTACTATATCGGTATAGCGGTCGGTGAGTCGGATACCGGGCAGGACCGTGCCGCAGAGAAGGCCATCTGTGTCGTAGAGCGGGGACTGGAAGAAGGCTCTCCCATCGTGCTTCCGGAACGGGAATTCCGGGTGATCGCCAATTCACCCGTCGTTTTTCCGATCTACAGCTCCAGCTTCCGTTCGGGTGACAAGGCCGGGGATCTTCTCGACATCGACGACACCTTCAGCCCCATGCCGCCGCTTCGAACCGTCGTGCAATATGGGAAAAAAGGAAATCGTACCACCCTTCCGGTGGCCATCGACGCCGCCTTCACCGAAATGGGAACCCTGGCTCTCTGGTGCCGCTCCAAAGTGAGTGATCACCGCTGGAAGCTTCAGTTCCAGCTACGAGGGGCTTCCGACGTCCTGTCGGTTTCGGAAGGGCAAATTTTCGACGAAGCGTTGGTCCGCCAGGCCGTGGAGCGGATCGATCAGGCCTTTCAGGGTTCTGCGAAGGAGCTGACCCGGATCGCCCGCGACATCGCCGATCTTGTCGATCGACCGAAGGACGCCTGGCCGCTTTCCTTGATTCGTACCTTGACGGATCGATTGATCGTTCGAATCGATGCGCGCAGGCGAACGGCGGATCATGAAATGCGGTGGCTCAATCTGACCGGGTTCTGTCTGCGGCCGGGCTTCGGGGATGGATCCGACGAGCAACGGCTCAAACAGCTCTGGAGGCTGTTCAAGCAGGGGCCGGCATTTCCCGGCCACCCCCAGGTCCGCATCGAATGGTGGATTTTCTGGCGGCGCATCGGGGCCGGATTGAGCCCGGGCCAGCAGCGGCAGATGTTCCAGGATGTGACCCCCATTCTGTTGCAAGCGAAGGCCCAGCGTATGCCCCTTCAGGAATGGATCGAGTTGTGGATGATGACGGCAAACCTCGAACGCCTGTCGGTCAGGGATAAACTCAAACTCGGCAGAACCCTTGTCGGCGAAATCACCTCCGGAAAGGCCTATGGCCAGCTGTTGTGGTGCCTTTCCCGGATCGGGGCCCGGGAGCTCTTGTATGCGACCGCCGATCGTGTCGTTCCACCTCAGGAAGTCTGGAAATGGATCGAAGGGTTGCGGGAGCGTTCCCTGTCCGGAGCTGCCGCCTCTTGCATGCTGCAGCTCGGGCGGATGACCGGTGACCGGATGCGGGATCTCGAACCGGCTCAAAGGGAAGATGTGGCACGGCTTCTTTCGGAAAACGGGGTATCCGAAGAAGCTCTGCGTGTTCTGCGGGAACCCACTGCCATCGTGAAACAGGACATCCAATCCATCTTCGGGGAATCCCTTCCACAGGGCCTCATTCTCGAGGCAGCGGGTTGATGGGGTGTAGATGTTGTGGGCGGTTGCCCCGCCATGCTCAGGCCCGGCAATCGACCAAAGCCAAGCGACGGCGACTTTTTGCGATTCCATCATCCATGATGGAGTCGCAAAAAGTCGAAACACTAACTCATTGAAAAAACTATATGGTAATAATTAATTATGTTGACATCTATCTAATCAAAT
>JBFMBE010000279.1:0-2618 GCA_040755275.1 Thermodesulfobacteriota bacterium | reverse complement strand
TATTTCGATCCAGTACGTCCGTCCGATCCAACGATATCCGGCGGCTTCAAACACGTTTTCGCAGCAAGCTCAAAAGGCTTCCCCAGCCACCCCGCTGATGCCCGGCATTCCCGAAAAGCACGGGAAAGACGACTTTTTGCGGGACCATCTTCGTTGTATGGCCTGCCTTCATTGCTTCGAAG
Organism: Thermodesulfobacteriota bacterium; assembly: GCA_040755275.1. Classification (GTDB taxonomy): domain Bacteria; phylum Desulfobacterota; class Desulfobacteria; order Desulfobacterales; family Desulfatirhabdiaceae; genus Desulfatirhabdium. The sequence continues at coordinate 2,436 of JBFMBE010000279.1, read as the reverse complement.
CAGGAATACGGCAAATCTTTGTTGTCCATCGGCTTGGTGGACGGTCCGGGTTGGCCGCTTTCCTGAAACAATCCAACACCTACCGGAAGGAGAACGAGATGAGGCGAAGGTATTCGCGATGGCTGGGGGCTGTATTCGGATGGCTGGTGGTATCCGGCTTTGGGCTTGACCTATCGCTGCTTCATGCGGCGCAGCCCGAGTACCAAATGGATCAGATGGTCGTTACGGCATCGAAAGTGCCCGAGTCCAAGGGCAACGTAACTCAGAAAATCGAAGTGATTACGTTGGAAGAAACGGACAGTATGGTGTTGACCAAAGGAAATCTGATCGAAATCCTGCAATATCAGCCGGGGATGGCTCCCAGCATTCTTTCGAGAAATGACGCCAACTGGGGGGCTGCAGGCGGAATCGGTCCGAAATACACGATGTACATGCTCGACGGCTTGCCGATCGATGGTTTCGTGGATCCGCAGGCGCTCGATCCTTGGATTCTGGACCGCATCGAAACCCAGAGAGGGCCGGCTTCGGTGTTGTATCCCAATTACCTCTTCATGGATTTCGCCGGGAACCAGTCGCCGCTTGCCGGAACCACCAACCTGATTTTGCCGGAACGGTTCGGCACACCGGAAACACGGTTGACTGCCGGTTATGGCTCATACGAAACCCTGTCCACGAAATTTTTTCACGGTCGGGATGTCGACCATCTCAGCCTGTTTGCCGGAGGTACCTACGAGAATTCCGATTATACGAACTACGGTACAACGCCTTCTTGGCTGAACATGATCGATGACCCCGAATATGAAAAGACGAAGCTGTATGTGGGAGGCGTCTATCGAATCCATGGACGCCCCGATCACAAACTGTCCCTGTTCGCCAACCGCTATATTCACGATGGGGATGCTGGAAGGCCGAACCGGGATTTCAATCACCGGTATTCCATTTTTCAGGGAAGTTACTCCCTTCCACTATCGGATTCCCTGAGCAGCAGGCTTGCCATCGGCTATCGGGATTATGACCGCAGCTGGGAAGAAGACCAGTACCCGCAGAGTCTGGCGCTCCGTTCTCAGGATGGGGTCAAACAAACCATCATCCCGGCGGATATCAGCTTCGCCTTGCGTCATGGGGATGCCCATCTGTTTACCTTCGGCGGTGATTATCAGCATGCAACCTACCAGACATATTCGGAAACGGATCGTGTCGCTGTCGGAAACGATGCCGATGCGTCCCAGGCCGGCATTTATGCCCAAGAAGAATTTCGGATGGCCGATTTGACGCTGCGGGTTGGTGGGCGATTCACCGAAGTGGAGCATGACATCCAACTGTTGGGAGGCAATCCTCCGGGAAATGACAATCAATCCTGGAACAAATGGCTCTGGAGCGCCGGGGCTCGTTACAAGTTCAATCCCATGGTGACCGCTTATACCAATGTCGGTACGAGCTTTCTGGCCCCTTCGTTGAAATCGGTGGGCGGAACGCTGAAGCTCTCCGACAAGGGCGTATCGGGGAAAAACGGTCAATTGCCGAATCCGGATTTGAAGCCGGAAACCGGTATTGGATATGATCTGGGAACCGATATCACGCTGACGAAATCCATCCAGTTCGGCGTAAGGGGTTTTCTGAACCGAATCGACGACCAGATCGTCGAAAATGCCGTTGTCAGCAATGCCACGACATCGCAATCCCAGTCCGTCAATGCCGGAAAAACGACGGCCTACGGGGTGGAAACAGAGGTGAAGTGGCGGTTCAACAACGACATCGGTGCATTCGCCAATTACACCTATACGCACAGCAAAATCGACAACGACATCGACCCGGATCAGGATGGAGCGGAGGTGCCGTTTGCGCCGGCTCACATGGGCAATGTCGGTGTCAATGCCAATCTGGGATGGGGGGTATCGGCCAGCGCATGGTTGCATGTCGCCGGAAAGATTTATGACAGTACATCGCTTTCCGGAAGAAAGGAGTTTTCCGGGTATGAAACCCTCAATGCCCATATCGAAAAGACCATCTATGAAAAAGAAGTGACGCGGGTCAGTATGTATATCGATCTGTACAACTTGACGAATCGGGAATATGAAATGCCCTGGCAGTTTCAGGATCCCGGATTTTCGGCAATGGCCGGTCTGAAGGCGGCATTTTAAGACCGGTTGAATGTTTCCGCATCTATCTGCAACATCGGCTTGGCCTCCCTCCCCAATCTTCTGCTTGCAGGTGGGTGCGGAATTTTTTTTGTGGACAATCGACAGCGGGAAGGGTACAGGGGCATTTCCTTTCGTATTGAATGGAAATGGCCCCGCAAAAAGTCAGGCAGTCTCTGTCGAGCCGCGGGGTGACTGGGGAACCTTTTTCGCTGCTGCGAAAAAACTCAGCCGCCCGATCTCGTAGGATCGGACGGATGGCCAGACAGCAAACAGAGGCTGGTTGAATCGCAACGGC
>JBFMBE010000278.1:0-2652 GCA_040755275.1 Thermodesulfobacteriota bacterium | reverse complement strand
GCGCAAGAAAACGCTCATCCGCTTTGGAAAAAGTCTGTTTCCTTACGCTGGCATGACCCAGGTCAAGTTCGAGGGTATAATCTCAGCCCCGGTTGCGGGGCACCCCTAACAGAATGTTGCTGCCGAAGGCGATGAAACAACCGCCATCGTATGTTGTTCGTATCCTATTACCCTTTTTCCCGTCCCAAAATCAATACAGAAAAATGATGGCCCCGCAAAAAGTCAGGCCCTATGGATTGACTCGCAGGAAGGCGGGTGAATTTTGTTCAGCAGCGGAAAAATTCAGCAGCCCGAGCTCGTAGGGTCGGGCGGATGGTCAGAATGAATAGAATGGGGTCGGCTGACAATCCCGGACACCAACTTTTCATGCAGTGATTTGGGTTTCATCATACGAACGTTCAACGGCTTCTGGTGAAAGAAAAGACCACCTTCATTTGAAGCAGCAAAAAGCGTATGCTCTGCCATGCTCGGGCCCGTCAATCAACCGAATCGAGGTAGAGACGACTTGTTTGGATTCCATCAAACCTTGCTTTTTCTCCTGTATCTGCCGTACAATTTAAACATTCATGGAGGATGACGGCCTCGCAAAAAGTTGCCCATACCTCGATTCGGTTGATTGACAGGCCCGACCCCATGCGGCTAAACAGAGACTACCCGCAACTGGGAACCCATTACGGAAGACTGGCTCAACCTACCGGCTGATGCCGATATCGTAAAGAGGAAGGGTAGATAGAGCGGCACGACTTCATGCGACCCATATCTTGACAGACACCGGAACCAGTTGCCCATCGCCACAAGGGGGACATAATGCCCATGAACAACCCACCCGATGTGCCGATTGACCCTTCAGCGGTGCCTCTCTCCGATAGATCACAGGGTGACGGGCTGGAGGCCGAGGTCTTTTCGGCGGAGGCGTGGAAGACTTCCCTGGAGAAAGCAATCGACGCCTTGATGAAGGCATGTCTCCGCTGTTATGGCGCAAGACTCGTATCCGTCGTACTGTTCGGCTCCGTAGGCCGGGACACATCCAACCCAAATTCGGACATCGATCTTCTGATCGTAGCCGAACAATTGCCAAAGGGCCGGATGCAACGGGTTCAGGAATTCGGCTGTGTCGAACAGGCCCTTCAACCGCTTTTAGCCGAACTATCATCCATCAACTGCCATGTGGAACTGTCTCCCGTTTTCAAGTCCCCTGAAGAGCTGATACAAGGTACACCCTTGCTGCTCGACATGGTCGAGGATGCCCGCATTCTGTACGATCCATCGGGATTTTGCGGGAAGATACTTGACCGACTGGCCAATCGCCTGAAAGAGCTCCGAGCAAAGCGCGTGTGGCGCGGGAATGCTTGGTGGTGGGATCTCAAACCCGACTATCGCAGCGGTGAGGTCTTCGAAATATGACGAACATCACCCTGGCCCAGAGCTATTTGATCAAAGCCTTGAAAAGGATGAAAATTCTCAGCGTTCTGCTTGATGAGGAAGCCTATTCGGATGTCGTTCGGGAAGCTCAGGCAATCGTTGAGTTGTCGCTGAAAGGGATGCTGCGTAACGTTGGGATCGAACCGCCCAAGTGGCATGATGTGGGAAAAATCCTTCAGCAATATCGAGATCGTTTCCGGAACGACACGAAACCGCATGTGGACCGACTGGCGGACATCTCGGCGTGGTTGCGAAAGGAACGCGAGTTTTCCTTTTATGGGGATATCGACATGATTCCAACGGAAGAATATCAAATCGAAGACGCTCTGCGTGCCATGGAAGACGCCCGCTTTGTCGTGACGATTGCTGAGCGTGAAATCCAGCTGCCCTGACGACGACTCCCGCATCTCTCCTACACCCGTATTGCATACCGATTGCATCCATCCTGGCAGGCAAACCGGAGGCATTGCAGCAGCAGCCGCTGCTGAGCAGGGATCTTGAAACCGATATCCCACGTCCCTTCGTACCCGCGAAGAGGCGTGGGATATCGGTTTCAACAGAGAGCGGCCATCATGTTTTCAACAATTCACTCTGGGGCTTTGCCATGACGATCAAGATCAAAGTTTCTCTGGTTTTTTTCTGTGTCATCGTTTTTTCCTGCGGAATCGCCTGGACGGAAGATGTCGTCCGGTATGCAGACCTGGGCGATTTTCGTCTGGAAAACGGCGACGTCATCCAGAACTGCCGTCTGGGTTACCTCATCTCTGGCAAACGGAATGCCGAAACGTCCAATGTGGTGCTGGTGCCCACCTGGCTTGCCGGAACGTCCAGGGAACTGGTAGATCTCGGATTTATCGGCCCCGGTAAGGTGTTCGACAATTCGAAGTACTGCGTCATTGCGGTGGATGCCTTCGCAAACGGCATGTCTTCCTCTCCCTCCAGCAGCGCAACGCAGAAAGGAAAGTTATTTCCACGTTTCAGCATACGTGATTTGGTTCGTGCCCAGCATCTTCTTTTGACCCGGCATTTGAACATTTTCCATGTGCGAGCCGTTGCGGGCATATCCATGGGCGCGATGACGACCTTTCAATGGATGGTCTCCTATCCCGATTTCATGGATGTGGCCATTCCCATCGAAGGCAGTCCCTGGCTGACGTCTTACGAACTGCTGTTCTGGTCGGCTCAGTTGGGCATTCTGGAAAGTGTTGGAGAATGCAAGGGAGGCGAGGC
>JBFMBE010000277.1:0-2657 GCA_040755275.1 Thermodesulfobacteriota bacterium | reverse complement strand
TGTTTGCTGTCTGGCCATCCGTCCGATCCTACGAGATCGGGCGGCTGAGTTTTTTCGCAGCAGCGAAAAAGGTTCCCCAGTCACCCCGCGACTCGACAGAGACTTCCTGACTTTTTGCGACTCCATCAGACATCTCGATGACAATTCTTTTTCAGAACCGCAATATCGCTAAAGACCTTTCGAAACTCCTGAATATTGACTCTCAAATAGGCTTCCCGCAATGCATGAATTTTATCGAGAAACACCGGATAGCGTTCATCTCCATACCCGGAATAGGTAGTCATTTCTTCGGCATGACGGCAAAACAGTTCCATTTCGACATTCGATGGAAGGACTCCCTGTTCCAAATATTTCTCGATCAACCGATACAGCTTGTTCAACCGCTTTTTTAATAGACTGTATTCCGGACGATCATGCTGGAACGAGCTCGTCGCTTCTTCTTGAAGATCATTTGGTGTCTCGGACAACCACTTGATTTTACATTTGATTTGCGGAACGCTCATTTGTTTTCGAATAGTAAGCTTGAGCTTCTTGATGCGATCGAAATCCAATGTCTGGCGTTGAGAAGGTTGCGCATCCTTGGACATACCAGCAATGATACGTTCCATGAACAGGATGGCATCCGATCCAACAAGAACGAATTCCTGACTATTTTTCTTTTTCATGGTTTACCCGCTATGATGGTCTCGCAAAAAGTGACTTTTCCCGTGTTTTTAGCAAATGCCGGCAATGAGCGGGGTGGCTGAGGAAGCCTTTTGAGACTGCTGCAAACAGGTGTTTGAAGCCGCTGGATATCGTTGGATCGGGCGGCTTCAACCCGGTATCCGATGCAGCATAGAAAGATCCGCTCTTCGACGTTATTAATCCCCACAATCAGGGGAAAATCGTTTACCCACCGAATGACGTCGTATGGACGGATCATCGCCCGACAACCGATTGAATGCCTGGACCAACAAATCGCTTTCCGTGGTATGTTTTGGAAAAATCCACCGCTTCACCGCCCAGAACCAGATCAACCAAAGCACCACGAGAAAAAGGATCCAACCGATCATCTCGAATATCCTTATTGGGAATGGATACATTGATCTTCTCATGGTTTTGTTAAGAAATGATTAGGATTTTGTTAGGATTTGATGAGGATGCCATACGGACAAACCATTCTCAGCCGGATCCGACTTTCTTATTAAATTCGATCGCCATGAACGAAAATTTCCACATTGGAACCTGTCACCCGGCTTCGACCGGTGTACAGAAATACGGCCAGCGCGATGCCCTCGAGAAACAGTAGTGTATGGGGATTCCACAAGGCAGAAAACCCGTTCAGGATATCCAGTTCTCCCGTACTGCCGGACTCCGGGGAACCAAACACCAGAAGAACAGCGAGAGGTATCGAGCACAGAGATAACCATTGGTAGGCTGTGACGGATCCACCCCCGCGAAAATCCGCTCGAAAAAATTCCGAAATCCATCGCCAGAGCTTCTCGACACTTACGGCGCACAGAAAAGCAACCGAAAACTCCCCTTTTAGATACAACAGCATGGTCACACACCCGGTAATGCACAGAACGATCGATGTGATCGCCTGAATCGGGAGCACTTCATGCCCATCCAGTTTGTGAGCATAGGCGATTTTCTTCGATTTTCCCGTAAACACAAAACACCACCGGCCGAAGGCCTTTTGCATCCAGACAGGATAGGCCTCAATCGGCCTGCCGTAGCAACAACCAAAGCTGATACAAGCAAGCCGGCCGATACCTTCACCGAAACAATAGGCAATGCTCAAGGCGGCCATCACAGACATCAACGGCAGAAAAGGACCTCCGATTCGGTTCGAGAGGGCATTGATGACCAAAACGATCACTGGAGTGACCATCATGCCGGCAAAGGCCGCTCCTGCAACCGTAAACGTATTGGATTTCCCCTCGACGATACGGGCGATGATGGTCGCTGCAGGAAGACACATCACGGTAATCGCCACGATCAATGTCATCCATTGATACATTGGAATACCGACGGTCGCCAGCAACAAGATGAGGATTCCGGCTGCAAACGTATAGGCCATTGCGTTGAATACGCCATAGAAAGTGAGGTTCAGCCCTCTCCAGATACCGGAATCGATCATACGTTCCGGAATGACCGCCAGCACCTGCCATCGTTCCCGAGGCAGGTGCCGAAAGCCCCAGGCCAGCAATCCACCGAGTACACACATCAGTAGCGATATAAACATGATGTTGAACATACATCCTCCTTCCACATTGATGAACTTGCAACACATGCCGGATAGGCAGCCACAAAGGGTTCGCCATCACTGAATTCTGATGGAGTCGCAAAAAGTCGCCTCTACCCCGATTGGGTTGATTGCCGGGCCTGAGCATGGTGGAGCATATGCCTTTTGATGCTGCAGCGGATACTTGTTTGAAGCCGCCGGAGATCGTTGGGCCGGGCTGCGTTCAACGACAAACCATTGTTTGAAAATGAAACCGTTGTAGCTTACCGGCCTGTATCGAATGACTGACCCAATGCCCGGCCATTACGAGCTCGGGCGGCTGAGTTTATCCGCTGCAGCGAAAAAGGCGTATGCCCTGCCATGCGACGATGACAAGACTTCCTGACTTTTTGCGGCTCCATCAATTCTGGCGTCGCAAAAACTGGCCATT
>JBFMBE010000276.1:0-2670 GCA_040755275.1 Thermodesulfobacteriota bacterium | reverse complement strand
GCTTGTCGGCCGGCTGCCCGCCGGATGGACTTCTCCGGGGAGCCAGGGCGTCCCCCTCGTCGAAAAACACCACCGTCGGTGCGATCATCTTGGCGATGTCGTAAACCTTCTCCAGGTTTTCCACGGCGCCGTCGATGGGCTTGGTCGGATCCTGCAAGGCCGTGGGGCTGGTTGCGATGTCGTGGATGTCCCGGTTTTCGCTGAGCCAGGTGCGCACGAGGAAGGTTTTTCCGCTTCCGGGCGGCCCGTTCAGCACCACCCCCTTCTCCTCGCTCACCCCATAGTAGAGGCAGTTGTTGGCCATCTCCGAAAACACGTCCTTGACGCTTCCCACATATTCGTCCCAGGGGACGTTTCGGTCCATGCGATCCACGACCTTCTCGAAGAGATCTCCGAAGGCATTCCTCGCCACGAGTTCGAAGGCTTTTCGGACGAGCATCGGATCGTCGAGATGGGCCGCCGAAAACCCGCCCTGGATTTCGATGATGGAATGCACGAGTTTTCGGACATAGGCCGGCGTGATCTTCAGGGTGCGCTCGTTGAAAATGCGGTAGATGCGTTCGACTGCGGCCTCGATGTCCGCCGGTGCGATGCAGCGAGCACTCTGAACACAGGCCGGATCGGGCGGATCCATCACCCGGATGTCGTTTCGGAGCAGCTCGAGGCGGACGACTTCCCGCAGGTTGGTCGGATTCTTCCAGAAATCCGACAAATCGATGATCCGTCCCTTTTCGACGAACCGCCGGTAGATGGCCGGATCGAAGCGCTCCGGCTGATCGCTGGTTGCGATCAGCAGACAGTCCCTTCTGCCGCTGATGATTTCGTCGATGATGATGTTGGCCGTATCGATCAGGGTGCGCTGCTGCCGCTCCACCCCGGAGCTGCCGCCCTCGGCCTTACCGAAGGCGCTGTGTGCCTCCTCGACGTGCCGGATGGATGTCTTGCGGGGATCGCCGAGGGCCTTCTTGAAATAATTGCCCGGCTCACCGGCGAGAGCCGTCTGGTAATCGTTCGGGGTCACCATGGCATAGTCGACTGGAAGGCTCTGCTCCTCGAGCTGGGAGAGGCCCCTGCTGATGGCCCGCTTGAGGAGCCGGCCGACCAGGGGAATTCCGGCCAGGGCCTTGTAGAGCTTGAGCTTTCGGCGCTTGGCGATTTCCTCGGCAAGGGTCGGGTCGATCTGCTCGATCGTCCGCCAGAAGGGCTCGTTGGCCAGGATTTCGTCCTTCTTCCGATCGAGATCGATCTCCGGAATGACCTGGTTGACGAAGATGACCTGCTCGAGGGTGTGGATGACGGTGGATGTCTTGCCACTGCCGCTCGGGCCGACGAAGAGGATGAGCGGGGCCTTGGGGACGGCGGGGTCGTTGAGGTATTCCTTGCGGATGTGGGCCTTGTAGATTTTCTCGAAGAGGTCCACGAGTTCCACAGGCACATGCACGTCGACCAGGGCCTTGTCGAGGAGGGCCAGCAGATAGGGATAGTCCCTCGCGGACACTTCCTTTTCGAGAATCTTGTTCCAGGCCTGAAGCGGGTTGGTCCGCCCGGAAATCTCGAAACGCTTCTGCCAGTCGGTCAGAATCTTCGGGTCTTTCAGGATGGTGAAGGGCTGTTCGGCCGGTTCCTCGAGAAGCGAAAAAAACCATTCGATCCCCCGGCTGAACCAGTCGGAATGGGGTTTGTACTGGTTGAGGCGCGAGCGCATGAAGGCCTTCGTTTCATACGGCCAGGAGTCCACCAGCGCCTCGATTTCCCGGATGCGTTTCTCGGGAAGGCGAATGGTACGGATCTCTTTGGTCATGCGTTTGGCCATCAGCGGTCTCCCGTCGGTTTCCGAGCCGGTTCGGCCGGCATGGGCAGGGTGATGGCGGGGGGCTCGGCCGTGTTCTGGATGACGACGGTCCGCTGCCCTTCCGGGTTCTTTTCGTAGGCTGTCGCCCATTTTTGCTGGGTCAAGAACTGCAGCAGGGCCGTATCCGTCGATCCGTCGGGTCGGCCCAACGCCTTCTGCAAGGCCTGGATGCTTTCGAGATAGGCCGCATACAGCTTGCGGATCCGCCCGGCTTCCTGATCCGCCGCATAATTGTCGGCCTCTGCGATGAGCTCCCGCCGCTTCTTTTCTTCGGTGGCCTCCACGAGCTTGTCGGCGATGTGGGTTTCGTTCAAGGTGAAACTCACGATCTCGATGCCGTATTTCTTCTCGAGGGTCGGCCCGCCTTCGTTGATGGGCCGGGACTTCAAGGCCTCGAAGATGATTTCCTTGATGTGCTCCCGCTCGCTGATGAGGGCGGCGGCCTGTTGGGCCTGGAGAATGTCCTTGACGATCCCGTCGTAATCGCCTTTCAACAGTTCGAGGGGCTGGGAATTTTCGATGGCCCAAGACTTGAGGTTCACGATCCGGTAGGTGAGCAGGGCCGAGATGCGCAGGGCCAGATTTTCCCTCGAGATGATCTGCATGGGCTCCGGTGAGCCGCCCAGATAGAGCTTCTGGTTCACCAACGGCACTTCCTGCTCGATGCGGGAGAAGAAGGGCAGCCGGATGTGCCATCCCACATCCGTGATGGCGTCGCGTTTGCCGCCCAACCGCTCCAGCACAACGGCATGGTTCATCTTGACCTTATAGATGGTCTTCGTGGCATACATCAGGGCCGATATCCCGTAGACCAACCC
>JBFMBE010000275.1:0-2724 GCA_040755275.1 Thermodesulfobacteriota bacterium | reverse complement strand
AGTGCAAATCCCGAGGAATGAGGCGTACTGAAACGTACGCCGCAATGACGAGGGATGCAGCACGACACAGCATCCGGCCTTTTTGCGAAGCCGTCACGAATGACCGAAACAGACAACGTGTGCTTACCGGTGCATTCATCCATAGCGGAACAGGCGATGAGGCCGCTTCAGGGGCTCGCCCGCAACCTATTATGAGACATTCGGAGCGGTGTCAAGAGGGTTTTTCACGACTTGAGGGTACAATGTGGCGAAATATCGGACCTTCATGCATACAATCCAGAAGACACAGAGTATGCCTTGATTCACTACCTTGATTCCGATAGAGTTTCGATGGAAGAAACAAACGGGTTTGGCCGTTCGTATCCCTGAAATATGGAAAGAGGCGGAAACAACAAGGGGAAATTCGATGAAAGATCAGATGCCGACAGCAGAAATGATTTTCGTGATCCGGAACCAGTCGATGGGAGTGCTTGCCGTCGTTGTATCAGGCAACCCGCATTGCGGGTTGATGGCCTATGTATGTGACGATGGAGCCGATCGGTTGTATTTCGCGACGCTTCGGAATACGACCAAATATCGGGCCATTCTGGAACATCCGAGGATCAGCTTTCTGATCGATACCCGAAACGTCCCTCCCGTGGATCCTTCCCGCATTCAGGCATTGACCCTTTCGGGCCTGTGCAGACCTATCACGGATGCCATTCGTTGTAGAACCATTTTGGACCGGCTCAAGGCTGTCCACGGGCATCTCTCGGATATGCTGGCGCAACCGGACGTGACCGTCCTGGAATTTGAAATCCACAGTCTTCAATTGCAAAAGGGGCCCCTGGAGCAGATACGTGTCCATCTGAAGGAACCCCTGCAACGGTCACAAGAGGAGCACTGATCATGGAAAAGCCGATTCTCGTATGTGGGGCGACCGGATATGTCGGCGGTCGGCTTGTGCCGATGCTGCTTCAGAAGGGATATCGGGTTCGGGCGGCGGTCCGATCGATCGACAAACTCCGCTCCCGTCCCTGGGGGGATCACCCGCTTTTGGACATTGCGGCTGCGGATGTTCTCGATCTCCCTTCTCTGGTGAATGCTGCGCAGGGCTGCTGGGCGACTTTTTATCTGGTGCATTCGATGAACGCCCAGGGGAAACGCTTTGCCGATGCGGATCGGATTTCCGCAAAGCATATGGCTGCAGCGGCGTCGCTTGCCGGACATGAACGAATCATCTACCTGAGCGGTCTGGGAGAGGAAAATAACCCGTATCTCAGCCCGCATCTGCGCTCACGCCACGAGGTCGGCCGGATCCTACAAGCGGGTGATGTGCCATGCACCGTCTTGAAGGCGGCAATGATCCTGGGAGCCGGGAGTGCGTCCTTCGAAATTCTGCGCTACCTTGTCGAGCGGCTTCCGGTCATGATCACCCCGTCCTGGGTGTCTACGCCCTGCCAGCCAATCGCCATTACCAATGTGCTGCACTACCTGCTGGGTTGTCTGCAAGAGCCGAAAACGGTTGGACGTGTCTTCGATATCGGGGGGCCGGATGTCCTGACCTATCGGGACATCATTCAGATCTACGCCGAAGAGGCGGGCCTTTCCAGGCGCTGGATCATCCCGGTTCCCTTGGTCACCCCCAAATTGAGCGCTTACTGGATTCATCTGATCACACCTGTTCCCTCGAACATCGCCATTCCGTTGACCGAAGGGTTGAGCGTTCCGGTGATCTGTCGCGACGATGTCATCCGAGAATTGATTCCCCAACGGCTGATCGGATGCCGAGAAAGCATTCGAACGGCCATCCAGGATGTTCTGACACACCAGGTGGACTCGTGCTGGTTCGATGCAGGGCTCGATCGCCCGCCGGAATGGGTGCATTGCGGGGATGCCGAGTATGCTGGCGGAACGCTTCTCGAATGTCGGGTTTCCACGTTGCTCGAGGCGACTGCAGACGATATCTGGCCGTGGATCGAACGGATCGGCGGGAAGACGGGCTGGTACTTTGGTAACCTCCTGTGGTGGTTGCGGGGAGCGGTGGATCGGCTGGTCGGGGGGATCGGCATGCGGATCGGCCGCAAGGATGAGCGGCTGCTTTCGCCGGGAGATCCCCTCGATTTCTGGCGGGTGCTTCAGGTTCAACCGCCGTCGCGGCTTGTGCTGCAAGCCGAAATGAAAACCCCCGGAGATGCGGTTCTCGATATCCGTCTGACAAGCGAGGGGCGCCATCGAACCCGTCTGACGTTTCTTTCCCGATTTCAGCCCCGAGGCCTCTGGGGTCAGGTCTATTGGTACCTTCTCTATCCGGCCCATGTATGGATTTTTCGAGGTATGCTCGAGGCGCTTGCTCGGGAAACCGGCAAGCCCGTTCTCGAAAAGCCCAAGGTGGAATAAGGGCAGGTGGTGGAAGGCTGGAAAACAACGGATGACTCCATCGGGTGGAGTCGTAAAAAGTCAGGCAGTCTCTGTCGAGTCGCGGGGTGGCTGGGGAAGCCTTTTGAGACTGCTGCGAAAAAACTCAGCCGCCCGATCTCGTAGGATCGGACGGATGGCCAAACAGTAAATTGAGGCTCGTGGAATCGCAACGGCTTGCTTTTCAATCGATAGTTCGATCCAGTACGTCCGTCCGATCCAACGATATCCGGCGGCTTCAAACACGTTTTCGCAGCAGTCTCAAAAGGCTTCCCCAGCCACCCCGCTTATGCCCGACATTTACGAAAAGCACGGGAAAATCGACTT
>JBFMBE010000274.1:0-2728 GCA_040755275.1 Thermodesulfobacteriota bacterium | reverse complement strand
TGCTGAGTTGCAACAGGATGTTTTTCAAACAAATATTGATGAAGCATCTCCGCCCGATCCAACGATATCCGGCGGCTTCAAACACGTTTTCGCAGCAGTCTCAAAAGGCTTCCCCAGCCACCCCGCTGATGCCCGACATTTACGAAAAGCACGGGAAAATCGACTTTTTGCGGCTTCATCATCCCAGGCTGTTCTTCCGGTTTCCAACTTCATCAAATCCCTCGATCCTCCGAGATCTTCGGTAATCGGAAGGATTCATATCCCTGTTGAAACCCTTTTTCCGATTTGCCGATCGATGTTGGCCATCATTCGGTCTGCCTGCCGTGCGGCACATTCCGGGCACAAACCAATGAATTCCAATCGGTGCTCCATGATCTTGTAATGCATGGTTTGGTCGATCTGATCCCCAAAATCGAACCGGATCGATTCGGGAACATCTTCGATCCTGTCGCAGGCCATACACCGAACGTGGTAGTGCGGTTTCGTATTGCCATCGAAGCGTTTGATCGACCCCCCGACCTCGATCTTTTGAATTTCTCCAATCTGGGAAAGCACCTCGAGATTCCGGTAAACCGTGCCCAGACTGATGCGGGGCAGGTATTGACGGACCATGTCGTAGACTTCATCCGCACTTGGATGGGTGTTCACTTTTCGAAGTTCTCTGAGGATGATCCGTCGCTGGTTGGTCATCCTCAGGAAAGCGTCATTTGCCACGTTCGCACCTGTTACCTTGCGCCAAGTGGGGCGATTTCACAGACATCGGGTCCGCAATAATCGCCCACGTATTCGGATTCGGGTCGGTACAACACCGGCTTCGGTGAGGCACCGGCAAACTGTTCCTCGATCACATGGGCCGTCCATCCGGCCACACGGGAAACGGCGAACACCGGCGTGAACAGATCGATCGGAATTCCCATGGCATGATAGACCGATGCGCTGTAGAAATCGACATTCACCGGGAGTTCGATGCCTTTCCGTTTTCGGAATTCTTCCCGGCTGACCCGTTCCACGGCCTTCGACAATTCATACCACTTCAACTCGCCCCGCTTCTCCCCCAAGACACGCGACATCGGATCCAGAATTTTCGCCCGCGGATCGTCCACTGCATACACGGCATGTCCCAGCCCCATGATCTTGTTTCCGGCATCGAGTTCGGAGCGGACGTATTCGGCTACTCGATCGATGGATCCGATTCGTTGCAACATTTCCATCACCCGCATGTTGGCTCCGCCATGAAGATCTCCGGATAGAGATCCTATAGCCGCAGACACGGCCGCATACATATGGGCCCTGGTGGAAGCGACTTCCCGGGCGGCGAAAGTCGATGCATTGAACGAGTGTTCGGCATGTAGCACCAGACAGGTATCAAAAAACCGCGCTGTTTCTTCATCCGGAACATTGCCGCTCAACATGTACAAAAAATTGGCTGCATGCCCCAGCTCTGGATTCGGCTCTACCGGAGAAAGCCCGTTTCGGATTCTGTCCCAGGCTGCAACGACGGTTGCCGTCCGGCTGATCAGTCGAACGGCCATTCGATCGGCCGCCTCCCGGGTGCCTTTCTGAATGTCCGGGTCGACATTGGCCAAAAGAGCGATGGCAGCTTGCAGAATGTCCATGGGTTTGGATGAAATCGGCTGGGATTGCAGCGCCTCGATGAGTGAAGTCGGAATCGCTCTTTCATCGGCCAATTCTCTTCGAAAAGCATCCAGTTCCGCTGCATTGGGTAATTTCTCCTTCAACAGCAAATAGGCCGTTTCTTCGAATCCGACATGGGCGGCTAAGTCCTCGATCCGATATCCCCTGTAGATGAGTCGCCCCCTCTCGCCATCCACATCGCTGATCCGTGTGGTTGCGATCTTGACCCCCCTGAGCCCGATATTGACTGGAATCTGACAACTTTCCATCGCTCCGCCTTCCTGTCATAGTTGATCGTAGTCGATCCACATGTCGGCCTCGCCCCCACAATGGGAACAAACGGCAGTCCCTTTGAGTTTCAATGGCTTTTTAGGAGTCGATGAAGAAGCTGCACCGGTGGATTCGGCTGCGGTTTCCGGAAGGGTGCACGTAATGGACATTTCCGCCTCATTCCCGCAGTTTTCGCACTTGCAGGTTTGTTTGGTCGTAATTTGGGTCATCGGGTATTTCCTTTCTTGTAACTTCATTTTTTAGAAGCAATCCGATTCCTCAGACTCTGGATGTCAGAATGGTATCCATTCCCATTTGCTGACTTCACCATAGAAGTGACGACATAAAGTTGTCAAGAAAAAACGCATGGATCATCCGACTGGCAATGCCCTGCCGTGTGATCATTACGAGGATTTCCAACTTCTTGCGACGCCATCAATCTTGACGGCTTCGCAAAAAGGCCGGATGCTGTGTCGTGCTGCATCCCTCGTCGTTGCGGCGTACGTTTCAGTACGCCTCACTCCTCGGGATTTGCACTCCTTGCCTGCGGCCTTTTTTCGAAGCCGTCCATATGATGGACTTTTTGCGACGCCATCAATCTTGATGGACTCGCAAAAAGTCGCATTTCCCGTGCTTTTCGGTAATGTCGGGCATCAGCGGGATGGCTGAGTTTTTTCGCAGCATATTCGATTTCCGATTCGGTCAGATGTGCCATGGTTCGTCCTATTGTAGGGGCGATTCATGAATCGCCCCTACATGGATCGCCTGTATGGGATTTTCTCGATCCAATTCCCATTTCTAGCGACTTTTTGCGACTCCATCA
>JBFMBE010000273.1:0-2742 GCA_040755275.1 Thermodesulfobacteriota bacterium | reverse complement strand
CGTCGCGGAATTGATCCCGCTCTATGAGAAGGAGGGGAAATCCTACTTGACCCTTGCCGTCGGTTGTACCGGGGGAAAGCACCGTTCGGTCGCCGTTGCGGAATCGTTTGCCCGGGAGTTTCAGAAATCGTTTCCGAACGTTTCGGTCGACGTGTCGCATCGAGATGTGGAACAGGATGGGTGAGGGCTGCCTCGCCGATCCACATGACCCGAGAGGTGAGTTGGATGATCGGAATTCTGATCGTTACACACAGCAATTTGGGGGCTGCCCTGATCGAGGCCGCCCAGTTCATCATCGGAAGTCTTCCGGAAAAGATGGAGGCCGTTTCCATCGATCTGCGGGAAGATGCCGACATCCTTCGGAAAAAAATCGCATCTGCCATCAAACGCCTCGACGGCAGGGAAGGTATCCTGATCCTGACGGATATGTTCGGCGGGACACCTTCGAATTTGAGCTATTCCTTTCTGGAAGAAGGCAAGATCGAAGTCATTTCCGGAGTCAATCTGCCGATGGTGATCCGGTCGCTTTCCCTGAGAAAGACCCTGGGACTGGTCGAACTCGGCGAAAAGATCGAGGCCTTCGGCAAGAAGAGCATATCGCTGGCAAGCGGTATTCTGAAAGGAAACAAGAAAGCCGGATCCGGGTCGGAAGAGGGATGATGTCGTTCCACGGCTTCCGCTCGGATGGATGAGACAACGAACCGATCCAACAGGGAAAGGCTGCAAGCGATGACAATCAGAATGGGAATCAATGGGTTCGGCAGGATTGGAAGACTGGTTTTCAGGGCTGCTCTCAAACGTTCCGACATCGAGGTGGTGGCAGTCAACGATTTGTCCGATGCGGCGACCATTTCGCACTTGCTGACGTACGATTCCGTGCATGGGCGTATTGACGCAACGGTGGCTCCCCAGGAAGGTGTCATCGAGGTGAACGGCCGTACGGTTGCGGTGACCAGCATCCGGGATCCGGCCCAACTCAAGTGGGGGGAGCTCGGGGTGGACGTGGTGGCGGAATGCACGGGTCTGTTCACGAGTGCCGATGCGGCGCGAAAACACATGGATGCCGGCGCCAGGAAGGTGATCATCTCCGCACCGGCCAAGGACCCCGACATCACGATCGTCATGGGGGTCAACGCCAACCAGTATGATCCGAAGGTCCATCACATCATTTCCAATGCGTCGTGTACCACCAACTGCCTGGCTCCGGTAGCCAAAGTGCTGCTCGAGAATTTCGGTATTCGGTGCGGCCTGATGACAACCGTTCATTCCTATACGGGAGATCAGCGGCTCATCGATTACCCCCACAAAGACTTGCGCCGGGCCAGGGCGGCCGCCCTGTCCATGATCCCGACAACGACCGGTGCCGCCAAGGCTGTGGCGCTCGTGCTTCCGGAATTGAAGGGGAAGCTGAACGGACTGGCCATCCGGGTGCCGACCCCCAATGTCTCGATCGTCGATGTCGTCGTGACGGTCGAAAAGTCCGGCATTCGTGTCGACGATGTCAACCAGGCATTGAAACAGGCCTCGGAGGAATCGCTTCGCGGCATTCTCGGCTACAGCGATCTGCCGCTCGTATCCTCCGATTTCAACGGATGCACCCTGTCGTCCATCGTGGATGCCCCATCCACCTTCGTCATCGACGACATGGTCAAGGTGCTGTCCTGGTATGACAACGAAATGGGATATTCCACCCGGATGGTGGACGTGATCGCCATGGTCGGTGAAACCCTTTGATGGAGGAAGCGGGCGCATCCGATCGACTGGCAAGCCCGCTCCGGACAGGACGGTGTCATGAACCGAAAACCGCTGGTTGCAGCCAACTGGAAGATGTATAAGACCTTGCCCGAGGCCGTCGATACGGCTCGAGAAATGGCGGCCTGCATTGCAGCCGACAGCGCCGATGTCCTGATCGCCCCGCCGTTCGTGTGCCTTTCGGCCGTGCATGACGTGGTGCGGCCCACAGCCATCGCTCTGGGTGCCCAGAACCTGTTCTGGGAAAAGGAAGGTGCGTTCACGGGCGAGGTGTCTGCGGACATGCTTCGTTCGGTGGGGTGTCGGTACGTTCTGATCGGGCATTCCGAACGGAGGCAGTATTTCGGAGAAACCGATGAAACCGTTTGCCGCAAGATCCGGGCTGCCGTCGAAGCCGGTCTGATACCCGTTTTCTGCATCGGCGAGACCGAATCCGAGCGGGATGCGGGCCAGACGTTCGCCGTCCTGCGGACTCAGCTTCAGGGCGGGCTTGCGGGAATGGACCCGACCCGGCTTTCGGATCTGGTGATCGCCTACGAGCCGGTCTGGGCCATCGGCACGGGCCGGACGGCATCCACCGGGCAGATTCAAGAAGCCCATGCCCACGTGCGGGGGATTCTGGCCGAAATCACCAACAAGGGGCTTGCAAATTCCGTCCGAATCCTGTATGGTGGCAGCGTTAAACCGGGGAACGCGAAAGAGATTCTCGGGCTTCCCGATGTCGACGGCGCGCTGGTGGGTGGGGCAAGCCTCCAGGCGGCATCCTTTGCCGCCATTGTGGGTGCATGCGTTGCCTGAATCCATCCGGATAGCGGACGTCCACCGAAAGCAACCATACCGAAAGCCCATTGACCATGAGCATCTTGTTGATCGTCGTCCATGTCATCGTGTGCATCGCCCTCATTCTGATCGTCTTGCTCCAAACGGGCAAGGGAGCGGACATGGGAGCCGCGTTCGGCATGGGTTCCAGTCAAAGCCTGTTCGGAAGCA
>JBFMBE010000272.1:0-2765 GCA_040755275.1 Thermodesulfobacteriota bacterium | reverse complement strand
TGACGAACTTGAGGTTGTCACTGAATTTGGCTGTATAGAACAAGCGGGTACGGGTATCGATCCTGTCCAGATCGAAATCCTTTGACTCGTCTTCTCCCGTGAAATTCTTGTCCGTAAACGCCCGGGTCCTCCAGTATCCCCCGAACTGATTTTCCAGAGCATGTGTCGGCATAGCGACTGCAACAACCAGGAACAAGCAAAGCATGGGCAGAATTTTCTTCATCCGTTTCTCCTTTTTCATGGATCAGGTTGATGAACTCACAACAAGCCTTCTCCCCCTCGCAAACGCGGGTAGAGCCATTGTCGATGTAACGACCTGTCGTTATCGGATCCCTGCAACGGCCGAGAAGGACGGTGCATCCGGTTTATCGCCGTTTGACGGCTTTACCGAGATCATGGACGCGGTAATCTTAAGGAATTTCAAAGGGCCGCTTCGTTCTGCTCACCCGTTCGAATCCGGAACACCTGGCTCATCGGGGAAACGAAGATTTTCCCGTCTCCTGTAGCCCCCGTTTTGGCCGCTTCCAAGATGGTCTTGATCAGCCCTGACACATCCTCATCCCGGACGACGATATCGATCTTGATTTTCGGTATCAGCTCGATGGTATATACCCCTCCTCGAAATTGCTGGGTCAGGCCTTTTTGTTTACCATGACCTTCGATCCGGGTAATGCTGATCCCTGGATATCCCTGCTTGTTCAGGGCGCTGCGGACGTCGTCCAATTTTTCGGGTCGTATGATGGCTGTAATCTGTTGCATGGCATTGATCCCCCATTCGTGGCTTCGTTATGAGTTGGTCATGAAAAATTCCGGATACGCGGAGCCGCCGTGTTCGAATACATCGAGTCCCTTCAATTCCTCGCTCGGATGAATCCGGATACCCATTGTTTTATCTATAATTTTGAACAAGAGATATCCCGCGCCAAAGGCCCATCCAGCTGCAACCGCTGCCCCAATCACCTGGGACGCCAGCTGACCGAAACCGCCCCCATAAAGGAGCCCAGTGGCAAAAGGGGCTTCCATGGCATAATTCCCGTAGGATCCGTCTGCAAAGAGGCCGACACTGATCAATCCCCAGATGCCGTTGACCCCATGAACCGAAACCGCACCTACCGGATCGTCAATTCCCATGTTTTCGATGGTATAGACGCTCCCGACAACCAGTGCACCGGCTATCAGGCCGATCACAACGGCTGCCCATGCTTCGATCCATGCACAGGGCGCCGTAACGGCAACAAGACCCGCCAGAACGCCGTTAAAGGCCATCCCCACATCCCAGCGTTTTGTCTTGAAGTAGACCAGCAACAAGGCGACCAGTCCACCTGCTGCAGCAGCCATGTTGGTGTTGACGGCAATGACGGCGATCCGCAAATGCCCGGCATTGAAAGTGGAACCGGGGTTGAATCCAAACCAACCAAACCAGAGGATGAAGGTTCCCAATGCCGCCAGCGTGATGCTGTGACCCGGAATGGCGTTGGGCTTACCATTTTTGGAAAACTTCCCGAAACGGGGCCCCAGCACAATGGCCCCCGCCAATCCGAACATTCCACCGATCGTATGCACTACACCGGATCCTGCAAAATCCAGATGTCCCATGCCGAAAGGCAGTTTGGACAGCCATCCGCCGCCCCATACCCAATGGCCGTAAACGGGGTATATGATCAAGCTGATGAACAGGCTGTAGATCAGGTAAGCGGAAAATTTCAGCCTCTCGGCTACAGCACCGGAAACGATCGTAGCCGCGGTGGCGCAGAAAACCAGTTGCCAGAAGAAATCCAGGTACTTGTTCACATCGTACTGACTGCCCGAAAGCATCAGCGGGCCCACCCCAAAGAGACCTCCGACATCGTTTCCCTTGAGAATGGTGTAGCCGATGACGAAGAACACCAGGGATCCGATGACGAAATCCATCAGGTTCTTCGCCATGAGATTGGTGGCATTCTTGGCTCGACAAAACCCGGCTTCCACCATCGCGAAGCCGGCCTGCATGAACATCACCAAAAATCCGCAAATCAATACCCAGACGAACGTGATGGCAATGGTCGGATCTTTGGCAAGCGTTGCAGCACCGGACAAATCGGGTGCTGCAACCTCCTGCACGCTCGGTGCACTGGAAGCGGCTTCATCGGCAAGAACGGGAAAATCGGGACCCATCAGCAGGGCAAGCAGGAGACAAGATAGGACGATCCATCGGTTCATGTTGCAGTACTCCTTTCTCGGAAATAGAAATGTTGGACGCGTAGGCCTTCTGGATTGATCCGGAAGACCGATTGGATATTCAGGCAGCCTCGTTTGTTGAGAAAGGGTTAAGCAAGATACTTGCCGCTCTGCTATCTATTTGTTTACATTAATTTTTTGAGATGATCGTCTAAAAGTAAGACTGGGCAGACCAAGGAGAGTTTAAGGAGGGATACTTTGCTGGATGGCTTCTGTGAAGGCTTCGAGGGATCCGTACAGGAATTAGGCCATTACATATTTGTATAATTTAACCCTTATTACTACATTTTTGTAGTTGCAATTCGTTTATGGATCGCTCATATCCGATGGCGCTGCAAAAAGTCGTCTTTCCCGTGCTTTTTATAAATGCCGGGCATAAGCGGGGTGGCTGGGGAAGCCTTTTGAGACTGCTGCGAAAACTTGTTTGAAGCCGCCGGATATCGTTGGATCGGACGGACGCGCTTGAACGAATGGACATTGAAAAGCAAGCCATTGCAATTCCACGAGCCTGTATTCACAGTTTGGCCATCCGTCCGATCCTACGAGAT
>JBFMBE010000271.1:0-2881 GCA_040755275.1 Thermodesulfobacteriota bacterium | reverse complement strand
AAACCGGATCAAACAGTTTGTCAAAGAGCTATTTTGGTTTTTTGAACATCATATTTGTTATGGAGAATAGTTGATTCCTGAATACTCTTCATTTTCGATCTTCGACTTTTTGCGGGGCCATCATGAAAGATGGGGTCGCAAAAAGTTGGGCGGTCTCTATTGAGCCGCAGGAAGGCGAATGAATTTTGCTCGACAGCGGAAATACTCAGTAGCCCGATGGTACAACTCGATCATCACACAATCAATCGGATTGATCGTATCCGTTCATTAAATGGTCGGTGCCTCCCGCTGGAGCACCGACCAGGTCATCGGGCTCGATGTCTCTTGATTGCATGGGCCATGGTGCCCCGCAGCCTACCTACCATAGGTCAACTCCGTATTCAGGGATTTGAATGAACACGGTAGAAATCGGAGGGGAAGGGTCATGAATCCGATATTGCGTTCCCTGTTCGTAATGAGTTATGCGACCGTTTTGAGCGGCGGATGGTGTCTCGGCGATGAAACGAAATCACCGAAGCCCCCCTCGATTGCAGAGATCGTTTTCATGGGTCTGCGACCGGCAAAGGATTTGGACCCCTCGCTCTACCCAACAGATCGCAGGCTCTGTCTCGAAAAATATCTTGCAACCATTGCACCTGACTCCTATCTGTGGACATTCAAATCCCCTTCTGCTCTGGAGAGGGTAATACCAGTCAGAAAGGTGGTGATGAAGGAACAAATGGTCGCTATACTCGGTCAACAGGTCCGCGCCGAGGCGGAAGCCTTTGCGAATGCCATCCCCCTGATGATTGAGTGGGAGGGCATGAGCGAGGGACCCGTAAGTGAGGCAGATTTTGCGGACAATTGGTTGAAAAAACGTTCCAAGACCCCTATCGCACCTTTTATCTACCTTTTCAAAGCCCACCGGCTCAGAGCGGGATATGAGGCCGCACGAGCCAGACATCAGAACAATCTTTGGCCAATCCTTGCGCGACGCTATCGAGAGTCGCTGAACATAGCCAAATCATCATCCAATCCTCTCATTTCTTGCATCGCGGACGACTTGGATGCACAACCTTTTATCTATCTGGAAGGTCAAGGAGTGCCTTGAGATGAAGAAATTCACATTTGTGTTCATTTGGATGGGCTTAGGCTATTTCATGTTCCCTCTTGACGCTGGTGCCTGTTCCTGCGCATGGAAAGGTCCTTTTCTCGTTGTGGCAAAGGATACGCCTCTGATCATTCATGGCAGGATTATTCGACATCATCCTGAACCATCACCAACCATGAGCGTTTTCGTTTTAGAAACGTTAAAGGGAGTTTTGCTGGATTCCGGAATGGTTGTTCAGATGGGCGATGGAATGCAATGCCGACCTGCAATGGAAGGTTTTCCGCCTGACAGTGAATGGATTCTGGCGCTTAATGGCGCCGGATCAAAGCCCGGTGATGGTTTGGCCCTTTCTCATTGCGGGGAGTATTGGCTTCGGGTGGAAAAAGGTGAAGTGATCGGCAGTATTGATGGAAAGCAATCTCAAGTAAAACGGATGCCCCTGGACCAATTGAAACGGAAAATTCGCTATCCGCGCTTTCATACAACATTTCAAGGAAGCGTGTCACAGGGTAAACGATTCGAGCGTCCATTCGGCGAGATGTTTGTATTCGTCCTCGAACCCATGTCAGCCGGATGGGAAATCGTCATTCAAGAACATGGACGAGATGAAAACCTGGCACGCTTGACTCCACCGTTTCACTTTGTCCCCAATCCAAGGTACATCGAAGGCTGGCATCTGTCCAAAGACCCTTCTGCGTGCACCACGCGAGAGTATCTCGCTGATGCGGGTCCTGCAAACCCTCGAGAATTCATCTTTTCTCCCGAGGTGGGAATACGAATTGACGCATCTCAATCGAACCGTGCGGTGGAGGCCAAAGAAATTAAGGAGATCCAGCGTTTTGGGCGTGGGGCACTGACCATTCAGGAATTCAAGCTTCAGCCGGCCGCGGACGGTTGCCCGGTGATAGAATGGATGACGTTTTCCGTCCGCCTGGAAGGAGGTTATTGACGGTTTGCCGGGGACGCAACGGCACGTCGGTAACCGCCCGTTGCAATGCCACAAGGAGGCGTTTATGTCAAAACAAAGAACGGGTGAAAAGGCGGGATGGATTGGCGGCTGGACAGGAGGCTTCATTTGGATCCTAATTCTGGCAGGCCTGTTGATGTACCGGCAAGCATATGGGCAGGGTATCGTGGGGATCGGTTTGACCGGGGCTGCCGTTGCAGCGGTGATGTACAATGCACCATGGCGGCATCCGTCAACACCCTATTGGAAGCTCATGCTCGCGCCTTATGGTGTGTTTTTCATGGCAATCGCCTGGGCGATCTGGTCCTTCGGAGGTCTCGAGCCTCTCGGATTCAACTGGTGGAATTTGCTTTGGCTTCTCCCCGCCCTCAGCCCGTTTGGATGGTTAAGCAATAGGCGATGGGCGGAATCAGACGGCCAACCAGGTGCCGCACCCGACGATCGCCTGCGTCGCCCGTAGGTGAGCACCCTATCGTTACATGTCGCTAATAGAATCGTGCCATGTGGTTTGAACTGTTTGCGCAATCGCTGCCGGTGGATGAACGATCTATATTTGAAAACTCCCTGACCGTTCATCTACTTCAAACGGAACGATGGCCTTCAACTGTTATGTAAAGCCGCAAAGCACGCTGCAAAACACCATGCATACAGTCTCGACCATATCGAGAACATACAGCGGGAAAAACACTTTTTCAGCAACAAAAAAGGCCCGACACGTCTATGGGCGTGTCGGGCCTCTATAAAGTTTTTCGGCGGCGTCCTACTCTCCCACACAGTTTCCCGTGCAGTACCATCGGCGCTGAAGAGCTTAACTTCCGTGTTCG
>JBFMBE010000270.1:0-2899 GCA_040755275.1 Thermodesulfobacteriota bacterium | reverse complement strand
GAAGCCATACTGCCTTCGACGATGTTCTGTTTTCCCGATCGCGCCGCCTGAACCATCTGGCCCACCGTTCGGTTATGCCGTTCGAGGAACTGCTCACAGAAGCGAACCGTTGCGTCATACACGATCACTGCCTTTCGATAGGAAAGCAGCTTCTGGTAGCCTCCATGAGGCGGGATGACGCGATTGCTCACGGAAGGACCTCCGAGAAAAGTTTCATGAAAATTAGAGCCTAAACGGTTTATAGGTCCTATAAGTCCTATAGGTCCTATAGG
Organism: Thermodesulfobacteriota bacterium; assembly: GCA_040755275.1. Lineage (GTDB taxonomy): Bacteria > Desulfobacterota > Desulfobacteria > Desulfobacterales > Desulfatirhabdiaceae > Desulfatirhabdium. Next base: position 2,627 of record JBFMBE010000270.1, on the reverse strand, counting down.
ACTTATAGGACCTATAGGACTATAGAAGCAATAGCGCTCTTTGAATCGCCCATCGCTTTAGCCGACCATTCATCCGAGTTTCACTTTCCCTCAATCAAAAAGCCGCTTGAAAAAACCCTTCTTGGCGACAGCAGCCGGTGCAATCAGATCGACACGACCGACCTCTTCGTTGTTGAAGCGGATCACCACCTGGCCCAAACGCTGACCCTGTTGAACGGCCCCGGAGACCTGTTCGGGAAGTTCCACCGATTTCGTCAGCAGCTTGCGTTTTTCCCGAAGCACCATATAGGAAAAATCGGCGGCTGCGATCGGCTTCATGCTTGGCTGAACCCCATCGGGCAGAAGCACGTCCTTGTCGATGACTTCTCCTTTTCGGACAAGCCGAACGCGGTCATACAGAGAAAAGGCCCGGTTGAGTTTGGCCTCTACGATATTGTCTCGGATTTTTGCAGTCGGTGAGCCCATGACGACTGCAATAAAACGCAGGTCTCCTTTCATGGCCGTAGCCACGATGCTGTAGCCGGCTTCCCGATAGAAACCCGTCTTCAGGCCGTCCATACCAACGAACCGGTTCATGAGATTGTTGTGATTGCGCATGACCAGGCTGCCGTTTCGAAACGGCTCTGTGTGGAGCGACGTCCAGGAGAGCAGCAGGGGATGTTTGACGAGTTCACGGGCCAGAAGCGCCAAATCATGGGGTGAGGAGATATCGGGCTTTTGACCCGGGGCTGGCGGAAGGCCATGCGGGCTGAAAAATTCGCTGTCCTTCATGCCGATCTTTTGCGCCTTCTCATTCATCAGCTGGACGCATTCCGCCCGACTTCCGGCCACAAATTCAGCCACCGCATAGGCTGCATCATTGGCGGAGGCCACCATCACGGCCTTCATCATCTCATCGAGGGAAAAAACCTCTCCGGGTTTGAGGTAGACTTGGCTTCCGCCCATCGAGGCCGCTTCCGTGGATGCCTTGACCGGATCGTCGAGACGGATCTGCCCGCTTTCAAGCATGTCCAGTACCACAGCAGCCAACATCAGCTTGGTGATGCTGGCAGGCGGACATGGCTGATGAACGTTTTCACCTTCTACCACTGTTCCCGTTTCGGCTTCCACAACGATGAAGGCCTTGTACGGTGGTTGGGATTCCGGTGGTTTCTCGGTGGCAAGAGCGGGCTTTTCAGTCGCAGGTGTCTTCTTGGGCTTTTGGGTGGAAGCCTTTCCGGAAACAGGTTTTGCAGAAACAGCGTGCTTTTCGGTCTGCTTTGTCTTGGCATTTGGATGGATCGCCTCTCTTGCGTCACTCGAGTTGAACCAGAGACCGAGAACACAGACGGCGGTACACCAGAAGAACCATCGTTGGATCATGCGTTTCACGTTCTATCTTTCCTGCCAGTTGGGTTGGCGTTTTTCAAGAAAGGCACTCACGCCTTCCTTGGCATCCTCAGAGCTGCACAGCCGTGCAAAAGCCTCGTTCATGTACTCGAAGGCCTTGTGGTATTCCATATCTTCGGAGGCATAGAAGGCCTTCTTGGCGATCTGAACGGCGATGGGGCTTTTTCGGGCAAGAACGGCCGCCCATTCATGGGTTTCTCGATCCAGATCTTCTGCCTTGCAGGTCCTGTTGACGATTCCCATTTCCAACGCTCGGGATGCTGGAATGAGATCCCCATAGAGGAGCAGCTCAAGGGCGCGTTTTCTGCCGACAAGACGTGCGATGGGAACGACTGGGCCGACGCAGTTCAGGCCGACATTGATGGCCGTCAGCCCCATGCGTGCATTTTCTGCGGCGACCGCCAGATCACAAGCAGCGACCAGGCCAAGCCCGTTGGCTGCCGCGACCCCGTGGACCTGGGCAATGACGGGCTTGCTCATTTTTCCGATGAAGCCCAGAGGTGATTCCATGAGCTCGATCCATTTCTGGTATTCGAGTGTGGACTTGCCGAAGAGCTCGTTGACATCGATTCCGGCGCAAAACGCTTTCCCACTGCCTTTGATGACGATGGTTCGAACCCGCTTGTCCCTGTCCAGCTCTTCGAGGGCGTGCAGGAGGTCGGTTGCCATTCGGGTCGTGAACGTATTGAGTTGTTCGGCCCGGTTCAGGGTGATGGTGCCTACAAAGTCATCGGTGATGTCGATCGATACGGTTTCGTACTGCATGCTTCCTCCGGTGTGGTGGTGAAGGTTGGATCATTCGTCTGCCAAGAATGATGCGCTCGCAAAAAGTCAGGAAGTCTCTGTCAAGTCGCGGGGTGACTGGGGAACCTTTTTCGATGCTGCGAAAAAACTCAGCCGCCCGATCTCGTAGGATCGGACGGATGGCCAAACAGCAAACAGAGGCTGGTTGAGTCGCAACGGATTGCTTTTCAATGCAAATTTCGATCGAACACGTCCGTCCGATCCAACGATCTCCGGCGGCTGAGTTTATCCGCTGCAGCGAAAAAGGCGTATGCCCTGCCATACGACGATGACGAGACTTTCCGACTTTTTGCGGGGCCATCAATCGTGATGCCCCCGCAAAAAGTCGAAGATCGAAAATGAAGAGTATTCAGGAATCAACTATTCTCCATAACAAATATGATGTTCAAAAAACCAAAATAGCTCTTTGACAAACTGTTTGATCCGGTTTGGGT
>JBFMBE010000269.1:0-2900 GCA_040755275.1 Thermodesulfobacteriota bacterium | reverse complement strand
CGATCCAACGATATCCGGCGGCTTCAAACACGTTTTCGCAGCAGTCTCAAAAGGCTTCCCCAGCCACCCCGCTTATGCCCGGCATTTACGAAAAGCACGGGAAAATCGACTTTTTGCGGGGCCATCACTCATGACACCACGAGAAATTCGAAGACGGAAAGGTTGAACGAAATGAAAGATGCTGATGGATTGTATTACTATCCCAATCCGGCCAACAAGAAGATTCGCATGTATGTGCGCATGCAGGACGGCGAGGTCTGTTTTCGCATGAAAAACGACGACGATCCGGAGATGTGGGACAAGCACGGCTGGATTCCTTACGATGCCGTCGTTGCGGCGAGCCTCATGGAGCAGAACAAGCGTTTCAACCCGCTGAAGGTCTACGATATCGCATTGGCCGAAGAACTGCTCCGGGAAGCGGCCGAATCGGAATTCTTCACTTGATTTTTCCAATCCTTACCGATAGAAGGAACGGATGTATGTTTCGGCTGGAATTGGAAATCATGGCTTACATTTGGGAGAGGAGCTTCAATGACGGAAATGATGGACAGGATACGCAATATCGCATTGGTGGGTCACGGGAATTCCGGCAAGACTTCCCTTGCCGAAGTCATGCTTTACGATAGCGGCGTTCTGACGCGCATCGGCCGTGTGGAAGACGGAAACACGGCCATGGACTTCGAACCGGAAGAACTGAAGCGCAACATCAGCATCAGCACCGGTTTCCATCAGGCTACATGGAAGAAAACGGCCATCACGCTGCTCGACACACCGGGAGATTCCAACTTTTTCAACGATACGCGCAACTGCATGACTGCCGTTGACGGGGCCCTCTTTCTGGTGGATGCCATCGACGGGGTCAAGGTGCAAACCGAACAGGCCTGGAATTTCGCCCAGGACTTCAACCTCCCGTGCGCTCTTGTCATCAACAAGATGGAAAAGGAACGGGCCGATTTTGCGGGAACCTTCCAGGACATCGTCACCCAGATGGAAACCCCCAAACCCGTCAAAATTCAGCTGCCCATCGGAAGCGAAGCTTCGTTCAAGGGAGTCGTCGATCTGATTTCCCAGAAAGCCTACACCTACGATGCATCCGGAAAATCGACCGCCGGACCGATCCCTGCGGAATTGCAGGATCAGGTCGCCGAAGAACGGGAAACGATGGTGGAAATCCTGGCAGAGGCCGACGACAGCCTTCTCGAAAGATACCTGGAAGGAGAAACGCTTTCGGAGGCCGAACTGATTTCCGCCCTGAAAACTGGAATCCGCAATCGCCTGTTTGCGCCGGTACTCTGCGCTTCGGCCATCGGAAACATCGGCATCGATCGCATCTTGGACTTTATCGTCGAAGCCATGCCCTCCCCTGCCGACCGGGCGGCGCGTGTAGGCAAGGATCCGGCCACCGGCCAGAAAATTCTGCGCAACCCCAATCCGGATGAACCCTTTTCGGCCTTCGTCTTCAAAACCGTTGTCGATCCCTATGCCGGCCGCCTGTCCATTTTCCGGGTCGTTTCCGGCAAGCTGGGCCCGGACGGCGGTTTTTATAACGTCAACAAAGAGACACGCGAGCGGTTCAACCAGCTGTTGATGATCACCGGAAAAGAACAGAAGCCTGCGCAAGGAGCCGTTCCGGGCTCCATCGTCGCCGTAGCCAAGCTCAAGGACACGGCGACTGGGGATACGATCTGCGATGAGGCGAACAAGGTGCTTTTCGAATTTCCGGACCCGCTTCCCAAGCTGATCACCTTCGCCATCACGTCCAAGGCCACGGGCGACGAAGACAAGATCTTCATTTCGCTGACGAAACTGATCGAGGAAGACCCGGCTCTCAAACTGGAGCGAACGGTTGAAACCAAGGAAATCCTGCTTTCCGGAAGGGGCCAGGTCCATATCGAGGCAACCATTGAAAAACTGAAGCGCAAATACAACGTGGAAGTGAAGCTGGGCAAACCCAAGGTGCCCTATCGGGAAACCATCAAGAAGAAGGTTCGGGTTCAGGGCAAGCACAAGAAGCAATCCGGCGGCCACGGTCAATACGGGGATTGCTGGATTCAGATGGAGCCCCTGCCGCGAGGCGGCGGTTTTGAGTTCGTGGATGCCATCGTCGGCGGCGCCATCCCGAAAAACTACATTCCGGCGGTCGAGAAAGGCATCATCGAGGCCAGCCAGAAAGGGGTGCTGGCCGGGTATCCCGTTGTCGATTTCAAGGTCACGCTCGATGACGGCTCCTATCACGAAGTGGACTCCTCCGAAATGGCCTTCAAGATCGCCGGTTCTCTGGCCTTCAAGAAAGCCGTCACCGATGCCAAGCCGGTCCTGCTCGAGCCCATTCTGAACGTGGAAGTGATCACCCCGGATGAATTCATGGGCGATATCATGGGGGATCTCAACAGCCGACGGGGACGGGTGCTGGGCATGGAAGCGCACGGGAAATATCAGGTCATCAAAGCCCAGGTTCCGATGGCCGAGTTCCTGACCTATGCACCGGATCTGACCTCCATGACCGGCGGCAGGGGAACCTATAGCATGGAATTTTCCCACTACGACGAGGTTCCGGCCCAAATCGCCGAAAAACTGATCGTCGAACTCAACAAAGAACGCGAAGCCTGATCCTCTCCGTCTCGGGGGTTCGATCCGCTTCGGATCGGGCCCCCGATGCCTTTTCTCCTCTATCCTGCCTACCAAACACGCCCCACCCCGCTTTCGTGCGGACAAGCTTTTCACTCATGATGCGCTCGCAAAAAGTCGCTTTTCCCGTGCTTGTTGTAAATGTCGGGCATCAGCGGGGTGGCTGGGGAAGCCTTTTGAGCTTGCTGCGAAAACGTGTTTGAAGCCGCCGGATATCGTTGGATCGGACGGACGTACTGGATCGAAATATCGATTGAAAAGCAAGCCGTTGC
>JBFMBE010000268.1:0-3081 GCA_040755275.1 Thermodesulfobacteriota bacterium | reverse complement strand
CCAATTCGGTATCTCATCAAAAAGGAAGCACTCATGAAACTTGCCGTCAGTGGAAAAGGCGGCGTGGGTAAAACCACGTTTTCGGCCCTGCTCATTCGAACCCTGGATGAGATGGGAAAACATGTCCTGGCCATCGATGCCGATCCGGACGCCAACTTGGCCGCAGCCCTCGGCATCGAGGGCGCCGACAAAATCATCCCCATCTCCGAAATGAAGGAACTCATTTACGAGCGAACCGAGGCCAAACCGGGAAGCATCGGAGGGTTTTTCAAGCTGAATCCCCGTGTGGACGATCTTCCTGAGGCGCTATCCGCCCGACTGAACAACATCAAGATGATGCGTCTGGGCGGGGTGAAAAAGGGCGGATCCGGATGCATCTGTCCGGAGAGCACGCTTCTGCGTGCTCTCGTCACCCACATCGTTCTGGCCCGCAACGAAGTCGTCGTCATGGACATGGAGGCCGGCATCGAACACCTCGGTCGTGCGACGGCGCGTGCCGTCGACAAACTCATCGTGGTCGTCGAACCCGGCCGAAGAAGTATCGAAACGGCGGAACACATTCAGCATCTGGCCGGCGAGATCGGCCTGATGCGCATCGCCGTGGTAGGCAACAAAATCCGCAACGACACCGATGTGCGCTTTCTGCAGGAAAACCTGCCGCAATTCGATTTCATCGGATGGCTTCCCTACGACGAAACCCTGATCGACGCCGACCTCAAGGGGGTATCGCCGTTTGCAACGTCCAGCCCCGCCAAGGACCGGGTCCGCGACATGATCGGTCGGCTGTAGATGAGACGACGCTGGAAACCCGGAACCCGGTCGAAGGGCGGGCAGGGAAGGGATCGTCGTCGGCCCGATCCGCAAGAGCGGCCGTCGATGACCCCGTCTGTGGACCGACGGCTCAAGTCCATTTTCCGCCAGATCGGGGTACCGGAGCCCGAACCGTTCCAGCCCGATCCGTTTCAGATCGAAGCCCTCGAGCGCATTCGGGAAGGCGACTGCCTCGTGAGTGCACCGACGGGTTCCGGAAAGACCTGGATCGCCGTTCAGGCGATCGGCCGGATTCTCGAGGCGGGCGGAAAGAGCTGGTATGCCTCCCCCCTCAAGGCGCTCAGCAACGCCAAGTACCGGGAGTTCGGAGAACGGTTCGGGCAGGATCGTGTCGGCATCCTCACCGGAGATCGCAAGGAAAACCCGGATGCACCGATCATCGTCGGAACGACGGAAATCCTTCGAAACCAGCTCTACGATGCCATGTATCGTGGGGAAACCCTGAATACGGATTTCGTCGTTCTCGATGAGGCCCATTATCTGGGAGATTCCGATCGAGGGGTCGTATGGGAGGAGACCATCATCTACCTGCCGCCCCGGGTTCCCATTCTGATGCTTTCGGCGACGATCGGAAACGCCGAGGTGATTGCCGCCTGGCTCGAGGGCCTGCGGGGGCGCAGGTGTCATGTCGTTCGGGAAACCCGGCGTCCCGTGCCGCTGATCCCCCTGTTTCTGCACCCGTCCGGCAAAGTGATGCCCCTTCTTGGCTCGATCGAAGTGACGCCGAAAAGCCGCATTTCCGGAGTCATCCGCAAATGGATGAAAAGCGAGTCCGCAAACGGCGGCGGAAGAGGGCTTCCCAATTTGGGAGCGATCCTGCAGGTGCTCGAAACCTACGATCTGCTCCCCGCCATTTTCTTCCTGAAGTCCCGGCTCGATTGCGACCGCGCCCTTGGCCTCTGTGAATCCCGTCCGCTCGAGGATCCTGCCGAGAAGCGTCGTATTCGGTCCCGCCTGCGGGAACTTGCCGGAAACAACGTTCACCTGTCGCGGCACCGTCAAGCCGGAAGCCTCGTGCATCTCGGGGTGGCCAGCCATCATGGCGGGCAGCTGCCTGCCTGGAAGCTGGTCGTGGAATCCCTGATGACCGAAGGGCTTCTCAAAGCCGTCTTCGCCACATCCACGGTGGCAGCAGGGGTGAATTTTCCCGCCAGAACGGTGGTCTTTCTGAATACGGACCGGTTCAACGGCAAGGAATTTTTGCCGCTCACACCCACCGAATTTCATCAGATGACCGGAAGGGCCGGAAGACGGGGCATGGACAAGATCGGATTCGCCATGTCCATTCCAGGGCCTTTTCTCGATCCTCTGCTGTACGCCGAGCTGATTACGGCCCCACCATCGGATGTCGCGAGCCAGATTCGCATCGATTTTTCGATGACCTTGAACCTGTTGTTGTCGCATACGCCCGATCAGATCGAGGACCTGCTCGATCGATCCTTTGCAGCGTTCTGCGCCCGCAGGCGCAACGCCGGCAGACGTTCGGAAGAACCTTCGGTGCTCTCCGATCTCGTGGAGAGCTTCCGAAGGCATTTCGACTTCCTGCAGGAGGCCGATTTTGCCGATGCCGACGGACATCTGACCGAAGACGGCATCTGGGCGTCCAGGCTGCGCATCGATCATCCGGTGGAAATAGCGGCCGGGTTCCGGCTGGGCGTTTTTCCGGAGTCGGATCCGGGGCTTCTGGCCGCAATGGTGGCCCTGTTCGTTGCAGAGCGGGAAATGAGCGAGGTGTTGAACCGTCGGATTCTTCCGGAAAATCTCGTCAGGGCCTTTCACCGGATGCGGCGGGGCCTCAGACCCTTCCTGCAGTTCATGCGGGTGCGGGGCTTTGAAACCAAGCGGTTTGACATCGGCCCGTGTGCCGTGATCTATGCCTGGGCCAGCGGAATGGACTGGGAGGAGGTCGTCCGGCTTTCGGAGATGTCGGACGGGGATGTCGTGATGCTCGTGCTGCGGACGGCGGACAACCTGCGGCATATCCGCGGCCTCGATGCCGTATTCCCGCAGATCGCTCGATCGGCGGATGCAGCCCTCGATCTGCTCTTGCGGGAGCCGGTGACGATGGACGATATCCTGTAGGCCGGGCGGGATGCGTGGTGCGAAGGCCTGTGGGATCGCCGTTTCCGATGCGTCGTTTCCCTTCGCAAGCACGAACGGCCGAAACCGCCCCCTTCAGGAACCCTTTGGAAACGAGAGGGTGAACGTGCTGCCCTTGCCGGGTTCGCTCGTCACCGAAACCGTTCCGCC
>JBFMBE010000267.1:0-3085 GCA_040755275.1 Thermodesulfobacteriota bacterium | reverse complement strand
GTAAATGTCGGGCATCAGCGGGGTGGCTGGGGAAGCCTTTTGAGACTGCTGCGAAAACGTGTTTGAAGCCGCCGGATATCGTTGGATCGGGCGGAGATGCTTCATCAATATTGGTTTGAAAAACATCCTGTTGCAACTCAGCAATTCTGTATTCCAAGTTTGGCTATCCGCCCGATCCTACGAGATCGGGCGGCTGAGTTTTTTCGCAGCAGTCTCAAAAGGCTTCCCCAGCCACCCCGCGACTCGACAGAGACTTCCTGACTTTTTGCGACCCCATCATCCTTCAAGGCCATGCCTCCAGCAGGAGGGCGGGTGGTGTTTTGCGAAGCATAGGAAACTGTTTGAACCAGCAGTCTCAAAAGGCTTCCCCAGCCACCCCGCTTATGCCCGACATTTACAAAAGGCACGGGAAATCCGACTTTGTTCGATACCATCATAATGGATTCATGGCTATTGATTCAAACCGATTTTTCATTCAAGATGCAGACCGAAGTGCCGATATATATTTGTATTCCCCCTCCGGAACCCCATTTCTCGAACACGGGAAGCGGTTGGTTTCGGCCTATGACGCATTTTACGGCCTTCTCTTCATACAGGTATAAATACACCTTGCCATAAATCTTATTCGTGAAAGGACTGCTATATGAATCATCGATCCCTCGCTTTCAAACTCATCCTCGGAGGCATCCTGATTATGGCCGTTCCTCTGGCCATTGTCGGAACCTGGTCAATCCTCCGCTCGACCCGAACGGTCCAGGAAATCACATCCAACTCCCTCCTCAATGTCGCCAAAAGCCTTGCCGGAACGGTCGACGTGCTTTTTACCGAAGAACAGAAAATGGCCGAGGAATTGAGCGTCGGCAACACCACCATCGCAACCGCAACGAGAGTTGCGGAAGTCGGTGTGGAAAATGCCAAAGCAGAAATCGACTTTCTCGATACCAAGCTGGCCAATGCCATGAAGCAGATCGGTGGGGGGTATGAAGGGATTTTCGTTTCTGATGCGGACGGGAAAATTTATTCCGACGGCGTCCAGGGTGGATACAAGGGAATTTCGATCCAGGATCGGGACTACTTCAAGAAAGCGATACAGATCGGCAAACCGGTCATCGCCAACGCCGTAAAATCCAAAAAAACCGGGAAACCCGTCGTTCCCATCGTTGCACCGATTCTTTCGCCCAAAGGCAAACTGGTCGGCATGCTGGGCCTGATCCTCAAGACGGACTTCCTTGCCGAACACGTTCTGTCCGTCAAAATCGGTAAGACCGGCTATGCCGTGCTCGTAGACAATACCGGCGCCATGGTCGTCCATCCAGATGAAAAGCAGGTTCTGGAGATGAATATCCTGAAAATTCCAGAGATGAAGGATGCCGCAGAAAAAATGCTCGGTGGGAAGATGGGATTGGGCGAATATACCTTTAAGGGCTCCTTGAAACTGACCGGATACGCCCCTGTCCCATCCTGTGGATTCGCCGTTGCAGCCACCATTCCGGTCGATGAATTCCTGGCGGATATTCACTCGCTACGCAACGCCATCGTCATCACCTCACTGATCTGCATTCTCATCGCTGCTTTCGCTGTCTTCTGGTTCTCGCGTTCTCTCACCAAACCGATCTATCGGATCATTGCTTCTCTGGATGACGGCGCCGAGCAGGTTCGTTCCGCAGCATCCCAGGTTTCCGAAGCCAGTCAGACACTGGCCGAAGGTTCCTCCGAACAAGCCGCAGCCATCGAGGAAACCTCTTCGTCCCTGGAGGAAATGGCCGCGATGACCAAGCAGAACGCCAGCAATTCCGGTCAGGCCAACGCCATGATGATCGAAGCCTCCCGCGTCATCACCAGCGCCGGCGAGACCATGAACCGATTGATCGTTGCCATGAAGGACATGACGGCAGCCAGTGAGGAAACGTCGAAAATCATCAAGACGATCGATGAAATCGCCTTCCAGACAAACCTGTTGGCACTCAATGCGGCTGTTGAAGCTGCCAGGGCGGGTGAAGCTGGAGCAGGCTTTGCCGTCGTCGCGGATGAAGTCCGGAATCTGGCCCGAAGAGCGGCTGAGGCTGCCAGGCAGACATCCAATCTCATCGAGGATACGATCAAGAAAGTGAACGAAGGATCGATCCTCGTCAACAAGACAAGCACTGAATTCGTTCAGGTTTCCGACAGCACCCGAAAGGTCGGGGAGCTTCTTTCCGAGATTTCCACAGCATCGAACGAACAGGCGGAAGGCATTCAGCAACTGACCTCTGCAGCGGCCCAGATGGATCAGGTTACCCAGCAGAATGCAGCCAATGCGGAAGAATCCGCCTCCGCTGCCGAAGAACTCAACGCTCAGGCGGCAGAAATGAAGCACATGGTCGAGGAAATCTTCACCATTATCGCCGGTTCGAAGAAAAAGCCCGCATCGATCCAGGTGGCACCCACTCCGAAGACGTCTAAGACATTAAAAACATCGAATCCATCTAAACTTCCGGCTCTCAAAACGCGCAAATCGGTTTCATCCGACGGAACTCGGGAAGTTTCTCCTGAAAAACTGATTCCTTTCGATGACGACGAACTGAAGACTTTTTAAGAATTTTCAATCCATTCACACGGCAACAGGATCACTTGCGGAAACAGGTTGACGGCTTCGCAACAAGTCGAGAAGTCTCTGTCGAGTCGCAGGGTGACTGGGGAGCCTTTTTCGCTGCTGCGAAAAAACTCAGCCGCTCGATCTCGTAGGATCGGACGGATGGCCAGACAGCAAACAGAGGCTGGTTGAATTGCGGAGGCTCGTTTTTCAATCGATATTTCGATCCAGTACGTCCGTCCGATCCAGCGATATCCGGCGGCTTCAAACAGGTTTTCGTAGCAGTCTCAAAAGGCTCAGCCACCCCGCTGATGCCCTGCATTCCCGAAAAGCACGGCAAAAGCGACTTTTTGCGAGGCCATCACAATTGATGGAGTCGCAAAAAATCCATCATATGGACGGCTTCGAAAAAAGGCCGCAGGCAAGGAGTGCAAATCCCGAGGAATGAGGCGTACTGAAACGTACGCCGCAATGACGAGGGATGCAGCACGACACAGCATCCGGCCTTTTTAC
>JBFMBE010000266.1:0-3088 GCA_040755275.1 Thermodesulfobacteriota bacterium | reverse complement strand
GAGCCTGTATTCACTGTTTGGCCATCCGTCCGATCCTACGAGATCGGGCGGCTGAGTTTTTTCGCAGCATCGAAAAAGGTTCCCCAGTCACCCCGCGACTCGACAGAGACTTCCTGACTTTTTGCGAGTCCATCTTTTTTGATGGAGTCGCAAAAAGTCGCTAACCACCGACTTTCCTTCAAAGCCGTGCCTCCAGCAGGAGGGCGGGTGATGTTTTGCGAAGCAGCGGAAACTGTTTGAAGCAGCCGGAGATCGTTGGATCGGGCGGACGCAATTCATTTGTATTGATTTGAAAAACAGCATGTTGGAAACCACCAAACCTTTCTTTCCATTTTGGCCATCCGCCCGATCCTACGAGCTTGGGCTGCTGAGTTTTTCCGCTGCTGAGCAAAATTCACCCGCCTTCCTGCGGGTCAAATGAGAGGGCCTGACTTTTTACGGGGCCATCTTTTGACGGCCCCGCAAAAAGGCCGGATGCTGTGTCGTGCTGCATCCCTCGTCGTTGCGGCGTACGTTTCAGTACGCCTCACAGACGGGATTTGCACTCCTTGCCCGCAGCCTTTTTTCGAAGCCGTCCATATGATGGACTTTTTGCGAAGCCGACAGTCTTGCCATCCCCCTGAAGATGGTCATCGATCCAACATCTTAGCCCATTACCCATATTCGATATTCCTACCATGTTCTGGATTCTTGCTACCTACATCGCCATAGGCACCATCGCCGGCATTTTGGCCGGTCTGTTGGGTATCGGCGGCGGGCTCGTCATCGTACCGATGCTGGTTTTCGCCTTCAGCCGTCAGGGAATATCCCCTCAGCTCATCATGCATCTGGCATTGGGCACATCCATGGCCAGCATTGTATTCACGTCTGTGTCCAGTTTTCTGGCCCATCATCGAAGGGGAGCCGTTCACTGGGATGTGGTCAAACGCATCGTCATCGGAATTCTGATCGGCACCTTTCTTGGATCGTGCATTGCCGCACGCCTTTCCACCGGATTTCTGAAAGGCTTTTTCGTTCTGTTTCTCTATTACGTCGCAGTCCAGATGCTTCTCGACAAGAAACCCAAACCCTCCCGATCGCTTCCCGGCAATATCGGCATGTTCGCCGTCGGAAACCTCATCGGTGCCGTATCCAGCCTGGTCGGTATCGGCGGCGGAACCCTTTCGGTACCATTCATGGTTTGGTGCAACATCCCAGTCCATCATGCCATCGGCACATCGGCTGCCATCGGTTTCCCCATCGCCATCGCCGGAACGATCGGCTATCTTGTCAACGGTATCCAGGCCACCGACCTGCCGGCCTACTCTCTGGGGTTTCTCTACCTCCCGGCGCTGGTTGGCATCGTGGTTGCCAGTGTTCTGACGGCCCCGCTTGGTGTGCGCATCGCCCACGCTCTGCCGGTCCAGCAACTCAAGAAAGTCTTCGCCGTCATCCTGCTTGTCGTCGCCACCCGGATGGCTGTCGGGCTGACAGCCTGATCATGGGCAATAGGTAAAGGAAGCAGTAAATCGTAAAATCTGTGATCCTCCCTATCAACCCATCATTCAGCCTTTCCGACCCAAAATATCCATCACAATAGCCCGGTCTTCGACAAAACCGGTAATCATTTAGATACAACTGCTAACAGGGTATGTTTTGCATGTAGAGGTGTAAAAATGCACTGGAATATGTTATTCAGGATCCGATACTTGAAAGCTGATGCCACTACAACAAGAGAGGTTAGGCATCGTATTATTCTCGGCTCACAAACATGTTTGATCTTCTTTTTCCTATGTGTTCTTTTTATCCCTCTCCTTGCAACAATCTGGATGCCCAAACAGGAAACCTCCAACCTGGAGAATCGAAGACTCGCCATTTTTCCAGATTTCAATCAGACATCTGCTGCATTCTTTGTGAAGCTGTTTGAACAATATTTCTCAGATCATCTGGTTTTTCGAGAAACCCTTGCCTTGTTACACAATCGAATACTTATCGTTGGATTTAACAAATCTCCTTTGCCTGGATTTGTTTTGGGAAGAAAAGGCTGGCTGTTTCGTGGAAGCGAAGGCTCGATAGAGGATATTCTGGGCAAGAAAACGTTATCAGAAGATGTCCTAGAGACATGGGCCAGGAAGTTGCAAGGAAGGAAAAACTTCTTTGAGCAACAGGGGGTTCGCTATCTATTTTTTATTGCGCCAGACAAGGAGAGTATTTATCCGGAATATTTACCAGAATCCCTTCAAAAGCGAATGACAAAAAGCAAGCGAATCGATCAATTACTTGCTTTTTTACAGAAACACACGAATATTCCGATACTGGATCTTAGGCCATCCTTAATAGAGGAAAAAGCCAATCGACAAATATATTATCGGACAGACACCCATTGGAATTATATAGGGGGATGGATTGCCTACCAACGAATCCTTGACATTGTTCAATCTTGGTTTCCAGAAATTAGGCGCCTTGATGACTACTCGATAGACACGTTTGAATCTCGCTTCAATCAAGGAGATCTGGCCCTTCGTTTGGGTGTTGCTGATATTTTTCACGAAACTGAACGAGTGATTCGAGTGCCAAAATCTTGTGTAACGGAAACAACACTCCGATTCAATAATTCATCCTTCATAAAAATATGTCCAACATCTTCGCGACGAGTCGTTGTGTTTCGCGACTCTTTTTTTTGCTTCATTGAGCCATTCATGTCAGAAAGTTTCAATACATCGATTTACATTTGGAAACCTTGGCCCAAAATGGACAGTTATGATCATCATTGGATGAAAGAAATCTTGCAGGAAATCAAACCGGATCTGGTAATTGAAGAACACGTGGAACGCTTTCTCGATGCCAGACCGAATTTAACGCTTGATGAATATCTCGATTACGTTGGACCAAGAATTGGTTTGGATTTACAGTTAGAACAAATTTCAGGATATCAAAACGTTCACTTAAGTAGCAATCCGAACGGCATTTTGATAAAATCTAATCAATGTCATTAACTTAAGCCTAGTTATTTACAAATTACCTTGATTTATCAAAGAGTTGGGCTATAATGACCATAGTGATCGAAATCAAAAACTTTTTTTATAAGGAGGCAAAAAAATGTCTGATA
>JBFMBE010000265.1:1977-3238 GCA_040755275.1 Thermodesulfobacteriota bacterium | reverse complement strand
ACAAGTATCCGCTGCAGCATCAAAAGGCATATGCCCCGCCATGCTCAGGCCCGGCAATCGACAAAATCGGGGTAGCGGCGACTTTTTGCGGGACCATCATGGGTAAAAGGTGCTTGTGTTTTCGTTAAGCATGTTGTAATTGCTTATTAACGAGCTATCGGATCCTGTTACCCGGTATCGATTGGACACCATGAAATCTCAACTCTTGACCTTGCTGCGATCCCAAACGGATGTCGTTTCCGGCGAAGCCCTCAGCGCCGCTCTGCACACAAGCCGGGTGACGGTCTGGAACCATATCCAGAAACTTCAGGGGCTCGGATACGACATTCAGGCAACCCCAAAAGGGTATCGGTTGGTGGCATCCCCTGACATCCCCTATGCCTTTGAATTCCCGGAACGTGAAGGGCGCATGCACCACGTGGAGACGATCGATTCCACGATGGACCTGGCCAAGTCGCTGGCACGGGAAGGGTGTCCGCATTTTACGGTCGTCGTCGCCGAACGGCAAACACGGGGGAAGGGCAGGCTGAGGCGGAGCTGGATTTCGGACGATGGCGGGCTTTACTTCACGATCGTGCTGCGTCCGGAAGTTCCTGTCTCCCATGTCATGCGCTATCCGTTTGCCGCATCGGTCGTTCTGTGCAGTACCATCCGTCGGATGACCGGTATCGACGCCCGGGTCAAGTGGCCGAACGACCTTCTGGTCAGGGATTGCAAACTGGCCGGGATGCTGTGCGAAATGGAAGCCGAGACGGACCTGGTATCCTTCGTCAATATCGGTATAGGAGTCAATGTCAACAACGATCCGGAGCCTGTGGAACAGAAGGCTTGCAGCATTCGAAACATCCTCAACCAGCCCGTCGAACGGGTCGCCCTGCTGAGGGAATTTCTCGACACCTACGAGGCGGTCATCGATCGGCTCGATCCGGTGGCCATCATGCGGGAGTGGAAATCGCTGTCCGCCACACTGGGAAAGCAGGTTCGTATCGTTACGCCCCAAGGTGTAACCGAAGGTCGGGCCATCGACATCGACGCAAACGGAAATCTCATCCTCGAAACCCAAAACCGCAACTTGGAGACCATTTTGTATGGAGACTGCTTCGAAATCCCAAACCCATCCAACGCATGAGACGGCAAGCCAAAACATGGTCCGCTTGAAAATGGGAATTTTCGCCGCCTTGTTCGCCGCCCTGACGGCATCCGGGGCCTATCTGGCCATACCGATCGGGCCCGTGCCCATCATTCTGCAGAACATGTTTGT
>JBFMBE010000265.1:0-1877 GCA_040755275.1 Thermodesulfobacteriota bacterium | reverse complement strand
GCGGCCTGCTTCTGGTTCATCAGAAAGCTTCGGATGGATTCCTTTTCCGTTTCATACCCTTGCAGATCGCCTGCCTTCTTTTCCAGAAATTGAATCACATAATACCCGTTCTCCCCCTGGATAGCCGTATCCGGAAGGGGTTTTCCTTCGTTCAGGGAAAAAGCGGTGTGGTTGATCACCGGCTCGAATCCGATTCCGGAAATGGCGGCGTTCTTTTCGAAGAAATCGGTTTCCCCCTTGATCACGGCCTTGGAAGGTGGAATATCGGCGAATTTCTTTCCATCCTTCAGGGATTTCAGAATTTCTTCGGCCATTTTCGATGCTTCTTGATTCTGTTTGGCTTTTCGGGTGAGGTTCTTGGCCTTCTCTTTGACTGCATCGAATTCGGCCGGATGTTCGGGTTCGATCCCCATCAGCTGCATGACGATAGATGTCGAAGGATCCAGAGAAACGACGTCGCTCACCCCTTCGGGTTCGAGTGAAAAGGCGGTTTCTGCGAAGCGGGCGGCGTTCGGGATGCCGTTGGGGCCATTTCGATCAAACGGTTCGGTGGTCAGCACACGAAGCCCGTCGGCTTCGGCGGTCTTCTGAAAACCCTTTCCGTCCAGAACTCGCTGGGTGAACGCTGCGGCAGCATTCATGGCTTCATCGACCGCACGTTCCTGCTTCAGCTTGGACCGAATGCCTGCAGTGGCCTCCTCCAGGCTTTGTTTGTGGGCTTCATGGACTTTTTCCACCTTGATGATGTGCCATCCGTAGGTCGTTCTCACCGGATCGCTGATTTCTCCAGGCTGCATAGAGAAGGCCTTTTCGGAGAAGGGAGCGACCATGTCTTCTTTCTTGAAGGCACCGAGGTAGCCGCCGTTTGCCTTGGCCGGGTCTTCCGAATGTTTCCGGGCGAGTTCGGCGAAATCCTTTCCTTCCCTTGCCTGTTTCAGGACATCCAGAGCCTTCTGCCGGGCTTTTTCCACATCGGCGTCGGATGCATCCTTGGCCGTTCGGAACAGAATGTGACGGGCTTCGACGGTTTTGGGCTTTTCGAATTCGGCCGGTTTGGATTCATAGTAATCGCGGACGTCCTCGTCGCTGACCTGAGCCTGCGAAGCGTAGCGCGATGCCGGAAATTCCACATATTGAACGGTACGTTTCTCCTCGATCCGGAAAGCCTGTGGATGGCCATCGTAGTAAGCCCTGACTTCGGCATCGTCCACGGTCACCGTGTCGAGCAGGTCCGGTTGGATACGCACATAAGCGACCTTCGTTTTCGCATGCCTCCATGCAAACCATTGCTGAAGTTCGGGTTCGGAGACGTGTAGTCCCGAGGTGAGCATTTTCTGGAGTTTTTCAATCCGCATCATGTCGCGTTGCGATGCTTCGAACATCTCCGGAGTCATGCGATTGAGGGTGAGCACGCTGCGGTAACGCTTCGAGCTGAACAGACCGTCCTCCTGAAATACGGCCATGTTCCGAACCGTGTCGGAAAGCTCTTCATCCGTGACCATGATGCCCCGACGATCGGCTTCTCGAAGCATCAGCTGTCTGTCGATGAGCTGCTCAAGCGCCTTCTGCCGAAGGTTGAGCATTTTCACCAGATCGTCGTTGAACTGCTGACCATAGGCCTTGCGGTAGTATTCGACCATCTGGGTGTAGGCTTGGTTGTATTGTTCATAGGAAATGGGCTCACCGTCGATTTTTGCGGCCCATCCTTCCCCTCTTTCCCGAAAGCTGCCGACTCCCCAGAAGATGAACACGAGGACGATAGACCCAAGCAATACCTTGATCAGCCAGGTTCCGGCGTTTTTGCGTAAAAAACTGAGCATGTTCCATCCTTCCTAATGTACGTTACTCTCAAGCCTCCGATGAATGGCGGGCATCTT
>JBFMBE010000264.1:0-3278 GCA_040755275.1 Thermodesulfobacteriota bacterium | reverse complement strand
AATGGTTTGGTGGTTTCCAACATGCTGTTTTTCAAACCAATATAAATGAAGTGCGTCCGCCCGATCCAACGATCTCCGGCTGCTTCAAACAGTTTCCGCTGCTTCGCAAAACACCACCCGCCTTCCTGCTGGAGGCCCGGCTTTGAAGGAAAAGCGGTGGTTAGCGACTTTTTGCGACTCCATCAATCCTGATGGTCCCGCAAAAAGTCGGGCAGTCTCGTAATCGTCGCATGGCGGGGCATACGCCTTTTTCGCTGCAGCGGATAAACTCAGCCGCCCGAGCTCGTAAGGGCCGGGCATTGGGTCAGTCATTCGATACAGGCCAGCAAGCTACAACGGTTTGAATTTCAAACAATTGCTTGTAGTTGAACGCCGCCCGGCCCAACGATCTCCGGCGGCTTCAAACAAGTATCCGCTGCAGCATCAAAAGGCATATGCCCCGCCATGTTCAGGCCCGGCTATCAACAAAATCGGGGTAGATGCGACTTTTTGCGGGACCATCAGTGATGAGTGGGCAGTGAGCAGTGGGTTTCTGGTATGGTTTCATTTCCGGAGGTGCGGACGTTCTCATGAGTTTTGCTTTCCCCCTCTTCCCTATTTCTGGAAAGGATAGTCCATGGACGGTTTGTTTCATCGAATTCTCGTGATCGACGTGACACGACGGACGTTTTCCGTCGAAACCCTCAGTGATGCCGATGCAGCCGCCTTGTTGGGCGGGAAAGGTCTTGGTGTTTCCATCCTGCTTGCCAAGAATCCGGCAGGTGTGGATCCGCTTGCACCGGAAAACCACCTCGTGTTCGCTCTTGGGCCGGTATCCGACAGTCCCGTTTATGGCTCCTGCCGCTATGCCGTTCTGTCCAAGTCCCCATTGACCGGATTTCTCGGGCATTCCTATTCGGGCGGCCGCATCGCGACCCCCATGAGCCGTACCGGTTACGACGCCATGGTCATCTACGGCCGATCCGAACGACCCGTCTGGATCGAGATTTCCGACGAGACGGTTCGCTTTCACGATGCAGCGCACCTATGGGGAAAAGACAGCTTCGAAACCGAGGACTCCGTGAAAGCCGCTCTTCCGACGGATCGGGAGTCGGGGGTGGTGACGATCGGTCCAGCCGGTGAGCAGCTGGTACGCTTTTCCGTGATCGAAAACGATCGGTGGCGATCGGCCGGACGATCGGGAATGGGGGCCGTTCTCGGCTCCAAACGCATCAAGGCCGTGGCGTTTCATGGTGTTCAGACGAGGCCGTTTGCCGATCCGGACGGCCTTAAATCCTATGGGCGGGAAACGATGAACCGGTTCAAGGATCATCCAGCCACAGCAGCCTATCGCAACAACGGAACACCGATGATGGTGGCCTTGCTGAACAATGCGGGCGGTTTCCCCACACGGTATTGGTCTGCCGGGCGTTTCGACGGATGGCAGAGCATCGGAGCCGATGCCATGAAGGCACGATGTGGGGCCAAGCCCAAGGCTTGTCGAACGTGCTTTATGGCATGCGGTAAAATGATCGAGGTGACGGAAGGGCGGCACCGGGGATTGCGGCTCGAAGGGCCGGAGTACGAAACCCTGTATGCATTCGGGGGGTTGTGTATGATCGATTCCATCGAGGAAATCGCTTGGCTGAACGATATCTGCGATAGACTCGGCATGGATACGATCAGTTCCGGAAATCTCGTGGCGCTCGCCATGGAGGCAAGCCGGCAGGGCAGAATCGAGGAGCGCATTTCCTACGGCAATGCCGAAGACGCCGGAAGGCTTCTCGTTCAAATCGCTCATCGGGAGGGGATCGGCGCGGTTCTGGCCGAGGGGATCCGCTCTGCAGCCGATACCTTCGGAATGTCCGAGCAGGCCGTTCACGTGAAGGGCATGGAACCTGCCGGATATGATCCCCGGTGCCTGAACGGAATGGCTCTCGCCTATGCCGTGAGCGACCGCGGGGCCTGTCATCTGCGCAGCACTTTTTATAAGGCGGAACTTGCAGGGATGATTCCCCGGGATCAAGTCGAAGGGAAGGCGGCTTTGTTCATCGATTTCGAGGACCGCTGCACCCTGCACGACTGCCTCGTGACCTGCCGCTTTTACCGGGATTTCTATACCTGGGAGGAATTGTCTCGGATCGTCGCTCTTTCAACGGGGCGGCAATTCGACAAAACCGAATTGCAGCACATCGCCGCCCGCGTCAGCGACCTTGCCCGCGCCTTCAATTTGCGGGAAGGGATGACTGCAGCCGACGATACCCTGCCCAAGCGTTTCTTTCAGGAGCCACTCGAAAACGGGGATGTCATCCCGCCCGAAACCTTCGAGCGGATGAAAGCCGATTATTACAGCTTGCGCGGCTGGAACAGCGACGGAACCTTGCGATGAAACGACACCTTTCGTTGTGGATACTGTTGGTTGTATGGCTGGCCGTCGGCCATGCCGCGGCGCTGACCTGTGGTGCAACCGGGGAGAGTCACCAAGTTCCCGCGACGTACATCTCAACCGATGGAAACCGCATGAAAGCCTGTTTCGATAACGAACGAAACAGGGTTACCCTCGAGACGTCCGACGGATCCGTTTTCACCCTGCCGAGTGCGGTTTCGGCTTCCGGCACGCGCTACAGCGATGGACTCCATACCTTTTGGGAACACCAGGGCGTTGGGCGCTACTTCGTCTCCGATGTCCTGAGGTTCCAAGGGAACATCGAAAAGACGGAGGCATACAGCAGCGCGATTTCGGCAACATGCATCCAGAAGACCCAGGCAACGGCCGCTGGTATGCCCATCCGGTATCCGGTGACCGACAAAGCCGAAGTCACGGTCATGCTGGTGGAAATTCCGCCCGGTCAGCAAACGGGCTGGCACAAACATCCGACACCGGTCTATGCATACGTCCTCGCCGGTGAACTCGAGGTGGAACCGGAGCCCCCCGGGCATTCGTCGTTCTATCGAGCCGGGGATGCCATCATCGAAATGGTGGATGTGTTTCACAACGGTCGGAACAAGGGCGATCAGCCGTGCCGTCTGGTGGTCTTCTATACCGGAATTCAAGGGCAGGAATTGGTAATCCGGAAATGATTGATGGCCCCGCAACAAGTCGCTTTTCCCGTGCTTTTCGGGAATGCCGGGCATCAGCGGGGTGGCTGGGGAAGCCTTTTGAGCTTGCTGTGAAAACGTGTCTGAAGCCGCCGGATATCGTTGGATCGGACGGACGCGCTTGAACGAATGGACATTGAAAAGCAAGCCGTTGCGATTCCACCAGCCTGTATTCATTGTTTGGCCATCCGTCCGATCCT
>JBFMBE010000263.1:0-3294 GCA_040755275.1 Thermodesulfobacteriota bacterium | reverse complement strand
CAAATGAATTGCGTCCGCCCGATCCAACGATCTCCGGCTGCTTCAAACAGTTTCCGCTGCTTCGCAAAACATCACCCGCCCTCCTGCTGGAGGCACGGCTTTGAAGGAAAGTCGGTGATTAGCGACTTTTTGCGAGGCCATCATTCTTGAATCGAGTTGACTTCCCCATCGGGCTTCCGCTATACAGCGGAGACATTCCACAGAAAGGAACCGAAACATCATGGAACAACAGCCCGAAGTATTGCAACCAGCGACCGACGAGAAACCGGCCCGGATTCAGCCCCTTCAGCTCAGCATAGACAGCGAGATCCAATTCCGCTGCCATCCCGGAGTTCCGTGTTTTACGACCTGTTGCAGAAACATTCGTATTCTGCTCACTCCCTACGACATCATCCGGCTCAAGAAAAAACTGGAGCTTTCCAGCCAGGAATTTCTGGCGATTTACACCGAACCCAATCTCCTCGAAAAAACCGATCTGCCTGTCGTCACCCTCAAGCTTCTGGACGACGAGAAGCGATCCTGCCCCTTCGTTCGGGACGACGGCTGCATCGTGTATTCCCATAGGCCCTCTACCTGCCGGTATTATCCGGTCGGTGTCGGTGCTCTCAGCCATCGGGAGCAGACCGAGGAATCCGGCTTTTTCATCCTGATCGAAGAGCCGCACTGCAAGGGGTTTCTCGAGGACAAGATTTGGACCATCCGCGAATGGCGAAAGGATCAGGGTGTGGATATCGATGACGAGATCAATGCCGAATGGACGGACCTCATCGTTCGCAAACGATCCTTTCCCAAGAACATCGCCCTGACCGAAAAGACCAAACAGCTCTTCTTCATGGTGAGTTACAACCTCGATGCATTCCGGGATTTCGTTTTCGAAAGCACGTTTCTCAAGCGCTACGACATTCCGTCCGAGACCGTCGAATCCATTCGAAACGACGAAATCGCTCTGCTCAAATTCGGGATGCGGTGGCTGAAGTTCATTCTGTACAAGGATGGCGACTTCAAACTGAGGGAAGGGTGATGGAAGAGCTTTTTCCAGGACTTTTCCGGATCGAGGTGCCGCTACCCCAAAGCCCGCTGCAAAGCCTGAACAGCTATGCCTTTCGGGGGGAAGACCGCCATTTGGTCGTCGACACCGGGTTCAATCGGGAGGAATGCTTTCAGGTACTTTCTTCTGCACTGCAGAAGCTGGGGCTTGCACCCGAACGGACGGATTTTTTCATCACCCATCTGCATGCTGATCATTACGGCCTGGTGAGCCGACTGGCCCATCCGGAAAGCCGCATCTTCTTCAGCAGACCCGATGCCGAAATTCTCGAAACCTGGGATGGCTTCGAGCCCATGATCGCCTATGCGGCGAAGAACGGTTTTCCCGAAGCCGAACTTCGACAGGTCCTGGCCCAGCATCCGGGCAACAAGTACGGAACGGACTGGATTCCCGGACTTTCGGTGCTTCGGGACGATGAAACCATTCTGTATGCGGGATATGTTCTTCGTTGTGTGGAGACTCCCGGCCATACCCTCGGACATGTATGTCTTTACAATGCAGAACACCGCTTTCTGATTGCAGGGGATCACATTCTTGGGGACATCACCCCGAACATTCAGTGCTGGAGCGAGGAAGGCGATCCACTGGCGAACTACCTGCAGAGCCTCGAAAAGGTCTCGCAGATGGACGTCGTTCATGTTTTGCCGGGGCATCGGAGCTTGGTCTCAGACTTTCAGGGCAGAATTCAGGAACTGCGATATCATCATGAGGCGAGACTTCTTGAGATCGAGCGGATCCTGGAACAGGAGAGCCTGTGCGCCTATGATGTTGTCGGAAGAATGACCTGGGATATCCGCTGCGACAGTTGGAAGGATTTTCCGGTTGCCCAGAAATGGTTTGCGACCGGCGAGGCCATCGCCCATCTGCGGTTTTTGGAACGATCCGGAAAGGTCCGACGAGCAGCTTCCAATGGGAGGATCGTCTTCGGGACGACTTCCGGAGCATGACGATGTCGCTCCGCTGATGCCCGGCATTCCCGAAAAGCACGGGAAAAGCCAGACAGTCTCTGTCGAGTCGCGGGGTGGCTGGGGAACCTTTTTCGCTGCTGCGAAAAAACTCAGCCGCCCGATCTCGTAGGATCGGACGGATGGCCAGACAGCAACCAGAGGCCGGTTGAATAGCAACGGCTTGTTTTTCAATCGATATTTCGATCCAGTACGTCCGTCCGATCCAACGATATCCGGCGGCTTCAAACACGTTTTCGCTGCAGTCTCAAACAACTTCCCCAGCCACCCCGCTGATGCCCGGCATTTCCGAAAAGCACGGGAAAAGCGACTTTTTGCGAGGCCATTATGATTCATATCGATCCAGAGCGTTGTAAGCGAGACTTCATCTGTGTCATGGAATGCCCTACCCGCATTCTGGAGCAGAAAGCCAAAGACCAGCCGCCGGTCCTGGTACGGGACGGCGAATCCCTCTGTATTCGATGCGGGCATTGCGTGGCCGTATGCCCGCATGAAGCCTTTTCCCATCGGGACATACCGCAGGATCAAGTTTTGCCGATTCGACCGGAACACCGGATTTCCATCGAACAAGCGACTCAGTTTCTCAAGTCCCGTCGGTCCATTCGGGCCTATCGGAAGAGGCCTGTCGATCGGGAAGAACTCATGCAGGTGCTGGATGTCGCCCGGTTCGCCCCTTCCGGTCACAACAACCAGCCCGTATCGTGGATCGTTGTCTACAATACGGATGAGGTTCGACGGATGACGGATATGGTTGCCGACTGGATGCGTCAGGTGCAGCAGGACAATCCGACCATGGCAGCCTTGTGGCATTTCGACCGCATTCTGGCCGGTTACGCCATCGGCATGGACGGCATCTGCCGGCATTCACCCCATCTGCTGATCGCCCATGCAGACAAATCCGATGTGACGGCTCCAAACGCATGCGTGATCGCGGCCGCAACCGCGGAGCTTGCAGCCTCGGCCATGGGGCTTGGGGTTTGCTGGGCGGGTTTTTTTCTGACGGCTGCCTTGTTCTGGCCGCCCCTTCATGAGGCCCTGGGTTTTCCGAAGGGGCATCTTCCCTATGCCGCCCTGATGGTGGGATATCCGAAGGTTGTTTATCATCGGATTCCACCGCGAAAACCCCTGTCCGTCACCTGGAAAACGTGATGGCCTCGCAAAAAGTCGGAAAGTCTCGTCATCGTCGCATGGCAGGACATACGCCTTTTTCGCTGCAGCGGATAAACTCAGCCGCCCGAGCTCGTAAGGGCCGGGCATTGGGTCAGTCATTCGATACAGGCC
>JBFMBE010000262.1:0-3336 GCA_040755275.1 Thermodesulfobacteriota bacterium | reverse complement strand
GGTTGAATCGCAACGGCTTGCTTTTCAATGTCCATTCGTTCAAGCGCGTCCGTCCGATCCAACGATATCCGGCGGCTTCAAACACGTTTTCGCAGCAAGCTCAAAAGGCTTCCCCAGCCACCCCGCTTATGCCCGGCATTCCCGAAAAGCACGGGAAAAGCGACTTTTTGCGACCTCATCCGTCATGAAAACACAACGATTCCTTCGGCAGCGAGCGTTTCAACCAGTTCACATATGGGAAGTCCGATGACGTTGGTGTAAGACCCGTAAACGGCCTTCACCATGAACGCGCCGATTCCCTGAAGCGCATAGGCACCTGCCTTGTCGAACGGTTCATCCGTTCCGATGTACCAGGCGATTTCCGAATCGGACAGCGGCTTGAACAGAACGTCCGTCGAAACCGTGCGTCGGATGGTCCTTTCCGACGCCGAATGTATCAGTGCGAATGCCGTCAGCACCTGGTGGGTTCTGCCGCTGAGCTGCCGCAGCATCGACGCGGCTTCCGTCTTGGAAGACGGTTTGCCGAGGATGTTCCCGTCGATGACGACGATGGTGTCTGCGCCGATCACCCATGCCTCGGGGTTCCGCATGGCGATATCCAAGGCCTTTTGCTCCGCCAGCTGGGCCACACAAACTTCCGGCGAAAGATCGGGATCAATCCTCTCTTCGCAGTTGGAGGGAATGACGGTGAATTCGATTCCAGCCTGTTTCATCAGGTAGCGTCGTCTGGGGCTCTGAGATGCCAGAATGATCGGGAACCGGGTTTTCATAGGGTTTCCGATGATGCATTGGGGTGGGCAAGCCCGAGGGCGATGGCCTGGTCCCAGAGTTGCTGCGCCATGCGTACCGTGGCCTGGTCGATCATCCGTCCGTCGAGGCTGGCCGCTCCTCGCCCTTGCTGTCGCGCCTTGGCAAAGGCGGCAAGGACCCGACCCGCCCGCTCGATGTCTTCAGATGTCGGGGTGAATACGGCATGAATGGTTTCGATCTGTCCGGGGTGAATGGCCCACTTTCCATCGAAACCCAGACTGCAGCTCATTCGGGAGGCCTGAGCCAGACCGTCGATATCCCGGAAATGACCGTATGGGGAATCAATGGCCAACAGGCCGTTGGCCTTGGCTGCATTCACGATTCGGCACATGGCGTAGTGCCAACGGTGTCCTGGATAAATGTCGGACTCGTTTTCGCCGTGGCCGGAAATCGAGACAAGTCTAGCCCCGAGGGATGCCGAATAATCGGCTATGCCGAAAACGAGGGTTTTCAGGCGGGGACTTGCCGCGGCAATGGCGGATACGTTTTCCATTCCTTCGGCCGATTCGATGGTTGCCTCGATTCCGACGGCAAGCTCTTTTCCGAGGTTTCGGGAAATACCGTCGATCAGCCGGCTGACAAAATGAATGTCGCCTGGATGATCCACCTTGGGGACGACGATGGCGTCGATTCGGTCGGTACAGGCTTCGAGCACCTCGATCAGATCCCGATACCCGAACGGCGTGTCGATGCCGTTCATTCGAACTGTCAGCGTCGTCTTGCCCCAGTCTTTTTCGCAGATCGATCGGATGACCTCACGTCGTGCATCGAGTTTGCTTTCGAGCGGAACGCTGTCTTCCAGATCGAGCATGATGACATCGGCTCCGCTTCCTGCAGCCTTGTCGTGCATGGATCCCCGGTGCCCGGGTACGGAAAGTGTCGATCGTCTCAATCGCATGTTGCCGAGCCTTTCAGCATGATCGTCTTTTCAGCGAAATCAGGAAGGAGATATCCGAATTCGTTTCTCATTGACCCGGTTTTTCTAACACAGTATGAAACGGAAAGAAAGCGTTCGCAAAACCATTTGGATCCCCGGAAGCGGCCATGAACCTTTTTTCTAAACCAACATGGGGCGGGACTGCTCGTGCCGCAGCCGTTGCTCGGATCATGAGCCGTCATGCCATGAGCGGGCTTGCAGAAGCTCTCTTCGGAAGATTTTGCCGCACAGCCGATGCAGCGATACCTGCTTCTCTGATGTCCATTGCGCCACGTCACCTGCGGGAAGCTCTTCAGGAATTGGGGCCGAGCTTCATCAAATTGGGTCAGCTCCTGAGTACCCGGGCCGATATTCTCCCGAAACCCTTCATCGATGAACTTTCCTTGCTTCAGGATCAGGTGCCCGCCATACCGTTTACCGAAGTGCGGGTGATTATCGAAAGCGAGCTTGGGCCGATCGAAAGTCTGTTTCGATCCTTCGAGCCCCAAGCGATGGCCGCCGCCTCGGTCGCCCAGGTGCATCGTGCCGTATCGCTGGAAGGCATGTCGCTGGCCGTCAAGATCGTTCGTCCCGGCATTCGAAAGATCATCCAGAAGGATATCCGCTTGATGTACCGAATGGCAGGCAGGCTCGAAAGCCTCTTCGAGGCCGCTCGGTTGGTCGGTGTCGTTCACATCGTCGAGGAATTCGAACGGACCGTTTTCAGGGAACTCGACATGTTCATCGAAGCCGGAAACATGGAGCGGTTTGCCGAAAATTTTCGGGATATCGATGAAATCCACATCCCAAAGGTGCATTGGGATATGACCAGTCGATCGGTTCTGGTAATGGAATTCATCGAAGGGGTTCGCATGGACCAGATCGCAGCCATTCGCGGCATGGGGATCGATCCGGAGGAAATCGCCCTCATCGGCTTGCGTTCATTTTCCAGGCAAATGATGGTTCACGGATATTATCATGCAGATCCGCATCCCGGCAACACCATCGTCATGCCGGATGGTCGGGTGGGGCTTGTCGATTTTGGCATCGTGGGCTATCTCGATCCCGTTCTGATGAAGACGGTAGGTATGCTTTTCTTGGGGTTTGCGGAGCATGATTACGAAATGGTTATCGATGCCCTGATTCGGGCGGGCATTCTGTCGGAGGCACAGGCGAACCATCCGAAATTCGTCTCGGATTTCATGGATGCCTGCGAACCCTTCTACGGCAGAAGTCTGCGAACCATCACCGCCCGGGATGTCTACGACCAGATCATGCAGCTGGTGTTGCGGCATCGCATCCGGCTGCCCCGAAACATCCTGCTCATCTTGAAAACCATCGTTCAAACCGAGGCCCTCGGAAAAATTCTGGGTAGCCATGCCAGCCTGCTCGAACAAGCCAAGCCCTTCGCAAGACGCCTCGTCCGGAAGGGGCTCGATGCAACGGCGCTTTCCAGAAACTTGTCTCGAGACATCCGAGACGCTTATGGTCATACCCGCGACATCCCCAAATGGGTAAACCGCATCTTGAAACATGCCGCAGAGGATGACGGGCGCATACACTTGCATCACAGCGGGCTCGAAGCACTTCAGAAAGGACTGGAGAAAGGA
>JBFMBE010000261.1:0-3372 GCA_040755275.1 Thermodesulfobacteriota bacterium | reverse complement strand
AAACGGCTTTCGAGAGCCTGGCGTCGGATCGAGATGATTCAGAACGAAATTCGGGAATACTACTGGGATTTCAAGGTATCCTCCGATCTCATCGAGCTGCGCAACATCGCCATGGTGGCAGAACTCATCATCCGATGTGCCATGCACCGGAAAGAAAGCCGGGGACTGCACTACAACATCGAGTATCCCAAAAAGGACGACATACGCTGGAAAAAGGACACCATCATCCGCAGGCAGCTTCTTGGATAGCGGTCTGTTGACAAAAGAGGTTTTTGTATTAGTGTTCCAGAGGACTTCCTTTTCTTTGCAGCCTCATGGGGATATCGGAACAACCGATCCCTGAACGGCATCCGGCAAGTCAGACGGTTTTACCATTGTTCGAACCCGTTTTCCAGAAATCACCCAGCATAGCAATTCGGATCGGTACATGACCACCAAGAGGGATTATTACGAGATTCTCGGGGTATCGCGAAACGCTTCGGAATCGGAAATCAAGACGGCCTATCGAAAACTGGCCGTGACCTATCATCCCGACAAGAATCCCGACAACAAGGAAGCCGAAGAGAAATTCAAGGAAGCGGCAGAAGCCTATGAAGTGCTTCGAGATCCGCAGAAACGGCAGATCTACGACCAGTTCGGTCATCAGGGGCTGGAAGGTGCCGGTTTCTCCGGATTCCGGGGCTTCGAAGACATCTTTTCGAGTTTCGGGGGCATTTTCGAGGACCTGTTCGGACTCAGCGGCTCCGGAAGAAGCCGAAGCCGCAGCCAGCGGGGGGCGGATCTTCGCTATGACCTGAGCCTCACCTTCCTTCAGGCGGCATTCGGAACGGAAACAGAAATCGAAGTCGAAAAAACCGGCGTTTGCCCAACCTGTGAAGGAAGCGGCTGCAAACCAGGGACCTATCCCGAAACCTGCAGGCAGTGCCATGGGTCCGGCCAGGTCACCCGAAGTCAGGGCTTTTTCACGGTACGGACCTCCTGCCCGGTCTGCCGGGGAAACGGTCAGGTGATCACCCAACCCTGTCCGGAGTGTCGGGGAAACGGCAGGGTCATTGTCCGCAAGAAAGTCTCCGTCAAGATTCCGGCCGGGGTGGACAACGGGTCTCGGCTCCGGCTGAACGGAGAAGGAGAGCCCGGCACGTACAACGGTCCACCCGGAGACCTCTACATCTTCATCTCCGTCGAACCGCACGAATATTTTGAACGCAACAACACCGACGTCCTTTTTCGGGCAAAGATCGGCTTCGTTCAGGCGGCACTCGGAGACGAGATCGTCATTCCCACTCTCACCGGTGAAACATCCATTCAGATTCCGAAAGGCACCCAACCGGGCGACACCATGCGGCTTCACGGCGAGGGCATTCCATCGCTTCGAAGCGGAAAGCGCGGCGATCTCATC
Organism: Thermodesulfobacteriota bacterium; assembly: GCA_040755275.1. GTDB lineage: Bacteria > Desulfobacterota > Desulfobacteria > Desulfobacterales > Desulfatirhabdiaceae > Desulfatirhabdium. Next base: position 1,973 of record JBFMBE010000261.1, on the reverse strand, counting down.
GTTCAGTTCGATGTCCGAACACCGACCAACTTGTCCAAAAAGCAGGAAGAGCTCCTGCGTGAATTCAAGAAGCTCGAACCTGGAAAGATCACGACCAAATTGAAGAACCTTTTCAAAGGCGGATCCGCCTCCAGCCATGCATCGTGAGGAAAATAGGAAAAGAAAACATGTATGAATTGACGGTCATCACCCAGTTTGCGGCAGCCCACCAGTTGAAAATGGTGGACAAGAAATGCGAAAACCTCCACGGTCACAATTGGAAGGTGGAGGTTTCGGTGTGCGGCGAACGCCTGAATCAAGCCGGCGTCCTCATCGATTTCGTAGAGCTCAAGCGCTGTGTCGCCGATGTCATCCAGAGGCTCGACCACCGTTTCCTGAACGACATCGGCGTGTTTTCGGATGAATTCCCCCCTTCGTCGGAACTCATCGCCACCTTCATCGCGACCGAAGTCGACCGGATGCTGGCAACGCCCGGGGTTCGGGTCTCAAGGGTCCGCACCTGGGAAAGCGATTCGGCAAGTGCGACCTATATCCCTCCTGCTTGACAGCATGCGGGCTCTCCCATCCGGATCGCTTCGAAGTTGGCGAATGTCGCATCCGTAAACGTCAGCCCTCTGGAGAGCCGCACCTTCTCGAACAACGTTAGATAGTTGTCGAGAATTCGCTGCTCCCAATCAAGCCCAAGTCGTTCGGCGGTCTGCTGAATGGCCTGCTTTTCTCCTTCGATTTCCAGAAAATCCCCGAATGGAAGCCTGTCCAGGCATAAGAGAACGGCGCCGAAACGCCAGGTGATCCGCTCCTTTTCATAGATCTGCACAGGCCGAAAACCCAGCGCCTCGAGAATGGCGGCCATTTCTTCCCCGTCGATGACTTCGGTTTCCCGTTCGTTGAACACCTTAAATCGATCCTCCTCGATCGGAGGCGGTGATTTGAACGTCAAGATCGCTTTTCCTCCCGATTCCTTCCGCAACCGCAGCAGGCATTTTCGGGCTTTCAGCGATTCCGATCCATCGTCCCATCGAATGTTCGTTTCGAACACTTCCGAAAGCCGCTCCGCCCCCATCCCATCGATTCTGGCCTGAAGCACGCGGCGATCTTCCACCCGAAACTTCACTTCGATTTCAAGATGCTCGTTGCAGTCTGTCGCCCCTATTCCTTCCATCGTCCGGCTTTCCAGATCGACCGTCAACCACCGTAAATAACGGCAAGAATCGTGGCTTTGCCGCTTTTTGCAGCGATCAAATGAGGCGTTGTCGACAGGTAATAGACGCTGTCACCCGGCTCGAGCTCGAACTGGTCGGCACCGATCCGAAGCGAAACCGTCCCGTCGAGCACAAAGATGAATTCTTCGCCTTCGTGAACCGATGTATCCGCATCCGGATTTTCCTCGAGCTGAACGATGAGTGCCTCCATGTGCCTGCCCTTCACTTCGGGGGCCAGGCTCTTGTAAATGTAGGCCGGCTTCCGGCCTTTGGCGGAAGTGGATCGGGCAATCGGTTTCCGCTCGTGCCTGCGGGTAATCGAGTAGAGGCTGTTGCCGACCCCGGCAATGATGCGGCCGAAGGCGCTGTCGAGCGCCTTGGAAAGTCGAATGATGGTGCCAAGCTGAGGTTGGATGGTGCCGGCTTCGATATCCGAGAGCATGGACACATCAAAACCGGTCAACTGGGAAACCTCTTCGAGGGAGATTCCTTTCTCCTTCCGGATGGCCTGGATTCGCACACCGATATCCTCGATGCTCAGGGCCTCGGGGGTGGTGATTTCTCCGGTCAAATCTTCGAAATAATCAATGTGAATATGGGGCTTCTGTGCCGTGGGTTCCATTTGATTCTCCTTCATTCAAAAATGATGGCCCCGCAAAAAGTCGATTTTCCCGTGCTTTTCGTAAATGTCGGGCATAAGCGGGGTGGCTGGGGAAGCCTTTTGAGACTGCTGCGAAAACGTGTTTGAAGCCGCCGGATATCGTTGGATCG
>JBFMBE010000260.1:0-3402 GCA_040755275.1 Thermodesulfobacteriota bacterium | reverse complement strand
ACGAGACCGGTCGTGGTGAATTGATTGGTCATACCAATATATCATTGGCAATTCGTGATCCCTTCGGAGGATGACGTCACTAGGAGGCAGGCGAATGGCACGAGGGAGGGGTAAGTCGGGAGGAAGGCCCAATCCGCATGAGCTCTCAACAAGTCAGGCTCGCTCGATTGACCCGCAGGAAGGCGGGTGAGTTTTTCCGCTGCTTCGCAAAACACCCCCTCATGGTGGAGGCCCGGATTTTAATGAAAATCGATGGGTAGCGACTTTGCGCGAGTTCATCGATTTCAGGGCCGGCGATGAAAATGATGAGCGTATCGGACGATGTGTGTTGGGTCGCTGGTGGGGAGAGGAAACGTTGCAAGGGATTGGACATTTGTGGATCCGGCCTTGACAAAATACGTCAATCGCGTAGATTGTTCGGCCAGTTATCGCAGAAATCAGCCGGTACACGGTTATGAAAGAAATTCAATCCATGCTTTGGATCAAAGTGATCCTGTCTTTCGGTCGATAGTGATGCCGAGCACCATTCACCCGCTCTCCTGCTGGAGGCACGGCTTTGAAGGGAAATCGGTGGTTAGCGACTGTTTGCGAAGCCATCATATGGACGGCTTCGAAAAAAGGCCGCAGGCAAGGAGTGCAAATCCCGAGGAATGAGGCGTACTTATATGTACGCCGCAATGACGAGGGATGCAGCACGACACAGCATCCGGCCTATTTGCGAAGCCGTCACCTATAACCCATCTACGAGCTACGACATGGGGGGGTTATTCTAAATCCGCTGGATTGTTTCGTAATGCTGGAAATCGGGAGAATGGCAAGTCAGTCGGAAAAGGTCTTGCAGTAAACGGAATCCATCAACGCTTTCAATCGGAGGGGTTAGAGATGACAACGAGTGGTCCAATGTCTGACGTCGATCGTTCCAAGTATTTCGAACTGAACCAGGAGACCGTGGAATATCTCATGACCCGCTACAATCGGGTGAACCGCTGGGTGATCGCGGATATGATCCGTCGCAGTGCCTATCATTTCCCCGACAAAACCGCAATGATCTTTCAAGATATTCGAATGACCTATTCGGAACTCGAAAACGAATGCAACCGAGTGGCGAACGCATTGATCGATCTGGGGATAAAGAAATACGATCGGGTGGCTATTTTAGCCCATAACACCGTCGATCACGTCTTGACTTGGTTCGGATGCTGCAAGGCTGGTGCCGTGTATTTGGCAATCAACTATCTGTTGCGGGGAAAAGATATCGCTTATTGCATCAACCATTCCGAGAGCAAAGTGTTTATCGTGGAAGACAGCCTGTATGATCTCGTCAAGGATGTATTGGACGATATGCCTACCGTAAAAACTTGGATATGGTCGCGTCAAGGGGCAGGAACGCCACCGGTGAACGAACGATTTTTGGATTTTGAGTTCTGGTATCGGACCTACCCCGCAACGGAACCGAACACGGTTCTACGCATCGAGGATCCTGTCCAGATGACCTATACCAGTGGGACGGAATCCCTGCCCAAGGGGGTCATCATCACCAATCAAGCCTTGATGGATCAATACATGGGTGCCATCATCGATGGTCAATACAGTGAGGACGACATTCAGGTCAATGCATTGCCGATCTATCACTGTGCACAAAGAGATGTTTTTCTGAATCCCCTCTTTTGGATCGGGGGAACCAATGTCCTCATCCTGCCGGATGTGGTCCAGATCATGAAAAGTATCACCGCGTATCAGGCGACCATGTTTTTTGCCCCGCCTACCGTATGGATCGGAATACTACGTCATCCCGACTTTTCGAAATACAATATGACAAGCCTCAAAAAGTGCTACTACGGGGCATCCATCATGCCGGTTGAAGTCCTCAAGGAAATTATGGAGAAATTTCCGGGAGTCGGCATCTGGAACTACTACGGTCAGACCGAATTGGCACCGTACCACACGGTTCTCAAGGCCAAGGATGCCATGCGAAAATTGGGAGCTGCCGGCATGGCGGGTTTGAATATGGAAACCCGTCTGGAAGATGAACGATATGAACCAATCTCGGTCCCGCATGTACCTGGCGAAATTTGCGGAAAAGGCCCTCATGCCATGATGATGTATTTCAAGGACCCTGACAAAACCGAAGAAGCTATGCGTGGGGGCTGGTTCCATTCCGGGGATGTCGGGGTCATGGATGAAGACCGATACATTACCGTTGTGGATCGAAAGAAAGACATGATCAAGACCGGAGGCGAGAATGTGCCGACTCGTGAGGTCGAGGAGGCGATATACAAAGACCATCGGGTGCAGGAAGTGGCGGTTATTGGAGTTCCTCACCCCAAGTGGGTTGAAGCCGTTACGGCAATAGTGGTGCCGAAAGCGGGACAGACCATTACGGAGCAGGAAATCATCGATTTGTGCCGCAAAGAACTTGCCGGATTCAAGGTGCCGAAATCTGTTGTTTTTGTCGATACATTACCGAAAACCCCGACCGGAAAGATTTTGAAGCGGGACATGCGAAAGACCTACATGGACCTGTTCAAAGCGTAATCGAGTATTTTGGGTTGAAAAGCAGCCTGTTGGATTACAACAGCAACCCATTGTTTCTATACTGATCGTCCGCCCGATTCTACGAGATCGGGTTGCTTCAAACAGTTTCCGCTGCTTCCCCAACCACCCCGCTTATGCCCGACATTTACAAAAAGCACGGGAAAATCGACTTTTTGCGAACTCATCAACCGTGATGGCCTAGCAAAAATCGGAGGGGTCTGAAAAGAAATATGGCGAAGTTTGCATGCTTCAGCGGACTTCGCCATATTTTTATGATCGGATGGATGCAACGGGAGGAAAGGTAAAATGCGATCCGATGCCAGTGGGTTGTCGGAATCCGATCGCTAGGTCAAGCCGATGTTGCCAACTCAGAAGAAATTGTACTGGGTGCTGAACTGAATTCTGTTGAGCTCTCCATTTTGGCCGTTTTCCACTTCTCGATACCCATAAATGTATTCCAGGCCAAGATCGATTTTAGGAACCGGGCTCCATATCAGGTTGAAATGAACCGTTTGAATGTTTTTATTTACAATGGCTGCTGCTGAGCTGTTGAAAAGATCCATGTCGTTATCTGCTCCACCGTAGGAGTACACTGCATTGCTTCGCAGACCATCCATCCAGAAATGCCGGTAGGCGACAAATCCGCCCCACTGGGTCAACGTATCGAGCGTTTTGTCCTCCTTAAGGATGCCATCGCCGAACAGTGTGTACTGATAACGCCCGATCGCATTGCCGTAATTGAGTTGAAAGCGGAGATCATCCTTGCCGAATGTTTTGATGATACCGGCAAAGCTACCGAATCCGCCCATTTTGTCTGTGCTGTTGATGCCATTGTCATAACGCAATTGACGCAGGACGCCGCCTAAA
>JBFMBE010000259.1:0-3416 GCA_040755275.1 Thermodesulfobacteriota bacterium | reverse complement strand
CCAATGAACGTCTGGAGCTTTCGGCCCGGAACATTCCGGATGTCAAGGTCCTGCGCTCTGCCGGCTTGAATGTGTACGATATTCTCAAATATGATCGGTTGATTCTCTTGCAGCCTGCCATTCCGGCGATTGAAGGGAGACTGGGGCGATGAATCATTTGGAGATACTGAAAAGACCCATCCTGACCGAAAAAAGCAATATCCAAAAAGAGATGGCCAATCAGGTCACCTTCGAAGTCGATTCGAGAGCCAACCGAATTCAAATCCGACAGGCTGTGGAAACGGCCTTCAAGGTACAGGTGGAGAGCGTGCAGACGATGTTCGTCCGAGGGAAGGTCAAGCGCAGAGGCCGTATCGTTGGAAGACAACGAAACTGGAAAAAGGCGATCGTCAAGCTCGGGCCGAATCAGCGAATCGAAATATTTGAAGGTATTTAGAGCATCGAGGAGTCGTCAACATGGCTGTAATCAGCGTTAAAGCCACATCCCCGGGTCGTCGATTTCAAACGTATGACAGTTGTGAGGAAATCACCAAAAACGAACCCGAAAAATCCTTGCTTTCTCCCAAGAAAAGCCGAGGGGGACGCAACGTGTATGGTCGGATCACCGCCAGGCATCGAGGGGGGGGTGAACGAAACCATTACCGAATCATCGATTTCAAACGTAACAAGATCGGAATTCCTGCCAAGGTCGCCGGCATTGAATATGATCCGAACCGCTCCGCTAGAATCGCCCTACTGCATTATGCCGATGGGGAAAAACGCTATATTCTTGCACCGGTGGACCTGAAAGTCGGAGATACGGTGATGGCAGGCCCCGATGCGGATATTCGAGCCGGAAACAGCCTGCCTTTGGAACGCATTCCTCTGGGTACTCAGATTCACAATATCGAACTGAAGGCTGGTCGAGGAGGGCAGATCGTTCGAAGTGCAGGAACCTTCGCTCAGTTGATGGCCAAGGAAGATCGATATGCCCTTGTTAAACTACCGTCTGGTGAAGTTCGCAAGGTACTGGCGTGTTGTTACGCAACCATCGGTCAAATCGGGAACGTCGTTCACGAGAACGTGTCTCTTGGAAAAGCCGGACGAAAACGGCATATGGGATGGCGTCCCAAAGTTCGTGGTGTCGCCATGAATCCCATCGACCACCCCATGGGTGGTGGCGAGGGCCGATCCTCCGGCGGGCGTCATCCCTGTTCCCCATGGGGAGTACCGACGAAAGGATATAAAACACGTAAGAACAAGCGTACCGATAAATATATTGTGAAACGGCGCAATTCGCGCTAATATAATCAGATTGCGTTTTGAAGAACGCTGAATGGATCGCCGGGACTACCGGGCCGGGTATGGCCCAAAAGTCAATTGGCGGAACCTTTCATGGAGCAGGAGAAGTTATGCCACGGTCGCTGAAAAAAGGCCCTTATGTAGATCACAAATTGATGCGCAAAGTTGAATCCGCCCAGGATGTGCGTTCCGGTAAGGTCATCAAAACCTGGTCCAGGCGTTCGACCATCCTTCCCGAAATGGTCGGTATCACGCTTGCGGTGCACAATGGGAAGAAATTCATCCCGGTATTTGTGACCGAGGATATGGTTGGTCATAAATTGGGCGAATTTTCACCGACAAGAACGTTTTACGGACATTCCGGAGACAAGAAGGCAAAGGTCAAAAAGTAACAGCTACCGGAGAACGGATTATGGAAGCACAATATCGAGCGGTACTACGGCATGCCCGGATTTCGCCGCAGAAAGTCCATGTGCTGGTGGATGCCATCAAAGGAAAGAAGGTTGAGCAGGCCTTGAATATTCTGAGGTTCATGCCACAGAAAGGCGCAAAAATCCTTCAGAAGATCGTCAACTCCGCCGTAGCGAACGCTGAAAACCGCGATCGTATCGATGTGGATCGACTCTTGGTATACAATGTAACGGCGGATCAAGGAGCTACGCTGAAACGCTTCAGTGCCCGTGCCCGAGGAAGGGGTTCGCGCATCTTGAAAAGAACCGCGCACATTACCGTCACATTAGCCGAAAAAGCTTCATGAAAGGGAGGGAAACAGCTTGGGCCAGAAAGTCAATCCGATTGGATTAAGGCTGGGTATCGTCAAGACCTGGGAAAGCCGATGGTATGCTCAGAAGCAATATGCCAAGAATATCCTGGAAGACTTTGAATTGAGGAAATATCTCAAATCTAAGCTTCAACACGCGGGGATTTCCAAAATCGAGATCGAGCGATCTTCCAAACGTATCCGATTTCGGATCCATGCCGCGAGACCCGGCATCATCATCGGAAAGAAGGGGGCGGAAATCACCCAACTCAAGCAAGATGTCGAAAAGCGGATCTCCCAAGAAGCCATTATCGACATCCAGGAAATCCGAAAACCGGAAATTGACGCCCAGCTGGTTGCCGAGAATGTCGCTCAGCAGATTGTCCGACGGGTTGCTTTTCGACGGGCCATGAAACGAGCCATTACGTCCGCCCTTCGATTTGGTGCAGAAGGTGTCAAAATTATCTGTTCAGGTCGATTGGGTGGAGCCGAAATGGCGCGAACCGAAAGCTATCGTGAAGGACGGGTTCCGCTTCACACGTTACGTGCCGATATCGATTACGGCTTTGCGGAGGCTCATACGACGTATGGAGTCGTCGGGATCAAGGTCTTCATTTTCAAAGGGGAAATCCTCAAGAAAGAATCCCCTGAAATGGTTCAATCGTAGATAGGGGAGAGCGAAAGAATGCTGAGTCCTAAGAGAGTCAAATTTCGAAAGCAGCAACGTGGCCGTATGAAAGGAATTTCCAAAGGAGCCACGGAGCTGAATTTTGGCGAATACGGATTGCAGGCTGTCGAATGTGGAGCCATCAGCTCCAAGCAGATCGAAGCAGCTCGTATCGCGTTGACAAGGCATGTTAAACGTGGTGGTAAAATGTGGATTCGCATCTTCCCTGACAAACCCATCACGAAGAAACCAGCTGAAGTGCGTATGGGCAAAGGAAAGGGGGCCCCGGAAGCGTGGGTGGCTGTCGTCAAACCGGGCAGAATCCTCTATGAAATGGAAGGTATTCCAAGGGAATTGGCTCTGGAAGCACTCCGCCTTGCCTCCACCAAACTGCCTTTGAAGACGCGTTTTATCGAGAGGAGCGATGCCCAATGAAAGCCTCTGAAATTCGCAACCTGTCGGTGGAGGAGATGAGCCAGAAGGTCGAAAATCTTCGTCAAGAAATTTTCAACCTCCGCTTCCAGAAAGAGCTGGGACAGATGGAAAATCCCAACAAAATTCGTTTACTGAAACGGGATATTGCTCGACTCCTGACAGTGATCACCGAAACCAAACGAAAATGAGCCATCAGAGAGTACCTGTAGCCATGAAACCACGTGGAATGAAGCGGCAGATCACCGGTACCGTCGTCAGCAACAAGATGGACAA
>JBFMBE010000258.1:0-3425 GCA_040755275.1 Thermodesulfobacteriota bacterium | reverse complement strand
TCTTTGACGGCTTCGCAAAAAGGCCGGATGCTGTGTCGTGCTGCATCCCTCGTCATTGCGGCGTACGTTTCAGTACGCCTCATTCCTCGGGATTTGCACTCCTTGCCTGCGGCCTTTTTTCGAAGCCATCCATATGATGGACTTTTTGCGAGCGCATCATCTTTGGGAGGGGCGTAGCAACCTGCGCACATCTATCGTGAACATGAAAAATGGAAGGCCCGGCACAAAACGGCGCCCACCCGTTGGGAACAGAAAACAGAAGGATATGCCATGAAAGAAAAACGCGATACCATCGATCCGAAGGACATTCATCCGGAACTGAAACGGTTGATTCAACAGAACACAGAACCGTCGGGCGTCCCTTGTGCGAAAGTGTTTTCAGCCATCGTTTCCGCCGGGTTTTCTCCGAAAGAAGCAGGCCTCGCCCTCGACGCCCTCGAATTGCCGATCACTCATTGCCAACTTGGGCTTTTCGGCTATCAACCGGAAAAGAAGCGGGTTCATCCACTCGAAAAGGTCGAACCCGAACTGAAACAGGCCCTGAACCAGCGACAATCCGATGGACGAATCAGCTGCAGCGATGCATGGGAAATCGCACAGGAGGTTGACGTCCCGAAACTGCATGTCGGATGTGCCTGTGAAACCCTGGGCATTCGGATCAAACCCTGCCAGCTCGGAGCTTTCTAAATGCCGAAAATGGATGACAAGCCCATATGCTTCGACATCGATCCCTCTCGTCCGGTTTTGGTCCTTTCGGACACACACGGGACCCTTACCGATCCAGTGATTCGTCACCTGCTGGGTGCTCAGCTCATCCTACACGCTGGCGATGTCGATACCCCGGAAACCCTTTCCGAACTCCAAGCCATCGCCCCGGTACTCGTTGCCCGGGGCAACATGGATTTCGGCGGCTGGGCCAGGGAAATACCAGCCGTCAGACTTTTGGTGTTGAATGGATTTTCCATCGTCCTGGTACACAACCAGGCCCATCTCGATGGCAGCCAGCCCTTCGAACACTGCGATGTCATCATTCACGGCCACACCCACAGGCCGGTTATCGAAACCGTCAATCACACCCTTGTGGTGAACCCGGGGAGTGCCTCCTATCCCAAACAAAACCTTCCGCCGTCCCTGGTCCGACTTTGGATCGATCGATCCGGTTGTTCCGCTGAAGTGGTGAATCCATGAAGACCGGCGTATCCATCTCCACACCTGCAGATCACGTTCTGGAAAAGAAACCCTTGGATATTCTGGTCGTGGACGATCATCCGGTGACCCGCACGTTGCTGTGCATGCGCCTAAAGAAGTGGGGCCATCGCGTGACGGAGGCGGAGAACGGAAATGCGGCATGGCAGATCCTCCTCTCCAAACCGCTGCAGATGGTCATCACCGACTGGATGATGCCTGGACTCGACGGCATCGAGCTCACCTCCAGAATTCGATCCGAGCTCACCTCCCACTATGTGTACATCATCGTCGTCAGCGCCCTCGATTCCAAACCCGACATTCTCAAAGGGCTTCAGGCTGGAATCGACGACTACCTGGTGAAACCCATCGATTTCGATCACTTGCAGGCCCGGATCGCCATCGGCAAGCGGATTCTCGATCTCGAAAAAACCCTTGTTCAGCAATACGAAACGATTCAGCACAATTACCTGCAAACCATTCGGATGTTCACCCAGCTCATGGAAGCTTTCGACGAAGAATTGGGCGGCCATTGCAGAAGGGTCGGAAAATTGGCGAAAACCCTCGGCATGATGCATCCCAAGGTGAGCGAAGCCGACTGGAACACGCTCGAAACGGCCGGCTTTCTTCACGACATCGGCATGATCGGTCTGCCCAAGGAAATCGTTCGCAAGCGCGAAACCGAAATGACCGGCGACGAGAAACACCTCTATCGGGGCCATCCCATCCAGGGGGAACTCATTTTGGCCCAAATCGAAACCTTGAGGCCCATCTCCCGACTGGTACGCTGCCATCACGAACAGATCAACGGCAAAGGGTTTCCGGATGGACTCAAAGGAGATGACATCCCCCTGTTGGCGCGCATCGTGGCAGCAGCCTCCATCTACGACAGTTTGCACCACAAGCGAAAACATCCTCTCGATGCCATTCCCGAGCAATTGATGCTTCTAAAAGGATACCGCATCGAACCCCAATTGGTGGAGATGTTGCTCGAAATCAACCGGCAGCAAATCATCCAGGAACAAAACGCTTTTTCGGTGGAACTTCCCATCGAAGAACTCAAGGAAGGAATGGTTTTGGCCGATCATATTCGCAGACCGAACGGTGCGCTTGTACTCTCCAAGGACACGCGCCTGAGTGCATATACCATTGCAACACTCAAGCGATTTGCAGATATTGCAGCCATCGAAAACAGCGTCTCCGTGTATCGGACGCTGCCATAGAACATCAGGGTTTTCAGGTAGAGGGGTTGTCAGCGGATGGATATTGCAACCGTCATCGGGTTGGTCAGTGGCACGATTCTGGTTCTGGTCGCCATCATGGTGGGGGGAAGCCTCACCCTATTTATCGACATTCCGAGCATTCTGATCGTCGGTGGAGGCACCATCGCCACCACCTTCATCCGGTTTTCGATGCAGGACGTGTTCAATTCCGTCAAGGTCGCTATGAAGGCCTTCATCTACAAGCTCGATCCGGCCGATCAGATCGTCAAGGAAATGGTCAGATACGCCCAAATCGCCAAGAAAGAAGGATTGATCGCCCTCGAAAACGAAAAACCGGCGGACGACTTCACCGCCAAGGCTCTGCGTTACTTGGCCGACGGTTATGATGAAGGTCTGATCGAAGACATGCTCGACAAGGACATTCGACTCACCATCGAACGCCACATGACGGGTCAAGGCGTGTTCAAGGGCATGGCTTCCTCTGCCCCCGCCTTCGGGATGATCGGAACCCTGATCGGACTCGTTCAGATGCTCTCCTCAATGGCGGATCCAAGCTCCATCGGCCCGGCCATGGCCGTCGCCCTGCTCACTACGCTCTACGGCGCCTTGATCGCCAATCTCGTCTGCATCCCCATTGCCGACAAGCTGGCCATGAGAAGCGCCCAGGAACAGTATACCAAGAAAATCGTCCGGGAAGCGGCCGTATACATGTGTCAGGGGATCGCCCCTTCGGTACTGGAGGAATCACTCAGGATTTATCTGTCTCCGAAAGACCGCAGGAAGGCAGAGGAGAATCTGACCAAGACCTGATGTTTGAGGAAATCTGAAGAGAGAAAAGAGGGCTGGATCGGATCGATTGGATCGGGGAAAATATGGAGGTTGGCGGACATTGATGGCGCTGCAAAAAGTCGCCAACCACCGTTTTTCCTTCAAAGCCAGGCCTCCAGCAGGAGGGCGGGTGGTGTTTTGCGAAGCAGCGGAAACTGTTTGAAGCAGCCGGAGATCGTTGGATCGGGC
>JBFMBE010000257.1:0-3434 GCA_040755275.1 Thermodesulfobacteriota bacterium | reverse complement strand
TTCTTTCCATTTTGGCCATCCGCCCGATCCTACGAGCTCGGGCTGCTGAGTTTTTCCGCTGCTGAGCAAAATTCACCCGTCTTCCTGCGGGTCAAATGAGAGGGCCTGACTTTTTGCGGGGCCATCATGCATGTGCATTCCCCGACTTCCGGAATAAAAGAACCATTAGATAGGCAATGCATGCAGCATAGACGGTTTTTGCGGACCAGATGAGGATGCTGCGATCGATCGGCACATGAGCTCCGACGGTGGCTTCGTATATGCCCAGAAGGGACTTGAATCGGAAGAAATTCATGGACAGCGGAGACGCCAGAAACAGGGTGAACACCCCTGCATCCGTCAGCACCGCCCATGTCATCATCCAGCAGGCGGAAAAGATTACAAAGGGCTTGACCATCGGCTTATCGAAATAGAGTCCGACAATCGGAAAAAGCACCATCCAGGAGACATAATGGGCGCTGTGGGAAACCACCAACAGAAAACTCAGGATGCACAGTCCGGTAGCCGTCAGAAAGCGTTCGAACGCACCCAGGGATCGATCCTCGATCAACCACAGGCAGACGGCAACATAGCAGAAAACGAAGGGCTCGAACCAATGAAACCGCATTCCGAAGAGGGCCTGAGCACTTTCCATATCCTGTGCAGGGGAGGCCGTTGCAAGGGGTGTCTCAAGGTGGATTTTCATCCAAAAGGGTAGGAGCGTCATTAGCGCCAGGACAATCCATGCAGGGACCATTCGACGAAGAACCGCACTTCGATTCCACTTCCTGTCGAAGAGCGAAAGAACGAACAGAGGTAGGTAGAGCACGATGATTTCCCGACAATTCAGGGCGAGCCCGAACGTGACAGCAGAAGCGATCCATCGCTCTTTCTGCAACAAAAACAGGGTCAGGGCCAGAAAACAGATCGGGATGGATTCGAAACGACCGAAGATATAAAACGCATAGAGAGTGATCGGGTTGAAGAGCCAGAGAAGCAAGGCTGTTTTCTGGGCGGCCTTTCCGGACATCAGCCGAAAAAGCACCCACGCGCTCCCCAGATCGAAGAGCAGATAGGGAATCTTCAGCAGAAACAGGGTTCGAAAAATCTGGGGATCGCTCACAAAAAGGAAGTATTCGGTCAAGCCGGCCGTCGACTGGCGCACATCATTGAAACGCAGCATCATATCGGCATCGGGCAAAAGCGGCAGAAACAGCCGGAGAAAGACCTGCTCGATGATGACGACCACGATACGGCCCAGGTAGAGTGTCGGATTTCCTGTGGTGACCACCTGGTACATTCTACCGTATTCCGACAGAAAGTCGACATGAGCGAAAAACGGCATCAGCAGCAGGCGGACGAGAAGGCCAAGACCAAACAATGGGATGATTCTGGCATGATCCTCGCTGACGAGACGTCGAACGCGTTCCATCCAAGTTGGATAGTCCACAGATGTCACTCCGGCAGCCGAATGGCGAAATCCTCGGATTTCCGGCTGAGATTCACATTGTAATAGGGGTCTCCTGCATCGATCACGCCTTGCCAACGGCTTTCGAACACCAGCCGCTCCCGTTCGAAGCGCTCCCGCTTTTCCGATGTGGATTCATACCCCCGCGATGCAGATTCATGATGAACGGCCTCGCAATAGGGCGTAAAAACGTTGAGCAGGCCTTTCTGTCGAAGTTTGAGACAAAAGTCCACATCATTGTAGGCGATCCCCAAATGCTCGGCATCGAGGCCGCCAACGCTTTCATAAAGGGATTTTTTTACCATCATCAAGGCTGCGGTAACGGCGCTCACGTTGTGGATGACGTGGGGCCTGGCATAATAGCCATTGTCATTCGGTTGGAAAAATCGATGGGGATGCCCGGCGTTTCCGAAGATACCGACAACGATCCCGGCATGCTGAATCCGGCCGTCGGGATAATAGAGCTTGGCTCCGACTGCCCCGACTTCCGGACGCTGGCTGTGCTCGAGCAGTGCCTCGACCCAGGCGGGGGTGATGATTTCGATATCGCTGTTCATGAGAACAACATGTTCCCCCTTCGAATGGGCGACACCGAAATTGTTGATGGCGGAATAATTGAACGGCTCCCGATACGCAAGAAATGTCACCCGGGCATCCATATCAGCCAGCCGCCGCTTGAGCTTCACTGTCTCAGGGGCCGAGCTGCCATTGTCGATACCGATGATCTCGAATGTCGGCCAGCTCGATTGTTCGAGTATGGACAAGATGCATTTTTCGAGAAGATCCGCACGATCCCGAAAGGGGATCAAGATGCTGACCAGCGGCCGGCCCGAGATGTTCCGCTTCACCCGGTAGCTACCCTGCCATCTTCCAAAGAACACGGCGGCCTCGACACCTCGTACCTTCAGCGTCTGTTCGATGGCCTTTCGGCCCGCTTCCCAGGCATAGGATTTCGCATCATAGACGGCTGCCGTCGATCCGGGGATTTTTCGCCAGTGATACAGGATTTTCGGAATGTGGGCCACCCGGTCCGTTTTCTCGAGGATTCTCAGAACCAAATCGTGATCCTGGGAGCCGTTGAACCCATCCCGGAAACCACCGACGGCATCGAAGAGGGTTTTTCGGATGACGGTAAAATGACAGATGTAATTCTGGGACAGGAGAAGATCCGGGGAATAGTCCGGCTTGAAGAAGGGTTCGATCCGGCGCTCATCGAGATCCATCTTGTCTTCGTCGCTGTAGATGAGATCGATATCCCCCTGCTGCAGTACGGAAGCCACCTCATAGAGCGCATCGGCGGATAGGGTGTCGTCGTGGTCCAGAAAACCGATGAAATCCCCGGTCGCCATCGCGGCAGCCGCATTGGAGGCCAGCGCAATCCCCCGATTCCGTTCAAGAAAGCGAACCCTGATCCGCTGATCGCATTCCGCCCATTTCTGGAGAATTTCCTGAATATGCCTAGATGGAGAAGCGTCATCGGCGATACAAAGTTCCCAGTTGTCGTACACCTGCTCCACAACCGACCGAATGGCCTTCTCCAACCATATGGCGTCGACTTCATAAACCGGAACGATCACACTGATTTTCGGCTTCACCGACATCGAGGCGATCCGGCGGTACATCTCGTTTCGGCGATCGTCGCTCAAGCGGTGAGCCTCCATCCAAACATCATAATCCGTCTGAGTGAGGCCGATTCGTACGACCCCGGGCTGTTCTTCCGGTTGCTCTCGATCGTCCCGGGTCAGATGCAGCCATAGATGATGCAGGAGTCCCCGCATTCCTTCTTTTCGCAGGATATCGACGGCCTTCAACGATTTCCGTGCTAGATCGATCGGCAGGAAAACCAGCCATTTTCGGCAGAAATCCGCCGTCCGCCAGATCAGTGAGCCTTTGATGCGATTCAGTGAAGACTCGATGTTGCGAATATGTCGGTCTTTGTCCTGAATAGCACGGTCTTTGTCCTGAATAGCACGGTCTTTGTCCTGAA
>JBFMBE010000256.1:0-3447 GCA_040755275.1 Thermodesulfobacteriota bacterium | reverse complement strand
CAAGCCGTTGCGATTCAACCAGCCTCTGTTTGCTGTCTGGCCATCCGTCCGATCCTACGAGATCGGGCGGCTGAGTTTTTTCGCAGCAGCGAAAAAGGTTCCCCAGTCACCCCGCGACTCGACAGAGGCTGCCTGACTTTTGAAAGGATCTGATGCACCGCATGGGACAAAAACACCAACAAAGAGGCCTTACGCTGCTCGAACTGGTCGTCGTTCTGGTGCTTCTATCCGTTGCGGTCGGACTGGTTTTTCAGAGAGTGGGCGGCACATCGGAGGTGCGAGAGGCCAAGATGTTCGCCAAAGAGCTGGCCATCCTGCTCAAGAAAGCCAGAAGAACGGCTGTCAACTCCGGCGGTCCGGTGACGGTGTGGATCTCGGCTGCAGAGCGGACCTGCAGCATAGAGGAAGATGTTCGACTCGAGATTCCCGAATTCGTTCGAATCGACGGAAAGAAGGTTCGGCACAACGAAGAGGGCATTCCCTATATCCGGTTCGATCCGGACGGAGGGTCGAGCGGCGGGGAACTCATCGTCTTGATCGACCAGGTCTCGGTTGCCGCGATGCGGATCGACATGTTTACAGCCGCCATCCAAAACGTTCGGGAAGATGCTGGTGGTGCCGGATGAAACGGCAGGCCGCCGTTTCCAAAGCGCCGCTTCGGCGCCGCTTTGCCCGAAACTTCGATTGCAGGGGGTTTACCTTGGTCGAAGTGGTGGTTGCGCTCATTGTCATCGGTGTGGTGGTTGCCGTGACCTTCGAGGCCCTGTCGGCGTCGCGGCGGCTTTCGATCAAGGCGGACGACACCATCGAAGCCGCCCGAGTGCTGCAGAACCTGCTCAACGACCGCCTGCTGATCGACGATCTGCTGCTCAAAGGAGAGGAAGTTGCTGAGGTCAGCGGAACCCTGTCGGATGAACCGGATTGGGGATACTGGATCCGAATGGCACCGTTGCAGTTGCTTTTGGACGACGAGCGGGATCCGATCGATGTGCCGTCGGTGATGTGGATGGAAATCTGTGCCCTGCACATGCAACCCAACGGGGAAAAACGGTATTGTGTCGATCGGTGGTTCCGGAATGATGACGTGCTGCGGCAAGTCGGCGGACTTCCACAGGAGCCAGGTGCTTCCAAATCGAAAAAGGTTCATTCGAAGAAGCGAAAGACCGGCTGACGGATTTACGCTGCTTGAAGTGCTGGTGGCGTTTCTCCTGATGGCTTTTGTCACCCTTGCTGCAGCCATGGCCCTACGGCTGGCCGTGGATGCCAACGAAAGGATCGAAGGCGAGGGAGACAGTCGGCAGGTGCTCACGGTCTTGCCGGAAATGCTGGCCAAACAGCTTGCCGCCGTACGCACCGTATCCGGAACCACGGTTCAGCTGCCGTCAGCTGCAACCGCAGACACCGTAGCCAAAGCGGTGGGAGCCGGACTGATCCTTTCAGACGAAACACCTTTTGCGGTGTTTACCGGCACGGATCGATACCTGTCGTTTCTGACGGCCTTCAGCCGGCAGGGCTCGACGTTTCAAGGGCTCACCTGGGTGGAGTATGTCTATGACGAGGCTTCCCAGAGCCTGTCCATTTATCAGCAGACCGTAACGAAAATCGACGAGACCTCCGGAGCCGGTACGGTCGAAGCCAAGAGGTCCCGTAAGGCCAGACAGGCCTTCGAACCCGAGCTGGTCGGAAAAATCGAGCAGGTCACCCGGTTCAAACTCTCCTACAGCGAGGATCCGGAAGCCGATCCGGGAGATCGTTCCGCATGGGAAGAGGAATGGGGAAGCGCGGATCTCCTGAATCCTATCGACATCGGGGTTCCGGCGCGGGTTGCCCTGTATTTGGAAATCGGTGAGGGCAAAGGCAAGAGAGACGGCAGATGGGTGTTCCCGGTCGGTTATTCGATTCATTTCGCGGGATAGGCGGCCGCCGTCTTTGCCGCCGCTCCCGTGGCAGCGTTTTGGTGATGGTCCTGTGGGTGATGGTTCTGGTTGCCTTTCTTGCAGCCCGGCACGGGGCGCACAATCGGGACAAAGCGTCCCTGGCCGTCGACACGCTGGGGCGCATCGGGCGGGAGCAGACGGTTCAATCTATCGTGGAGTTGTATCGGGGCGGCAAACCACCCTTTGTTGTGGACAAAGATGTTAAATGGTGGGTCCTATCTGTCAACGATCGGGATGTGTGGGTTCGGTATGACGAAGAAGGCAAACGGGTGCGGATGGATGCCGGAAACGAAGGCAAGCTGCGGGAGATTGTCCGCTCGATTCAGGAACAGCGGTATCCGGATCGATCCGAAAAGGAAATCGGACTTCAGGCCGATGAATTGACCGATGCGCTGCTCGACTGGATCGACGCAGACGATTTGGTGAGACTGAACGGCGCCGAGGCCGATGCCTATATCGAGAAAGGATTGTCCTATGTTCCATCGGATGCCCCGTTTCGCACCATGACGGAAATGTTGCTCGTGATCGGCATGAGCGAGGAGTTCTTCTGGGGAAATCCTTTGGCCGGGCTTTTGGATGATCTTGCCAGGACGGCCGATACGGCCGGGTTGCGATGGGAAGGCGCGGAGGATGTAGCGTCCTCCCGCATGCGGACGAGCGGATCGAGTCGCATGGGAATCGAGGCTCCGGAGCGGATTCCCGATTTCTGGGACATCGTCACGATCTACGACAAGAATGTGCATCGCCTCACGATGATCGGATTCGAACCCCAGGGCGGATACTGGATGGCTGTGGTGTTCTTGAAGTCCGGAGGAACCGGTGGCGGTGGGGGAAAGGATATTCTCGAGGAAATTTGGCTGCGGTTTCCTTCGAGTGCTGCAGAGCAGCAGATGGCCAACCTTCAAGATGCTGCAAGGGACTTGCGCAATCCCCTGTGGAAGCGCTATACGGTTGTGAAGCAATGAGCCCCCGGCGGGGGTAGCCCTGCTGCATGAGACGTGTGCCGTAACTGCGAGGGATGCGGAACGATATGGCATCCGGTCTTGTTACGGTTCCATCATCCATGATGAAGTCGCCCAAACGCATCAATGAAATGCGCAACATACCGGGCGGTTCGGTCTGGCAACGCAATGATCACGAACACATCATCCGCGACGAGGAATCGTTCGACAACATCCGGGAATACATCATGAACAATCCCCAGAAATTTGAATTGGACCGGGAAAATCCCATACGGGCGATTCATGTAGGGGCGATTCATGAATCGCCCCTACAAAAGGGCCATGGCACATCTGACCGAATCGGAAGAGGGCCTGACTTTTTGCGACTTCATCATCGATGATGGCCCCGCAAAAAGTCGCTTTTCCCGTGCTTTTTGGGAACGCCGGGCATCAGCGGGGTGGCTGGGGAAGCCTTTTGAGCTTGCTGCGAAAACGTGTTTGAAGCCGCCGGATATCGTTGGATCGGACGGACGCGCTTGAACGAATGGACATTGAAAAGCAAGCCGTTG
>JBFMBE010000255.1:0-3493 GCA_040755275.1 Thermodesulfobacteriota bacterium | reverse complement strand
CACGGTCATGGCATTCTGGCCGGTGCAATGATGGGCTCGACAGCCATGCGCGTGCTGCGCAGAAGCCGTGTGCCGGTGACGGTGGTTCGACTGGAACCTTAGGAGGGGTTGTAAAGGCGGCAAGTCTTGTTTTGGAGGATGCCCCGTAGCTGCGACCGCCCGGTCGCAGCTACGGGGCATACCGGATTTCGAAAATGAAAAGCGGCGGTCATGCCGGGGCACGACCGCCGCTTCTTGTTTTCTGGTGCCGAAGGGGAGGCTCGAACTCCCACCGGAGCACTCCGACTAGACCCTGAACCTAGCGCGTCTACCAGTTCCGCCACTTCGGCAAAAAGAAAGATTGATTTCGAATCAATCATGGACTAAATACATAGCTTTTCGGAGCTTGTCAAGCACTTTGAAGGGATGTCTTGAAACTGGAATCCTATACATGCTGCTTTTGCTAGAGGAAAGCGGTCCTACTGAAAAACACTTTTTTGCTCCCTGACGTTCGCCTGGGTGAGGGTCTAGGGAGCTTCACTTGTTTTCATTGTTTTGATACGATATCGGTACCCATTCATGCGTGTTCATAACGATCTGACCAAAATCACCAAGCCCTTTCCGAACGCCGTCGTCACCATCGGTAATTTCGACGGCGTTCATTTGGGGCATCAGGCCTTGTTTCACGAAGTTGTCGAAAAGGCGGACGCCATCGGCGGCACATCGCTGGCCATCACCTTCGAACCCCATCCGATCCGGGTGCTCAAGGGCAACGGTGACCCACCGCTGCTGACCCGTTTCGAGCAAAAAATTGAATTAATCGCCCGATCGGGTATCGCCGAGCTGGTCTGCATTCCCTTCACCCGCGATTTTGCCTCTCTTCCGGCCGAGTTCTTTGTCAGGAATATCCTTCTGGAAACCATCGGAATGAAGGCCATCGTTACCGGTAAAGACTACACCTTCGGGAAAAACCGCTCCGGCAATATCGACCTCTTGAAATCTTTGGCAACACAGTACGGTTTTGAAGTCATCCTTTCGGATTGGATTCTCTATAGCGGCGAAGAACGGATCAGCAGTACAAGAATACGGGAATACATTTTGGCCGGGGAAATGGACGCCGCCCGAAAAATGCTCGGAAGACATTATCAGATCAGTGGAACGGTGGTCAGCGGCAGAAATCGGGGCGCCAGGCTGCTCGGGTTTCCTACAGCCAACATCACCCTTCACGATGAGGTTTGCCCGAAGACAGGTGTCTATGCCGTTACGGTGGAATGCCTCGACAAGGTCTTCTGGGGGGTGGCCAACATCGGTTACAGCCCGACGTTCGACGACAACTTGTTCACGATCGAAATTCATATTCTGGATTTCCACAACGATATCTACGGCAAGAACATCCGGGTCAATATCGTCGAACGCATCCGAGACGAGCGCAAGTTCGCCTCCTTGAACGAGTTGACCGACCAGATTCGAAAGGATATTCAGGTCGCCAGGAACATCCTGATTCCATGGGCATCGCCGGATGCATCGCAATAAACTGTTGCTTTCGCTGATCGTCGGAACTGCCTGTTCCGCAGCCGCACTCTATCTCGCCTTCCGGAACGTTCCGCTTGCTGCCCTGGGAACCTATATCGTATCGGTCCACCCCTGGTGGACCGTTCTAGCGACTGCCTTGGTCATCCTCAATTTCGTCGTTCGGGTCTGGCGATGGCGGCTTATTTTGGCAGACAGCGCCAGGGTACCCTTCTGGACGGCATTTCATACGCTGATGATCGGTTTCATGATGAACTGCATCCTGCCAGGCCGAATCGGAGAAATCGCCCGCCCCGCCATTCTGAGCAAGCGAGCCGCCGTTCCCTTCGCTACAGGGCTTGCCACGGTCGCAACCGAACGGGCCTTCGATGCCCTCATCCTGATCGCACTCTTCGCCTGGACGATGACCAGCGCCAACATCGATCCCGCATTTCATTTAGATGTCGGGGGAATCGTCCTGAACCGGCAGATGTTGGTCCAACTTGGCAAAGGAACTGCTGAGCTCTGCCTGCTGCTCACCGCAGGCATTGCATTGGTTGGATACGATACGACCCGCAATGGACTGATCCGATTCCTTCGTTCGGTATCCGGATGGTTTCCCAAATCGATGGAAGGACCGATCCAACGATTTTTCACCAAACCGATGGTCCTTCTCATCGAAAAGGCGGCATTGGGATTCCGCATGATCCAATCGCCGAAAAAATTGGGGCAATGTTTGCTGCTTTCCATCTTGGTTTGGGCCATTGCATGGTTATCTTATCATGCGATGGTCATGGGTTCCCCTGGCATCCATCTGGGGCTGCGGGAAACCGCTGTCATGATGACCATCATTTGTTTTGTCATAGCGATCCCTTCGGTTCCCGGATTCTGGGGAATCTGGGAGGCAGGCGGTGTATTCGCACTGAGCCTTTTTGGCATCGGGCAGCAGGAGGCAGCCGGATTCACGCTGGTCAATCATGCGGTTCAGATGTTTCCTGTCATTCTGATCGGCATTGGATCGGCCATAGTGACCGGAATCAACATTGTCCATGTTTCTCGAGAGATTCATGCCCAATCATAGAGATAAAAGCTGTTGGCGATAGCCGCTATGTTTCCGGCCTGTTACCATCTCCCGGAGTGGTGACATCGCCTTGAGCATCGAATGGATTCATCCTGTTTTCTTTTGCATTTTTGTGATCCATCTTTCTTTTTTTCGAGCAGGTCACCATGAACGATCATCCCATTGAAGACTTGAAAATTTATACGTTTCCTAGCCCCGTCCTAAAGAGAAAGGCCCAGCCGGTCGTCAATATCGACGGGAAAATGCAGCAGCTCATCGAAGCAATGGCCAAAACCATGTATCAGGCCAAGGGGCTCGGGCTGGCCGCTCCCCAGGTCGGCATCGACCTCCGCCTCTTCATTTACGACATCCGGGAAAAGGATACACCCAACCGTTTATCCGCTTTGATCAATCCCAACATTGTCCAAGCAGAAGGAGAAATTATCTCGAGCGATGAGGGTTGCCTGAGCGTTCCCGACTATCGATCCGACGTCAAGCGCTTTGAGCGGATTCTCGTCGAAGGGGTGGACCGTAATGGCAACCCCCTTCGGTTCGAACTGGAAGGCCTCCCGGCCATCGTGCTACAACATGAAATCGATCATCTCGAAGGCATCCTATTCATTGACCGCATCAGTGCACTCAAACGAAACCTATACAAGAACCGCATGCTCAAGAAGCTGAAACGCGACAGCTCGGGTAACTGAAACAGATATCTTGTCGTTTGCGGCTTAACATATGATGGCCTCGCAAAAAGTCGCTTTTCCCGTGCTTTTCGAGAATACCGGGCATGAGCGGGGTGGCTGGGGAAGCCTTTCGAGACTGCTGCGAAAACGTGTCTGAAACCGCCGGATATCGTTGGATCGGACGGACGTGCTTGATCGGAATTACCATTGAAAAGCAAGCCGTTGCGATTCAACGAGCCTCTGTTTATTGTTTGGCCATCCG
>JBFMBE010000254.1:0-3523 GCA_040755275.1 Thermodesulfobacteriota bacterium | reverse complement strand
CTTGCTTTTCAATGTCCATTCGTTCAAGCGCGTCCGTCCGATCCAACGATATCCGGCGGCTTCAAACACGTTTTCGCAGCAGTCTCAAAAGGCTTCCCCAGCCACCCCGCTTATGCCCGACATTTACAAAAAGCACGGGAAAAGCGACTTTTTGCGGGACCGTCACTTGTGATGCGCTCGCAAAAAGTCGCTAACCATCGATTTTCCTTCAAAGCCGGGCCTCCAGCAGGAGGGCGGGTGGTGTTTTGCGACTCCATCATGTATTGACAAGCCACACACCGTCTGGCATTGAAAAGGCAATATTTCAAAAGCATTTTTCCGCCTTTTTCTTCTTCCCTATTCCCTTGAAACAAGGAGCATTTCCCCATGACCCTGCCCACCTATAAAAACCCGGAATCCCCCGTTGAAGCGCGCATCGCGGATTTGCTGGACCGCATGACGCTCGAGGAAAAAGCCGGACAACTGAATCAATGGTTCAACCTCGGTCCTGAACATGTTGACATGGTGCGCCGCGGACAGATCGGCTCTGGACTGATGGCCAACAGCTCCACTGCAGGCAACAACCCTCAAGAAAGGGTCTTTGCCGGGCTTGTCAACGAAATCCAGAAAATTGCGGTGACGGAATCGCGGTTGGGTATTCCGCTGATCTTCGGAAGAGATGTGATTCATGGCTATCGCACGGTCGCCCCCATTCCTTTGGGGATGGCTGCAACCTGGTCGCCCGAGCTGGTTCGTGCCGCCAATACGATCGCCGCCCAAGAAGCGCGTGCAGACGGTATCCATTGGGGATTCTCGCCCATGCTCGATATCGCCCGAGACCCACGCTGGGGGCGTGTGGCCGAGGGATTCGGGGAAGACCCATTTTTGGCGGGAAAGCTGGCTGCTGCGGCCGTCAAAGGATTTCAGGGCAACGATCCGGACGTCATCCCTCAGAAGTTCCCTTCCGATCGAATCGTCGCCTGTGCCAAGCATTTTGTCGGCTACGGTGCAGCAGAAGGTGGACGCGATTACAACACCACCGAAATCACACGCCACACGCTGCACAACATCTACCTGCCTCCCTTCAAGGCTGCGATACGATCCGGTTGTAGCACCGTCATGAGCGCCTTTCACGATATCGGCGGCATCCCCCTTTCCGCCCATCGCTATCTTCTCGAGGAAGTGTTGAAGAAGAAATGGGGATTTGGCGGGTTTGTCGTTTCCGACTGGGGTGCAGTTGCTGAATTGGTCAATCATGGCATCGCCACAGACGGCGCTCACGCTGCCGAGCTGGCCTGCAACGCCGGTGTGGACATGGACATGTGCATGATGGTTTACCTGAATCACTTGCCCGACCTTGTCCGGGCTGGCAAGGTTTCCGAAGCCCGACTGAACGATGCCGTGGCTCGAGTTCTACGCATCAAGTTCGGCCTCGGCCTCTTTGAAAACCCTTACGCCGATCCGAACGCTTCTCATGCCGTTCACCTGTTGCCCGAATCCCTCACCACCATGCGCCGATTGGCCGCCCAAAGTATGGTCCTCCTGAAGAATAACGGTGTTCTGCCGTTACGATCCGACAACTTGACCATCTGCCTGGGTGGACCTCTTGCGGATCAGCGCCAGGCAATGATTGGCTGCTGGGCTCCCGACGGGCAGGCGCAGGAGGTAACGACGCTCAAAGAAGCCATTGCTGGAAGGTTGGAAGATGGAAGCCAGCTTCTTCATGAGGACTTATGGGATGAAACCGTCAAACAGGCGCGTTCGAGCGATGTGATGATCCTCGCTCTGGGAGAATCGGCAGGCCGTTCAGGCGAAGATCACTGCACGACCACCATCGATCTGCCCCCCGGCCAGGAGGCTCTGCTGGAGGCGGCCCGCCGCATGGAAATTCCCATCGTGGCGGTTGTGTTCGGAGGCCGCCCCTTGAATCTCAGCCGTGTTGTGGATTGGGCTGACGCGGTTCTATTTGCCTGGCATCCAGGCACCACGGGAGGGCTGGGTGTGGCTGACGTTCTTTTCGGGGACGTGAATCCATCCGGCCGATTGCCGATCACATTCCCCCGATCCACAGGCCAAATCCCGCTCTACTACAACCATCGCCCCACAGGCAGGCCGATGCCTCCTTACAGCCGCCGTCATTCCCGTTATATCGACTCGCTCGATTCCCCACTTTTCCCTTTCGGCTTCGGCCTGTCGTACACAACCTTCGAATATACCGACCTGCAACTATCCCGGTCTTCACAGCAGCTGGAAATTTACGTCACTGTCAAGGTGAGAAACACCGGAAAGCGTGCAGGAACGACGGTCGCACAATGTTACGTTCGGGATATGGTTGCCGGTGTCTCACGTCCCGTTCGGGAATTGAAAGGATTCGAGCGGCTCTTTCTGGATGCGGGCGAAACGAAAACCATTCCGTTCAAACTCGGTCCACAAGAGCTTTCTTACCTGGATGACAACGGGGATGAAATCCTAGAACCGGGCCGCTTTCAGGTATGGGTCGGCGCAGACAGCAGCACAGAATTGGGTACAGAATTTGAGATCACACCGGAGGAAATCAGAACGATCCAATAACTGATGGAGTGGCAAAAAGTCGCTAACCACCGATTTTCCTTCAAAGCCGTGCCTCCAGCAGGAGGGCGGGTGATGTTTTGCGAAGCAGCGGAAACTGTTTGAAGCAGCCGGAGATCGTTGGATCGGGCGGACGCAATTCACCGAATTTGGATTGAATAACAGCATGTTGCATTACAGCAAACCATTCTTTCCATTCTGGCCATCCGCCCGATCCTACGAGCTCGGGCTGCTAAGTTTTTCCGCTGCTGAGCAAAATTCACCCGCCTTCCTGCGGGTCAATCCAGATGGCCTGACTTTTTGCGAAGCCGTCAGCTTTGATGGACTCGCAAAAACCCGATGGTCATACAAGATGGAGTCGCAAAAAGTCGCATCTACTCCAATTTTGTCGATTGCCGGGCCTGAGCATGGCGGGGCATATGCCTTTTGATGCTGCAGCGGATACTTGTTTGAAGCCGCCGGAGATCGTTGGGCCGGGCGGCGTTCAACAACAAACGAATGTTTGAAAATCAAACCGTTGTAGCTTACTGGCCTGTATCGAATGACTGACCTAACGCCTGGCCCTTACGAGCTCGGGCGGCTGAGTTTATCCGCTGCAGCGAAAAAGGCGTATGCCCTGCCATGCGACGATTACGAGACTGCCCGACTTTTTGCGAGGCCATCAGCTTTGATGGGGTCGCAAAAAGTCAGGAAGTCTCTGTCGAGTCGCGGGGTGACTGGGGAACCTTTTTCGATGCTGCGAAAAAACTCAGCCGCCCGATCTCGTAGGATCGGACGGATGGCCAAACTGTGAATACAGGCTCGTGGAATTGCAATGGCTTGCTTTTCAATGTCCATTCGTTCAAGCGTGTCCGTCCGATCCAACGATATCCGGCGGCTTCAAACACGTTTTCGCAGCAGTCTCAAAAGGCTTCCCCAGCCACCCCGCTTATGCCCGGCATTTCCCAAAAGCACGGGAAAAGCGACTTTTTGCGAG
>JBFMBE010000253.1:0-3581 GCA_040755275.1 Thermodesulfobacteriota bacterium | reverse complement strand
GAAAAACGACCTGATGTAAGGATCGTCTATTTCTTGTAGATATCGGTCTTGGAGATATTCATCAACCGGAGGGCCTTCCCTTCCTCTTTGTAATAGATCCTCACCTCGTCACCTGCATCCCAGGTCGAATCAGGCAGGCTGAAATATTCATCCGGTACCGTAAACGTTTCCAGGATTTTCTGCCGTGAACTGTAAATCGTGATTTGCTTCTTGTTCCGATCCACTATGGGGAATTTTTTGGGTTTTCCCGTCTCGGGATCGGTCACCAACGGGTGGTTCTTTCCGATATTTTCTTGTTCATCGATCGGCTGGATATCGATGGTCTTAAAATTCTTCGATGCCGAATCATAGATGACGATCTGTTTCCGTTTCACATCGAGCTTCATCCGCTGCCCGGCCTTCGGCTCAGGCCCCATTTCATTGGGGTCTTTGGGAATCTCATAGGTTACGGGCGGTAGATGACTATAATCGGGATTTTGAACTTCGTGTTTCGCATCCCGAATGAGGGTAACGAGTCCTTTTTCCTTATCATAGGCGACAACCCTTCCTTGATCCACCTTCCCCAATTCTCCACAACCCGTCAGGGTCGTCAGAAAACCCATCATGACCAAAACAATCATATGTCTCCGGATCATTTGAATCCTCCATCCTTGATGTTTCACGGTTGCACATGTTCTAGGCCCGAGCTTTTTTCGCTTGGATTTCCTTCCGTGCTCCCTGCACGAATGCGACGATAATATAGAGGGACAGCAGGCTGACCGTTCCCAAAATAACGACCGTAGCACTGTTATCCAGCAGAACGCCATAAGCCGGATAGAATTTGGCAAGCAGTTTCAACAGAATCGATACAGCGCAGGCAATGACTGCAATGCCAAATGCGACTCGAATGCCGTACCCCTTGATGTATTTCGTTGCAACGGAGCCGATCTGTGCACCGATCGCAGCACCGATCAACATGATAACGGCTGCAACCAGCTCCGTCCGCCCCTTGTACGTATAGGTAGCAGCTCCGTAAAGTCCGGAAATCATAACCTCGAACAAGTCCGTTCCAACCGCGACATGGGTGGGACAGCCAATGAAATAGATCAATGCAGGCATACGGATGAGACCACCGCCGATACCTAGAATTCCGGCAAGCCAGCCTGTGAGAAAACTGACTAGAATAGGTAACCATGCGG
This sequence comes from Thermodesulfobacteriota bacterium, assembly GCA_040755275.1. Taxonomy (GTDB): domain Bacteria; phylum Desulfobacterota; class Desulfobacteria; order Desulfobacterales; family Desulfatirhabdiaceae; genus Desulfatirhabdium. The sequence continues at coordinate 2,403 of JBFMBE010000253.1, read as the reverse complement.
AACAATATATCCCGGCGACACGCAGATGTACCATAGGCGGGATCTTGATTTTATGAAGGGTTTTGTGCCACTCGATTCCGGTAGCGAGCGCATCGACTTGCTTCCCCTGTTTCGCTGCATCCCGCTCCTTTTGCTTTCTTTTGGCAACATCGTGAAACACCATCCAGGCGATTAAAATCAATAGGGCGAGATAAATCCAACGAACCACCTTCTCGACGTTCCCAAGCCGCTCCAGCCACATGACCATTTGGGCGCCAACTTCAAAACCTACAACGGTGCCGACCAGCATGATCAAACCGAGCTTGTAGTCGACGTTGCCGAATTTTCCATGCCGCATCGTCGATATCAGTGACTTACCGGCCATATGCGCAATGTCGGTTCCAATGGCAAAGGCCATTGGAAAGCCCAAAATATTCAACCCGGGTGTCACCATCCATGCCCCACCCATTCCGAAAAACCCACCGATGACCCCTACACCGATTCCCAATATGATCAACCCAGGCCAGAAGATATAAACACCAGCTATCGGCATGAATACATACATCCAATCCATAGTTGTTCCTCCTATACGCTCTGATGTGATGATGCCATCAATGTTCTGCAAGATCTCGAGATTTCAGATCGATTCCGATCATCCCCATGAAGAGATCTGCAATAGTTCCGAAAATGACTCCAACCACAGGAATGATGATGATTGTGACGATGGTGAAATATACATGGCTTTCATTATATAAGTTTGCCCACCAGGCTTCCCAGGGAGGAAGGCCCCTCGTATCGGCCACAATGACCATTTTCTCGACTTTCTCACCACCCGCAGCCATTGCCATCACAGGCATCATCAACATTCCGGTCCATATGCTTAGCCAAATTCCGTTCAAACGTCTTCCCCAGCTATTCCAGAATGATCTCATCTTCCAATCTCCTTTCTATTCTGATCATCGAACCACGAGAACCGAACACGGTGCATAGGCAACCACTTTGGCAGCAACACTTCCAAGAAGCAGATGTTCAAGACCCGATCGACTCTTATGACCCATCACGATCAGATCACATCCATTTTCTACGGCATGGGTGATAATCGCATCTGCAGCCGAAACCGCTCCGACAACCACCTTTTGAATAGAAACACCGTACTGCCTTGCCCGCTCTTCCGCCGCATCCACCACAACCGCAGCTGCGGATTTCAAGGCTTCTTTCACCCGATGGGCCCCCCCATCCATTTCGAACAAATCCGGATAGACACTGATCACGGTGATCTGGCACTGTTCCCGGGCAGCCATCTCAAGAGCCTTCGAGAAAGCCTTTTGCGAATACTCCGATTTGTCGAGTGCAACAAGAACCTTCATACACACCTCCTTTTGAAAAAGTATTCAACGTAGAAATCCACCCAATTCGGGTCGGGAAATGAAACAGCCCACTCTGGCACGTACATTCTAGCAATCCCAATGCCATGCGCGATCCACGAGTTCCATCCGACTTGAACAAACACAACAAACCGATCATATTTGAATTTCAACGTTTCAGAGGGTTTTGGATACGATCGCGCATCAACCATCCGGCATGGCTTGAATGTGTTGCACATACTTTTGCTCGAAAAATGAGGGGTAGAATTTGCTTGATTTAATGCGTAATTTTGAATATGAAAAAGCCGACAGGATGATGTGAATAGCGATTTCAAATAGGAATGGCTGGGATAATTATGCGATTTTTTTTCGAATCAAACGAATCTGCTTCAATGCTGCATCGTCTTGCGGGACTTGGATTGCGCCAAAAACTTTTCTGGGTCGTTCTCCTTCCGGTGATTTTGTGTATTTTAACGGTTGGATGGATTTCCAATTATTTCTCATCGAAATTCTTGAATTTATCCCTTCAACGGACTTCCCATATTCTTGGTCTTGCACAAGCAAGCGAAATTGAAAGGGTTCTGGACCAGGCAAGAAGGAATCTCCTTGCGCTATCCAAGGAATCTGTCTCGATCGAACAGCTGGAAAAATGGATTCAATTGCAGCACCGGTTGGGACAGGACGGTTATCGTGAAGTTGCCTATATCGGCGTCGATGCCAATCAGCGCCATTTCCTTCTGAAGATAGATCGCAGCGAGCGAATGATCCGAGTCCCTGCCGCCCAACTGGCCGATATCAAACCGAATCCCATCACAATGTTCGATATGATCCGTTCCTATGCCTCCGATCAGGTGTATTTTGGGGATATCGTCGAAACCTATTATCCTCTGTCCCTGAGTGCAGATACCCACCCGCTGTCCCACGTTCTGTTTCGAATGGCTGTCCCCCATTTCACGAACGGCTTCATGGACGGCATTCTATTGCTCGGTATCGACGCCTCCTGGCTTCGAAACATTCTTTCGCTCTATCATTCCTCCCAATCCCCCTTATACGCATTTCC
>JBFMBE010000252.1:0-3588 GCA_040755275.1 Thermodesulfobacteriota bacterium | reverse complement strand
GGCCGGACCTACGGATGACACTGCTGGATGCCTCCCGAAAGCGGGTGAATTTTCAGCGGACGGTTCTTCGAAGACTCGGGTTGGGGAATGTGATCTGCATCGAAGCGAAATTGGAGGATCTACTGCAACAGGATGGGTATCGGCACGCATACGATGGGATCATTTCGAGGGCCTTTGCTGCCTTGGACCGGTGGATGCCGGAGGCATTGCCCCTCGTGAAACCGGGAGGCCGTCTCATCGCTATGACGGGCGTCGTCGAAGATGCAACCATTCATCTCTTGGAAGAATCCATCTGTGGCAAGGTGTCCGGCATGGATTGTATCCCCTACCGCCTTCCTTACCACCCCTCCTCCAGCGGACAACGCAACATCTTCATCGTTTTTCTGAAAGCGGAATAACTCGGATGGCTCATCCTTTGGCTATTTGGCGATCATCGCCCGCATCATGTCCGCCGCGTTTTCGGCATGGTCCGATATGCTGCCCATGTACTGCACCAATTTGGTCAGGTGAAAAGCGGATGTCGGATTTTCGAAGGGATGGGAAAGAAAATCCGATTTGAGTTTTCTCTCGACCATGTCGGACTGTGACTCGAATTCCCGGATACGGCGGATGGCCTGTTTGACATCCGTGCGATGTTTTTCGGAGTAGCTGTTGAAATAAATGTCTGCAGCAACAACCATCGGGTGCATGGATGTAAGCACATCCCCCACCTTCTCCACCATCAGCAGCAGATCGTCCACATATTCGTCCGGCACATCCGTCTGTCGATAGGAAAGCCAATGAAGGGCGTTCTGCACGCTGTCAAGCATTTTGTCCTGCTCTCGTAAATACCACAGAATCTGGAACTTATCGACCGGAAGCAGGATGTTTCTTGGCAAATGCCCTCGGATGTTGCGCTTGATCTCGTCTCCCCAGTGCTCGATCATCGTCACCTGATTGTGATAGACCTCGAACTCTTCCGGCTGGCCATCCAGATAGGCCAGAACGGCATGCCTGAAGACAGGATTGCAATCGCCGATCAGTTTGGCATGCTTGATCAATCCTTCAAAAGGGGATTTGCGGAACAGAGACATGAGTGCCGTACGCATAGGAACTCCTTCAGGCAGGCAAAAGCCACTTGAAAAGATAATACAAAACGATGGTCGGAATCGCAGACAGCGGTAGAGAAACAACCCAGTAAATGGTGATTTGCCAGACGACCCGAAAGTCAACAGCCCCAAGCCCGCCGCTCAGCCCGACACCGATCACCGAACCAACCGCGGCATGGGTTGTCGAAACCGGCAACCCCAGTTTGGAAGCGATCAGCACCGATGTCGCTGTACCGAAATCGACCGCAAAGCCCCGGGTGTTGTTCAACACCGTAATTTTATGTCCGATGGTTTCGATGACCCGGTATCCCCAGGTGAAAACCCCCAATGCGATGAAAATGCCGCCGCCTGCCAGTAGGAACCAGGGCACTTCCGCTGTCGTTGCAATGGTGTGGTATTGATAGATGAAATAAATGCCGGCCAGTGGACCGATGGCATTCGCCACATCGTTGGCCCCGTGAGCGAGGGAAACATAACAGGCCGTAAACACCTGAAGTCTGCGAAAGATGTGTTCGATTCCCTCTTCTTCGGTTTCGGTTTCGAACTTCTTCATCCACCTTTTTGCTGCAAACCCGAGGAGGATGGACACCACCAGGGATCCAACGATTCCTTCCCACGTTCCGATATGAAGGCGCTGGCCCAGAGGGGTTTTGGTCAACAGCGACAGAAAGACCACCAGAAAGGTGATTCCGGCAAAAAAAGGCGTCCATCTCAGGGCTTTGAGAAAACTTTCCTTCCGACTGAGGATTCGGCTCCGGATCAGAATAAAAATCCCATACGTCAGAAGACCTGCAAAGACAGGCGAAACGATCCAGGACGCCACGATGGGAACGATCTTCCCCCATTGAACAGCTTTCAAGCCTCCTGCGGCAAAACCGAAACCGACGACCGCACCGACGATCGAATGGGTCGTTGAAACGGGCAATTGCTTCCACGTGGCCATGAACACCCAGAAGGCGGCAGCAAACAAAGCCGCCAGAAGACCGATGGCCACGGTGTGAGGGTCGGCGATCAGATCGGTCCGAACGATGTCCTTGCTGATGGTGGATGTTACATGGGAACCGATGAAAGTGGCTCCGATGAAATCCAGAATTCCACCCAACAGCACGGCCTGCCGAAGCGTTAGTGCCTTGGCTGCCACGGGAGATGCCATGCCGTTGGCGATGTCGTTTGCCCCGATGTTCCAGGCCATGTAAATGCCTGCGATCAGGCCAAGCCCCAATACGATTTCCGTCATGCCCTCCCCAATCCCATAGACTTGGATCGATCAGCCCACCGAGCGCTCCAGTTCTTCCCGGATGCGTTCGGCGCAGGAGCGCAAAGCGTCCAACAGCGCCCTTGACTCATATTGTTCCAAATCCTTCGAAAAACCGACCACCCACAAGGCTAGAAGCAACCCCCGGAAATATCCGACACGGGTGGCAACTGCCCGCACCCCCGGGATGTATTCCCCATCGTCGAATGCAACCCCTTCCCTTCGAACGCGATCGCAGGTTTCCAGATAGAGCGGAAGCGCCACGATCGAGCGCTCTGTGTACGGCGTAAGCCCCGTTTTTGTCAAGATGATTGTGGCTTGATCCGGATCGAGGGATGCCAGGTACAGTTTTCCGAGAGCACCTGCAGGCATCGGGATGGTGGTCCCCGGAGGGGATGAAATGGCCAGCGGGTTCCGGGATGCAGCAGTCGCAACGATGACGGCCCGGGTTCGGCTCAATACACCCAAAAAGACGGTATGGCCGATGGCATCCCGAAGTTCGTCGAGGATGACGGCTACACGCTTGCTGGTGAAGAGGTAACTCCAGCTCCGAAATGCGAGGTCCACGAGAGCGGGCCCCAGAATGTACGATTTCCCGGAATCGATTCGCTCGAGTGCCCCAACCTCGATCAGGGAACTCAACAGGCCGTGAACGGTGCTTTTGCTGATATTCAGCTTTCGGGAAAGGTCACTGATACCGAGTGACGATTCGGAGTCGATGATGGTTTGAAGAATCTGAAAGGCCTTCTGAACGGCCGGAGCTTTGTAGGTGGTTGCCATGAGTTTCCTTTACAGATGATGGCCCCGCAAAAAGTCAGGACCTATGGATTGACCCGCAGGAAGGCGGGTGAATTTTGCTCAGCAGCGGAAAAACTCAGCAGCCCGAGCTCGTAGGATCGGGCGGATGGCCAGAATGGAAAGAATGGTTTGCTGTAATGCAACATGCTGCTTTTCAATCCAAATATAGTAAATTGCGTCCGCCCGATCCAACGATCTCCGGCTGCTTCAAACAGTTTCCGCTGCTTCGCAAAACACCACCCGCCCTCCTGCTGGAGGCCAGGCTTTGAAGGAAAATCGGTGGTTAGCGACTTTTTGCGGGGCCATCTTTCTTGATGCGCTCGCAAAAAGTCGCTTTTCCCGTGCTTTTGGGAAATGCCGGGCGTAAGCGGGGTGGCTGGGGAAGCCTTTTGAGACTGCTGCGAAAACGTGTTTGAAGCCGCCGGATATCGTTGGATCGGACGGACG
>JBFMBE010000251.1:0-3627 GCA_040755275.1 Thermodesulfobacteriota bacterium | reverse complement strand
CGATCCAACGATATCCGGCGGCTTCAGACACGTTTTCGCAGCAAGCTCAAAAGGCTTCCCCAGCCACCCCGCTGATGCCCGGCATTCCCGAAAAGCACGGGAAAAGCGACTTTTTACGGGGCCATCATTCTTGACATATCCAGTTGGCGTCTTGTCGATCACGATTCCGAATTTCAACGACGGCAGACCGATCAACAGAAGGAGCCGCGTAACTTCAGATGATTGAACTGACGAGGTTATATTCGATCGTAGCCCATGTCTTTCCCTTTACCTGTTTGGAGGCTCGCTTCATGCAGCAGGCCATGGTTGGGTTGTTGCTGCTTTCCCCGATGACCGCTGCAATGGGGGTTCAGGTGGTGAATTTCCGGATGGCGTTTTTTGCCGATGCCATCAGCCATTCGGCGTTTGCCGGTGTTGCGATCGGGCTTATCTTCTCCTGGCATCCCCATCTTGCCATGCCGTTGTTCGGAGTGATCGTCGGTATCTGGATCATGGCGACTCAAAGGCGCAGCAAAAAGCTGTCTTCGGATACCGTGATCGGGGTGTTCTTTGCTGCTGTCGTGGCTTTCGGGCTTGCCGTCGTCAGCAGGGATCCCAATTTGTCGCGTGACCTGCAGCAGTTTCTCTACGGCGATATTCTGACCATATCCGACGAGGATATCCTGTACATGATGGGGCTGTTTGTGGTTCTGGTGGGCTTTCAGGTCGTCGGATACAACCGGATGCTCTATATCGGCTTCGATCCGATGCTGGCATCCGTGCATCGAGTACAGGTCGCCGCCTATCAGTATGTGTTCGCGGCCCTGTTGTCTCTGGTGGTCATCCTGTCGGTGTGGGCCGTTGGGGTTCTTCTGGTGACAGCCATGCTGATTGTTCCTGCGGCCTCTGCACGGAATTTGGCCCGGTCTGCAGGTGCCATGTTCTGGTGGGCGATTGGAATCGGGATGAGTTCTTCCGTTGCAGGGTTGATCGTATCGGCTCAGGAATGGGCGCAAACCGCCACCGGCGCAACGATCATATTGGTAGCCTTCGGATGGTTTCTGGTCAGCACGGTTGTGGCCCGATGGTGGGGCAATCGTTGATCGTCCGGTTCAACGGATGTGCATCCAGACGGGTCCCCAGGTTTCCAGCAGCCAATAGGCAGCCATTCCGACGACTGCCGTCCAGCCGAGGGAACGTGTCTGGATGGCTGTCCATAGGGCCGGTATGGCGGCAAAGGTTGCCGGATGAACCAAGATGAATTGTCTCGGAGTGCCAGCGGTGAAAACGGCCGGAAACAGGAGCGCTCCCAAAATCGCAGAAGGAATGAGGTCGAGCCATCGGCATAGCCAGTCCGGCATCGGGGTACGGTTCAGCGCCACCAGCGGCAACCAACGGGGAAGATAGGTGACGATCCCCATCCCTACGACGATCCACAGATACGTCTCTGTATTCATTGGTCTTCCTTCGTAGTCGGACGATGGGGTGAAGGCTCTGCGGCAGCCTTTCTCCAACTGCGGCTCTGCAGCACGTATCCCATGGTTGCTGCCAGCACCGAAGCCACCAGAACATGGACGTTTCCTTCGAACCACAGGCTCATCAGGGTCGACGTCACGCCGGCGATGCAAGCAGTTGCTACATACCATTTTCCACGCATCTGATAGATCAGTAGACAGATGAACATCGCAGTCATCGCGTAATCCAGCCCGAATGCCTTGTCCGGAATCATTCGTCCGCCGTATCCCCCGAATAGTGTAGATAGAACCCATGCGGCATTGGCTGTATGGTTGAGCGCGAGAGCCGAGCGGATGTCCCAGTTTCCGTCGACAAACCGGGGATGGTTGAGCAAAAAGCTTTCATCCGTTATCCCATACGCAAAGAGGCTGAGCCCGGCAATGCCCGAAGGAGGCATCACGGCGGCAAGGGATGAACTCATCAACAGATGCCGAAGGTTCACGATGAAGGTGGTGGCAACGATGGACAGGCCGGCTGCCGCATCCTGAATCATGGAAACGGCGATGAACTGGGCGCTTCCGGCAAAGACCATCAGGGACATCAGTCCGATTTGGATCATGGAGAGACCGGCCTTCTGGGCGAGTACGCCAAAGGCGATCCCAATGGGTAGATATCCCATGCAAATGGGCAGTGCCGCATACATGCCGCGACGAATGGATGCACACCATTCGGTGCCGGTGGCGTTTGGATCGAAGAGTGTCATGACGAGGCGGAAGGGTTGGAATGGTAATGACAGGCGACGAGGTGCTCGGGTTCACCCGAAATAGGAACGGGAACCAGTTCGGGGCGCTGCCGGAAACAGATCTCTTGTTGGATCGGGCAGCGAGAGGCGAAATGGCATCCAGTGGATGGCGGGATGGATGTCGTTTCGGCGATGTCCGGTTGGACCTTCGGCCGTTCTTGGAGGTCGATGGTCGGAATGGCGGCGATCAGCATCTGGGTGTAAGGGTGAAGGGGGTTATGGTAAAGGGTTTCGGCAGGGGCTGTTTCGACAAATCTTCCCCTGTACATGACGGCCACGCGATCGGATATATTCTTGACGACGGAAAGGTTGTGGGAAATGAAGAGATAGGCCATGCCGAGCTCCAACTGCAGGTCGATCAAGAGATTGAGAATCTGGCCTTGAATGGAGACATCCAGGGAAGAAACCGGCTCGTCACAGACGATCAGCCTGGGATGAAGGGCGATGGCCCGGGCGATGCCGATCCGCTGACGTTGACCACCGCTGAATTCGTGAGGGTACTTGTCGGTGGCCGAATGGGGCAGCCCCACCCGGTCGAGCAACTCCCGGACGGATCGGTAGCGATCCCTCGACGAACCGATCCGATGAACGATGAATGGTTCTTCGATGATTTCGCCGACAGTCATGCGGCTGTTCAGGGATTCGAAAGGATCCTGGAAGATCATTTGCATCTTTCTGCGGAGGCTTCTCAGGGAACGGCTGTCGAGCCTGCCGATGTCCCTTCCCTCAAAACGAACCGTACCGGATGTGGGCTTTTCGAGAAAGAGAACGGTTCTGCCCGTGGTTGTCTTTCCGCTACCGGATTCCCCAACGATGCCAAGGGTTTCGCCGGATTGGATTCGAAACGAAATCTGGTCGACAGCCACTAAGATTTCGGGTCGAACCCGGAAGATCCCCTTGCGGATGGGATAGGATTTGACCAGGTTGTCTACCCAAAGCAGCGGGGGTGTGGAAGATTCAGGCTGAAGGTCATGCATCGACGAATAATTGGTAAACATCGACGTGTTGGGAGAACATTCATATAAGGGTAATGGAGCGCTCGATGAGCTTCATGCGTGTACCTATCACAATTCCATCTCAAAATATAGGGGAAATCCTGAGCCTAAAATTTCCCTTGACCTTTGCGGCGCATCGGCGTAAAAGGGCGAGTCTTTTGACGGGACGGTGGGTTCAAACGGATTTTTTCGAAGGCATCGAAAAAAGGGGTTGACACCGAAACATCAGAAGCGTATAAAGTCCAGGTTTTGATGTTGGACGGTTTTTCTTGATCTTTGAAAATCGGATAGTGACAGCTTGTGAGGGGATCGACGTTATAGGTTCTCTGGACCGAGGAGATATTTTTGGTTCAGGGGGCAGGAAGGAAATTTTGGAGAGTTTGATCCTGGCTCAGA
>JBFMBE010000250.1:0-3651 GCA_040755275.1 Thermodesulfobacteriota bacterium | reverse complement strand
CTCCGCCCGATCCAACGATATCCGGCGGCTTCAAACACGTTTTCGCAGCAGTCTCAAAAGGCTTCCCCAGCCACCCCGCTGATGCCCGACATTTACGAAAAGCACGGGAAAATCGACTTGTTGCGAGATCATCCTGTATCGTTCATCGTGAGAAGGTGCATTCCACTTTGGTTCGTCGATCCCGGAGAAGCGAAGGAGGGGGCGGAGGTGTTTTCTGGATGCCCGTATCTGTCGCTAACGGCCGGGATGCTTCGTTCAACCCCTGTCTGCGTCCATCGTCGATGGAGTCGGAAGAACGAGAAGAGGGCACGGCAAGCTGCGGATCATCCTTTCAATACGCCATGTACCTATCGAAAATCGCCGTATGCTGAATAGTCGCTGAGAAACGACGACAAAGGCGGGTTTCCGTTGGAGAACGGAGGACCATCGATCGTTTCGCTTGCCATAACTGACGGCTTCGATTGCAATGGACAGGAGGGGATGGGAATCGGAGCCTGCAGCATTGATGCGGTCATTCTGAAGGGTCGAGCGAACCCATTGTGGAGGGAGCCGATCGGCAGCATCCTCCGGGTAGGCGAGCAGAAGGCGGGTCGGTCCGAAGAGACTGGCAACCTCCAGCGCATCATCGAACCAGGCGTCAAAAGAATGGATCGATTGCGAGGGTTCGAAAGACGTCCCGTCGCAATCGATCCAGACGGTTTCTCCAGACAGGGTGGTGCCTTCTGGAATGATGAGAACTGGCCGGGAAGATCCGCGAACAACGGCGTGGAGCATCGGTCCGGCAATCCATTTCGCAATCGAAAGGGTTGGGCTTGCGCCGATGACGATCCAGCTCTGTTTCAGAAGAGAAGCGGCTTTTCGATTGAGTTGGCATCCGATATTGCCGCCTCCGGCTGCAGCGATGTGAACGGGGAAACTGTGAGTTTGGGCGATGTCGAGGGCTCGGCAGAGGGATCGTTCGATGTCTTTGTATAGATCGTTTCGAACCGATCCGACCGCAATGAGACCGAGATCTCCTTCATACAGAGGGGCGACAGTTACGGCCGTCACCCCTGCATGCAGCCATCGGGCGATCGAGATGGCTTGCCTCAACGCATGGTCGCCCGAGGCCTTTCCGTTGATACCGACCCAGAGATGTTCAGGCCGTTTCGATACCTTCATCGAGCAACTGTTCCGTTCGTTTTGCCTTCCACATGGCCCCCAGGATGATGAATGCCCCTGTCAACAGCGCAAGACACATGACGATGAAACTGATTTTGCCCAAAATGTCAATGGTATTTTGAGGAAGGCTGATCAGATTGAGCTGAACGAGGTACTGCGGGACTGCCAGGGCACGGCTGACGGCAACGATCAGCATGATGGTGGCCATGACGACCTTGATCAAGCTTTCTTTGACGTAGGTCGTTCCGATGGCCCCAAGTTGAACACCCAGAAGCGATCCGGCCAGGATGATCAGTACGAGCCGGATATCGATCATTCCGTGAATGGCCCAGTTGATGGAACCGGCAAATCCCATGATGAAGGCGATAACAAGCTCCGTTGCCGATGAGACCAGCCCCCCGACGCCGACTACGTACATCATGCCAGGCACGCCGATAAACCCGCCGACGGCGATGGTGGCGGCCAGCATGCCTGTGGCGAAGCCGACGGGAACGGTAAACCACAGACTGATCGTAACGTTGGCTGTCTTGAAGTGAATCATGGGCGGCAAGTGAATGGATTGAAGCTTCTGCGCAAGAGTCGTTGGCTTGTCGGTTTCACCGGCAGCTTGGCCCGAATGCAACACATCCTTGAACACATAGCCGCCGACGAACACCAGCACCACGACGAAACTCAGACTGACATAGAGATTCGATCCAGCCAGCCCCCACATGCGAAGAATCCACTGTTGGATCTGGATACCGGCTTGAACGCCGATTCCCGCCGAAGCGGCCATGACAATACCCAACTTCAAGTCGACCTGACCGTATTTAAAGCGTTTGAAAGCCCCAACCATGGCCTTGGGGAATTTGTGACACATATTGCTGGCGACAGACACCGTTCCCGGAACGCCGAGGCTCATCATGCCGGGTGTTAGAACAAAGGCTCCGCCGGAACCGATAAATCCACTGACGAGTCCGCCAATAAATCCGACGAAAAAGAGAAAGGTGATGGACAACGCGTTCAAGTCGATGAAATTGGCTGATTGCGCTACAAGGTCATGCATGTTTCAACCCCCTTTTGATGAGCGATCCACGAATCAAGACGCCCGCAACGTTATTGTATCATTCAATGCAGCTACCCGATGAATCAACCCGGCAGATCCAGCAGGATATGCAATTCTGCCCTGCGAAGACCCTTTCCTTGAAGATCGCCGGTTTTGCCGGTCGAGCTTACAACCCGGATCTGCATTCCTGGTCATGACGGACATCCGGGCGGAGGGCTACAATTTCCTGCCTTCGTTCGTACGGAGATATGGCGATGTAGAAATCGACAACAATCCCTCCGGATGTCTGCCATCTACCTCCTGTCTTCCGACGTCAGACCTCTAATGGCCATCAAATGTTGTGAAATGGATTGATATGGGCATAGGCCCTGGGCCTCTTGACTGCAGCACGCTGTTTCTCGGCAACGGCTTTTTCGGTTTTTCGAAGAGCATCTTTTTTCATGGCCTCGATGCCGAGAAGTGACCACAGATGGCTTGCAAACGAACCGTGAATGAAGGAAAACACGAACACGGTCGAGATGGGCATCGCTGCATACCAGCCCCCCCGGGTGAAATAGGACATCACGGTATTGGCATTCATAAATACGGTTCCATATAGAGCCGCAGCGGCCAAACCGTAAAGGATGGTCGGCTTCCAGTGTCGGGTTCTGGATTCTAAAACTCGATTTTTCATGGTTTCTTCTCCTTTGCTGGGGTTTGGAAGAACATGGACGATCGGGATCGATAGCTCCGATCCATTTAGGGTTTCAATCGCTTCGATGTCTGTGACAATCATTTCGATCCGTCGGAAATTCAACTGAATCGAGTCGATGACTTCCTTTATTGAACCGCTACGCAACACCTGGGTGCAGCCGATGCCCAACGGTTCCGTACGGGATTTCAAGAGCATCCCCGAGAGATGTGCCGCAGCTCGAAACGCGGGATCGACCTTGGTTGGATGAATGTTTACTGCAATCAATTCACAGTCCAATCGTTCGGCCAGGTGAACAGTATGGGTCACCAGTTCGGGTCGAAACTGGTGATCGGCGCTCACTACCAAGATCTTTCGCTTTTCCATAGGAAGGTCCTTCAATGCTGCCTGATCAATGGTCTTCATGGCATCTTCCAAACGCAAGGAACGCGCAATCGATTGTTTCAGGGATGACGAATTCACAAAAAGTCGCCTTTCCCGTGCTTTTTGTAAATGTCGAGCATAAGCGGGGTGGCTGAGTTTTTTCGCAGCAGCGAAAAAGGTTCCCTACTCACCCCGCGACTCGACAGAAACGCCCTGACTTTTTGTGGGGCCGTCAGGGATGATGGTCTCGCAAAAAGTCAGACTCTCTCATTTGACCCGCAGGAAGGCGGGTGAATTTTGCTCAGCAGCGGAAAAACTCAGCAGCCCGAGCTCGTAGGATCGGGCGGATGGCCAAAATGCAAAGAATGGTTTGCTGGTTTCCAACAGCCTG
>JBFMBE010000249.1:0-3702 GCA_040755275.1 Thermodesulfobacteriota bacterium | reverse complement strand
TCCAGTACGTCCGTCCGATCCAACGATATCCGGCGGCTTCAAACACGTTTTCGCAGCAAGCTCAAAAGGCTTCCCCAGCCACCCCGCTGATGCCCGGCATTCCCGAAAAGCACGGGAAAAGCGACTTCCCTTCAAATCCGTGCCTCCAGCAGAAGGGCGGGTGTCCCGTACGACCGCGGCATGAACAATTGCCACACCTTTTCCTTGGATCCGTTTTGTGAATCCCAACACGCTCAGAACTCGATCTCGTTCAACCCGAAGATGGCCGTCAACATCGATATGACCACACCTCCGATGATGAGTCCCATCAACAGAATGGCGATCGGTTCGAGCAGGGATAGATAAGATTTGATCTTCACCTGAATCCGGGTGTCGAGATCATTGGCGACACTGGTCAGCATTTCCCCGATCTTGCCTGTCTCCTCCCCCAAGGCCACCATCTGAACGGCCATGGCCGGAAACACGTTTTGCTCCTTCATCAGGCGGCTGACCCGCTTGCCTTCCTTGACTTCCCGGTAGATGGTTTCGGAGGCCTGTTTCACCAGCACGTTGCTCACCACGTTCCGAACGATGGAAAGGGCCTTGAGCAGAGGAACGCCGCTCTGAACGAGGGTCCCCAACGTCCGGGCGAAGCGGCTCACCTGGATATCGAGCAGCAGGGCTCCCAGGCCCGGCAGCCGGATGGCGATGCGGTCGATCCAGGCCTTCCCGGATGCCGTTCTGGCCCAGGCCCACACCCCTGCCGCAAGGGCAGCGATGCCCAGAACCATAGCCCACCACCAACTCCTCAGGAACGCGCTGATCTGGATGAGCACCATGGTGCTGGCCGGAATCTTCTGCTTCATGTCGGTGAAAATGGCTGCGAATTTCGGCACCACGAACCCCATGATGACCACGACCGAGACGATGCCGATACTCATCAGTATGGCGGGATAGATGGCGCTTGAAACGATGAAGCGTTTGATCTCTTCGGTACGCTCGAGAAATCCTGCAAGCTTCTCCAGCACCGGCCCCAGCACCCCGCCCATTTCCCCGACCCGGACCATGTTGACGTACAATTCGTTGAAATCCCCCTCTTGCCTGGCCATGGCATCCGAGAGGCTCGATCCGGTCTGTATGGCTTCGCGCAGGTATCGGGACATCTGCTGAACGGCCTGGGTATCGCTGCTCTGCTCGAGAATCAACAGGGCCCGGTCGATGGCAAGCCCGGACTGAACGAGGTGGGCAAGCTCCCGGGTGAGCATCAGAAGGTCTTTTGCAGCCAGGCGCCTGCGACGTTTCCAAGGAAGGCGCCATCGATCCGCCCCTTCCTCGTCGATCCAACGCAGCAGCACCACTCCCTTGAGCTGGAGGGAAATCAGCAGATCCTCCCGGCTTCGGGCCTCCGCACTGGCGACGATCCGCTTACCGGAGGCATCGAGGGCCTCGTAGCGAAACGGTCCACTCATCGAATCACCCGCAGCACTTCCTCATAGGTGGTAATCCCCTGGCGCACCTTGGAAAGCCCATCCATCCGAAGGGAAATCATGCCGTTTCGGAGAGCCGTCCGGAAAATCTCGTTGCGATCCGACCCCTTGACGATTTCCCGCTGAATGATCTCGTCGATGGGCAGAAGCTCGTAAATCCCGATCCGTCCCCTGTAGCCGGAACCGGCACATGCGGCACATCCCGTTCCCCGGAAAAATTCGGGATGAATGTCATCGACGGGCATGTCGAGCTCCACGGCCAGATGGCGGCGCTCCTCCACCGAGAGGGTCACCGGATTCCTGCACTGGGTGCAGACCCGCCGCACCAGCCGCTGCGCCAGAACGGCCACCAGAGACGATGCAATGAGAAAGCGCTCCACCCCCATATCTTGAAGGCGGGTGATGGCCCCTGCGGCGTCGTTCGTATGCAGGGTGGAGAAGACGACATGCCCGGTGAGGGCGGCTTGAATGGCGATTTCGGCCGTTTCGAGGTCCCGGATTTCGCCGACCAGCATGACATCGGGGTCCTGCCGCAGAAAGGTTCTCAAACAATGAGCGAAGGTGAGCCCGATGTTGGGCTGGACCTGGACCTGGTTGATCCCGTCCATTTGGTATTCGATCGGATCTTCGACCGTGACGATCTTGCGATCCGGCGAATTGATCGTGTTCAGGGCTGCATAGAGGGTGGTGGTCTTGCCCGAACCGGTGGGTCCGGTGACGAGAATCATGCCGTAGGGCATGGCGATGGCCGATTCGAACCGCCTTCGGATGGTCGCCGGAAAACCGAGGTTATCCATGTCGAGCTCAACGTTTTCCTTGTGCAGCAACCGCAGCACGAGGGCCTCACCGAAGTGGGTCGGCAGGGAGGACACCCGGATGTCAATTTCTTCGCGGCCTGTCTTGAATTTGATGCGTCCGTCCTGAGGAAGCCGCATTTCGGCGATGTCCATCTTGGACATGAGCTTGATGCGACTCGAGATGGCGGCCTTGAGCTTCAGGGCGATGGCGTTCTGGTCAATCAGAACGCCATCGATGCGGTAGCGCACCTGAACATGGGTCTTGCGGGGTTCGATGTGAATGTCCGAAGCCCCTACCTCGAGGGCCTTGGCGATGATGTGGTTCACCAGCCGAATGACCGGGGCCTCCGAGGCCATATCCTTGAGATGCTCCGGATTGTCCCAGAGCTGGTCTTCGAGGCTCGCCTCCCCTTCGGCCCCTTCGCTCACCCCCATGTCGACTTCGGCCTCATACCACCGGTAGATGAACTGCGACACGGTTTCTTCGGATGCAGCCACCACTTCGACCCGTTTCGCGTAGGTTCGTTCGATAACTTCCCGGGTGATCCAGTCGAAGGGATCGGCCATCGCCACCGTCACGGCTTCCTCGGTTTCGCCGATCGGAACGAACCGAAACCGCTTGATGTACGAGACACCGAAGGGATTGGACGGCGGCGGGTTTTCCGGAAAAGCCGTTTCCTCGATGGTTTCAATGCCGAACGATGCCGGATCGAGAACCGGCGAAGGCATGGCGAGTTCCGGAGGGTTCTTTTTGGAAAAGCGCTCCTTCAGCAGATTCACCAACGGCAGATGCAGCAGCAAGCCTCAGCCTCTCATTCCCAGTTGACGATGTCCTTGTCGTTTCCCTCACCGCCGATAGCCCCGTCCGCACCGAAGCTGTACAAATCATAGGCACCGTGCTCTCCCGGGCTCTTGTACTGGTACGGAAATCCCCAGGGATCGAGTGGAATGGCCTTCGGCAGATAAGGACCTTCCCAGTTGGTGACATTGCCCGGCTTTTCCCGCAGAGCGTTCAGCCCTTCTTGAGTGGTCGGATACCGCCCGACATCGAGCCGGAACTCGTCCAGGGCAGAGCCGAAGAGCTCGATCTGGGTCTTGGCCGTCTTCTGCTTGGCCTTGTCCACCTTGCCAAAGAATTTCGGGGCCACCAGAGCCGACAACAACCCCAGGATGATGATGACCACCAGCAACTCGATGAGGGTGAATCCTTTTTCGCTGCGCTTCTCACGCATTTTTCTGAACATCTCCCAATCTCTCCTTATTGATGGAGTCGCAAAAAGTCGCTTTTCCCGTGCTTTTCGGGAATGCCGGACATAAGCGGGGTGGCTGGGGAAGCCTTTTGAGCTTGCTGCGAAAACGTGTTTGAAGCCGCCGGATATCGTTGGATCGGACGGACGTACTGGATCGAAATATCGATTGAAAAGCAAGCCGTTGCGATT
>JBFMBE010000248.1:0-3720 GCA_040755275.1 Thermodesulfobacteriota bacterium | reverse complement strand
TTCACAGTTTGGCCATCCGTCCGATCCTACGAGATCGGGCGGCTGAGTTTTTTCGCAGCAGCGAAAAAGGTTCCCCAGTCACCCCGCGACTCGACAGAGACTTCCTGACTTTTTGCGGCTCCATCATAGCTGACGAGCTTGCAAACCGTTGCTGCAAGGGCCTTGACAGCTACCGATGAATCTGCTGGACTGCCTGATGAAGTCGCAGCTCCAGCAATAGCGACCGATAATCCCTTGGAGGTATTCCATGCATATTCATGTGATGGGCGCAGGCCGATTCGGTCGAAGGGCGATTCGGTATTTTCAAACGCATGTTCCGGATGCCTGCCTGACGGTTGTGGATAGGGACAGCGATCGTTTGAGGCCTTTTGAGGGAACATCGATCCAGGTGGTCTGTTCGAATGTCATCGATTATCTGAAGGAAGCTCTCCTGAAAGCAAACGCTCTGGATGACTGGATCATCCCGGCGGTTCCGATTCATCTGGCCTGCGAATGGCTCCTGCGGCTTCCCGGGCTCGAACACCGGATCGCTCCGATCGATTTTCCGAAGGAAATTCTGCCACGACTGCCGAATAGGTTTCCCGGCCCTTTCGGAACGGTGTATACCAGTATCGCTGATTTCCGGTGTCCGGACGCCTGCCCGGCTCCAGAAAGCCATTGCACCCACACGGGCCTTCCCCGCCCTCTATCGATGGACCGATACCTTCATCACCTCGAAAATTCATCCTATCGTTCCATCGTCATTCAGAGCGTTCAGATCGGACCCGGCGTGGGTGGTTATCGCCTGCAGGCATTGTTGACTGCACGAGACCACATCCTGGCAGCCGTTCCTCGGCCCGTTCTTCTGGCGACCGCCTGCCGTTGCCATGCGGTGATAACCGCTCTTCGGATGTTGCAGCGATGAAAGGAGTGGCCATGGTTCCGGCATGATAGGAGCTTCTGACAAAGGGACCGCTCACGACTCCTGAAAAGCCCATGTCGATGGCTTTTGCCCGATACGCCTCGAATTGCTCCGGTCGAACGTATCGCTGGACGGGTAGGTGAGCCGTGGACGGCTGCAGGTATTGGCCGATGGTCACCAACGTACAACCATGACGCTTCAAATCCATCAACGTGGAGGCGATTTCCTCATCGCTTTCCCCAAGCCCCACCATGATGCCGCTTTTGACGAGGATGCCCGTCGGCTGTCCGGTCGAAACCCGAGCCAACAGCTCGAGAGAGCGCCTGTAATCGGCCATGGGACGCACCAGTGGATAAAGTCGCGGCACGGTTTCGATGTTGTGGTTCAAAACGGTAGGGCGGGCTTGCAGTACAGCGGCCAGGGCGGATGCATCCCCCTGAAAATCGGGAATGAGGACCTCGATTCCGGCATCGGGAAGCGCGTTCCGAACGGCTTCGATGGTTCGGGCAAACTGAGAGGCACCGCCATCAGGCAGATCGTCCCGTGTGACGGAGGTAATGACGACATAACGCAACCCCAACTGCCGGGCGGCATCGGCAATCCGAAGAGGCTCCTGGGGATCGACAGGCTCGGGCCGCCCCTTGTGGATGGCGCAGAACCGACAGTTCCGGGTACAGACAGGCCCTAAAATCAGAAATGTTGCCGTATTCTGAGAATAGCATTCCCATTGATTGGGACAGCAGGCGTTTTCACAGACAGTGTGTAGATGCCCCTGCCGGAGCAGACGCCGGACACGCTCATAATGGCCACCGGTCGGAAGCCGACGCCTGAGCCATTCGGGTTTTGGGGTGATGTGCATAGAATTCAACCGCGTATCCAAAAAGACCTGTGACTGGTACGCTGAAAGACGATGACCGATCCACGCTGCCACGCCTCTGGACGGTTACAACGAGTTTATAGCCCCCTTTTCTCCAACCACCGAAACAGCACCAGCGAACCGATGACAAACACCGGAATAATGATCCAGTGGCTGACCCCCAGAACGTTGGGAAGCGTGATGCGGCCGAGATTGCCCCACGTATAAACGGTTTTGTCGAGGAACGGAAAAGCCTCCGCAAAGAGGGCGGCTCCCACGATCATGCCAAAAATTCCCCACAATGCATCCCAACGACCTTCACCGAGGGCGCCCAATGATGTGCCCGGGCAGTAACCGATGAGGCCCCAGCCAAAACCGAAAAGAAGAGCACCCAAAATGACGGGACCCAAAATGGTTGCCTTGATGGAAAGCTTGGCCAATCCGAAATCATAAAGCAGATAAACGCCCACCATACCGACGATGACACTGGAGAGCATAAATTTGACAATCGTCATATCCTTAAATCGGAGCGCCCCAATCTGCTTGTCATATCGGATTACACGAGCTTTCTGCAGCAGAAATCCGAACAGCATTCCCGTCACCAATCCATATACGAGTATTTTCATCGCTCATGCCCCCCATACACGAAACGGGCAACAATAATACCGCCGATAAAAAAGAAGATCAGGGCAATGAATCCGCTGACAGCCAACTGTAGCGAACCGCTCAGCCCATGTCCGCTGGGGCATCCATCTGCCAGTCGAGCCCCGAACATAGCAACAATACCACCTATGAAGGCCGTGATCGCTCTTCGACCGACACTGTCTCTGCCGAAACGCTCGGCCCACATGTCGGGTACTGCCTGAAACTTGAAGGATCCAGATGTGAGTGCGGCAATGAGAGAACCCAGAAATATTCCAACCAGAAATGCCCATTGCCAATCGATCTGGGGAGCGAATTTGATGAAATAGCTCATCTTCGCGACCCGCTCCGCACCGAAGATCCGCTCGATCATGCCTGCAGTACGTACAAACGACGTGGATGCCCCGAAATATTGACCGGTCATCCAAACAGACAATACGCCCACTACCCCGCTCAAGGCACCTGCCAGGTAGGGGTTCCACGAACCTCTTTCCGTGTTCATACCGTTCTCCTCCTCCTTCTAATTAACCTTATAGAGTTCCGCATATTGGTTGAATCACAAATCTGTTCTCTTCCATGGCCCACTCATCCGTGTAGCTGTAGGAAGAGCCGCTGTTGCAGCCCTGCGATGGTATCGGCCGATGAGATGTTCCACAAATCTCGTCTGTAGCGGATCCACTTCCCTATTCGTTGCCCCGATAATCTTCAACACAGGTTTCCACATCGCTTTTGGATACCGCCCGGGTGTCGGCGTGTCGCACAACAAGCCAATATCCCACGCTCATGGCCAACACCAACGCAGCGGTCGCATACACATAGTCCGAAGAAATCACTTTGAAGTCGAGAATGATAACCTTTCGGGCAATGGCCATCAAGGCAGTAGCCATGACGATCTTTACGTGGATGCTATCGTCACGCAGATAGATGGTGATGTTGATGAAGATCTCGATAGCGATCAAAACCGCCATAAAGGCTCCAAAGGTGGCCAATATGTCGCTGATGGTCATCAGCATTACCGGCGGTGATCGGAGCTTCTGATAGATTTCCCAGGCGACGTCCACAACACCCAGCACAATCACAATCGTCATCATGACGGCCAGGCATCGAACACAGAACCGGATGACACTGCGTAGTCGTTGAATCAGCGGTTCGCTTGGGTTGGGATCCACAACAATCACCTCCATTCGGAATCATAGATGACGGCTTCGCAAAAAGGCCGGATGCTGTGTCGTGCTGCATCCCTCGTCGTTGCGGCGTACGTTTCAGTACGCCTCACTCCTCGGGATTTGCACTCCTTGCCTGCGGCCTTTTTTCGAAGCCG
>JBFMBE010000247.1:0-3772 GCA_040755275.1 Thermodesulfobacteriota bacterium | reverse complement strand
ATGTCTGGAAAACCATTCTCCAGTGCCGTGGGTGGTCACGATGCCGAATCCCATTCGTTCGAAATGCCTTCCGAGGTCCAGCGCTGCCTGCTTGTCCCTGTCCTTTACACTGATGAACACGTTGCCTACAAGCGGCAATTGCTGCCCCGATCCGAACTGGGCCTTGGCGAATGCCAAACCGAATTCATCGGAGATTCCCATCACCTCACCGGTGGACTTCATTTCCGGGCCCAGAAGCGTATCCACATCCGGAAAGCGGTTGAACGGAAGAACGGCTTCCTTGACAGAAATGTGCTTCGGAACCACTTCTGTGGTGAGTCCGACTTCATCGAGAGATTGTCCCATCATGACCCGCGTCGCCAGCTTGGCAAGCGGCACGCCGGTCGCCTTGCTCACAAACGGCACTGTTCGGGAAGCCCGGGGGTTGACCTCGAGCACATACAGCCGATCGGCCTTAACGGCATACTGGACGTTCATGAGTCCCACGACGCGAAGCTCCTTCGCCATAGCTTTGGTGGCTCGTGTGATTTCCTCGATCATCGCGGGTTTCAGGCTGAAGGGCGGAAGCACGCAGGCGGAATCCCCTGAATGGATTCCGGCTTCTTCGATATGCTCCATGATTCCGCCGATGACGGTTCTGCTGCCGTCGGAGATGGCATCGACATCGACTTCGATGGCGTCTTCCAAAAAATGATCGATCAGCACCGGATGCCCCGGAGATGCAGCAATGGCAAGCCGCGTGAATCCTTCGAGTTCGGATCGCTCGTAAACGATTTTCATGGCCCTTCCACCCAACACATAGGAAGGCCGAACCACCACGGGGTAGCCGATGACTTCGGCTACGGCCAGGGCTTCCTCCACCGATTCCGCTGTCCCGTTGGCGGGCTGCTGCAGCCCCAGCCGTTTCAGCATGGCCTGAAACAGCTTTCTGTCCTCGGCCATGTCGATGCTTTCCGGCTGGGTTCCGAGGATGGGAACCCCTGCCCGGTGCAGTGCCACCGACAGGTTGAGCGGGGTCTGACCACCGAACTGGACGATGACGCCTTCGGGCTTTTCCGTTTCCACGATATGCATCACATCTTCGAAAGTAAGCGGCTCGAAATAGAGCTTGTCCGACGTATCGTAATCGGTGCTCACCGTTTCCGGGTTGCTGTTGACCATGATGCTTTCGATGCCCATTTCCCGAAGCGCCATCGAGGAGTGCACACAGCAGTAGTCGAATTCGATGCCCTGCCCGATTCGGTTGGGACCTCCGCCCAGGATCATCACCTTGCGCCGATCGCTCACCCGAGCCTCGGATTCCCGCTCGTAAGTCGAATAATAATAGGGGGTTGCCGCCTCGAATTCTGCGGCACAAGTGTCGACCAGCTTATAGGCGGGTTGGATTCCGAGAGCCTTTCGGTGCATTCGCACATTTTCGGCATTCGTTCCGGTGAGATGGGCGATCTGGATGTCGGAAAACCCGTTTCGCTTGGCTTCCCAGAGCCGGTCTTCCGAGAGAGGACTTTTCTGAGCGGCAAGCTCGTTCTCCATCTCGACGATCTGCCTCATTTGATTCAGAAACCAGAGATCGATTTTCGTCAGCTCATAGATTTCGGATAGGTTCATGCCCTGCTTCAAGGCATGGTGCATATAGAACAATCTTGCCGAATTGGGTGTGGCAAGCTTCTGTCGGATTTCGGCCGGTGTCGGGGCCCCGTCCTTTCCATCCGCTCCAAAGCCGTGTCGTCCGGTTTCGAGGGAACGTAGCCCCTTCTGCAGG
Organism: Thermodesulfobacteriota bacterium; assembly: GCA_040755275.1. Lineage (GTDB taxonomy): Bacteria > Desulfobacterota > Desulfobacteria > Desulfobacterales > Desulfatirhabdiaceae > Desulfatirhabdium. The sequence goes on along the minus strand of JBFMBE010000247.1, from coordinate 2,010 downwards.
GCTTCTTTGAACGTACGGCCGATCGACATGGTCTCCCCGACGGATTTCATGGCCGTGGTGAGAGAATCGGAAGTTTCTGGAAATTTTTCGAAGGTAAATCGCGGAATCTTCACCACGCAATAGTCGATGGTCGGTTCGAAGGAGGCCATGGTGCGGCCGGTGATGTCGTTCGGGATTTCATCGAGGGTGTATCCAACGGCCAGTTTGGCTGCGATCTTGGCGATCGGATACCCAGTCGCTTTGGAGGCCAGGGCCGAGCTTCGGGATACCCGAGGGTTCATTTCCACAACGACAAGATCCCCATTTTCAGGATTCATTGCAAACTGCACGTTCGATCCGCCGGTATCGACACCGATTTCCCGCATGATGGCGATCGATGCATCCCGAAGCTTTTGATATTCCTTGTCCGAGAGGGTCTGGATAGGTGCCACCGTGATGCTGTCTCCGGTATGCACCCCCATGGGATCGATATTCTCGATGGAGCAGATGATGACGACATTGTCCTTGTTGTCCCGCATCACTTCGAGCTCGAATTCTTTCCATCCAAGAACCGATTCCTCCAGCATCACCTGGCCGATGAGGCTGGCATCCAAACCGGACCGGACGATCGCCTCGAGATCTTCCGGATTGTAGGCCACCCCGCCTCCGGTTCCGCCCAGGGTGAAGCTGGGTCGAACGATGATCGGAAAGCCGATTTCCCGAGCGATGGCGCGGCTCTGCTCCATATCGGTGGCGATTCCGCTCTTTGGAATTCGAAGCCCGATCCGCTGCATGGCCTGGCGGAAGAGATCCCGATCCTCGGCTTTCTGGATGGCAGGAAGCGATGCCCCGATCAACTCGACCCCATAGCGCTCCAGCACACCGGCTTTAGCGACTGCGACGGCCGTGTTCAAACCCGTCTGGCCGCCCAAGGTCGGCAGCAGCGCATCGGGGCGCTCCTTCTCGATGATCCGGGCGACGATGTTGGGTGTGATGGGCTCGATGTAGGTACGATCGGCCATCTGCGGATCGGTCATGATGGTGGCCGGATTGCTGTTGATTAGAATCACCCGGTAGCCTTCTTCTTTGAGGGCTTTGCAGGCCTGGGTGCCCGAATAATCGAATTCGCAGGCCTGACTGATGATGATGGGCCCTGCGCCGATGATCAGTATGGAATGGATGTCCGTTCGTTTGGGCATGAGGGATCGGTTTCGGTTGTGGGTTATCGGTCCATCAAGCGGACGAAATCATCGAAAAGATACCGGGCGTCGTGTGGTCCGGGCGATGCCTCGGGGTGGTACTGCACGGCGAAGATCGGCAACCTCCTGTGGCGAAAGCCCTCGAGGGTACCGTCGTTCAGGTTCACATGGGTGATTTCGACGGATGTTGGATCGAGGCTGTCGATATCGACCACGAATCCGTGGTTCTGAGACGTGATTTCGATCCGACCGGTCAACAGGTTCTTCACCGGCTGGTTGGCCCCCCGATGACCGAACTTGAGCTTGGATGTTCTGCCGCCCATGGCCAACCCCAGCATTTGAATGCCGAGGCAGATGCCGAACATGGGACGAAAGTCGAGAAGCTCGCGAACCGTTTGAACGGTGTCCTGAACCGGTTCGGGATCACCAGGTCCGTTCGACAGAAAGATACCGTCCGGCTTCATCTGTCGGATGACGGAGGCTGGTGTATCGGAGGGCACGACGATGATTTCACAACCGGCTTCCTCGAGGCAACGCAGGATGTTGTACTTGGCTCCGCAGTCCATGGCGATGACGGCTTTTTTCCCAGGGAAGCGCCAGGCATCGGATCGCAGCAGCGACTCCGGCGCGTCATCGAAAAGGGGTTGTCCGTTTTCCCACCGAAAAGGCCGCTCGGGGGTCACCACCTGGACAAGGTTCTGCCCTATCATGCTTGGGGTCGAACGGGCCTTTTCGACACAGCGCTCCGGATCCAGATCTTCCGTCGAAATGAAGGCCCGCATGGCGCCCCGTTGCCGCAAATGCAGGGTAAGCGCTCGGGTATCGAGGTCTT
>JBFMBE010000246.1:0-3860 GCA_040755275.1 Thermodesulfobacteriota bacterium | reverse complement strand
GTCCGATCCAACGATCTCCGGCTGCTTCAAACAGTTTCCGCTGCTTCGCAAAACATCACCCGCCCTCCTGCTGGAGGCCCGGCATTGAAGGAAAAGCCGTGGATGGCGACTTTTTGCGGGGCCATCATGGTTGACGATTGATCGAAAGGACAGTTCGCGAATCGCTCCTACAAGGTTTCACCGGATCGGGTGTTTTGGTTACACCATGGGGAGTGAAAGGGTTCAGGGAGACTTGTGGCCGCACCACCCGGCAGGATACTCACACCCCAAGGAGAACATTTCTTCTTTTCATGAGAACTTTCCAGATGGTATTCTGAAGAAAGTCCATCAGGAAAGAGAGCATTCTCAGAAATCGCTCGGACTTGCATTCGGAGAATCCGACATTCGGGGAGGGATGGCGGATAACGACTGGTGGCGCTACCATTGCGAGTCACCATGGAACAAGGAGGCATGATGACATCCACGATCCGACCCATTTATTTGGATTACAACGGAACCACCCCCATCGATCCGGAAGTGATCGAAGCCATGCGACCGTTTCTGGAAACCGAGTTTGGAAATCCTTCGAGTTCCCACTGGTATGGAATCGTCCCCAAACAGGCCATCGAGGATGCACGGGAAAAGGTCGCCCGGCTGCTTCATTGCAAGCCGGCGAATGTCTTGTTTACGAGTGGCGGTACGGAATCGAACAACCATGCGATTCTGGGAGCGGCCCGGGCCTTGTCTCACCGGGGAAGGCACTTGGTGACAAGCGCCGTCGAACACCCTGCCGTCCTCGAAGTCTGCAAATCCCTGGCACGGGAAGGATTCGAAACGACGATCGTTCCCGTGGATGGCAAGGGGCGGGTGAATCCCGAGGATGTCGAGCGGGCCCTGCGCTCCGACACCATTCTGGTTAGCATCATGCATGCCAACAACGAGGTCGGCACCATCCAGCCGATTGCCGAAATCGGGGCCATGGTCCGGCAGAGAAACATCGTGTTTCATACGGATGCAGCACAATCGGTCGGAAAGACCGAGGTCGACGTCGAAACACTTGGAGTGGATCTACTGTCAGTGGCGGGCCACAAACTCTACGCCCCGAAAGGGATCGGCGTTCTTTATATTCGGACTGGAATCGAGCTCGAGAAGTTCTGCCATGGTGCGGGTCAGGAACGGGGTCTTCGGGCCGGAACCGAAAATGTGCCCTATATCGTCGCTTTGGGAAAAGCCTGTGAAATCGCGCATCGGGACCTGAAGGCCAACATTGAGTATATGCAAACAGCGGCGGACCGTCTGGCAGAGGGAATCTTCAACAGGCTGACCGATGTTCGACGGAATGGGGATGGCTCTAATGGACTTCCCAATACCGTCAGCCTTTCTTTTCGTGGGCTTGAGGCCAACCGAATTCTGGAGGAAATCGGTCTTCGTGTGGCAGCCTCAGCGGGTGCAGCCTGTCATTCGGACTCTGTCAAAATATCTCATGTCCTCGAGGCCATGGGCATTGAAGAAGAATGGGCGAAGGGAACGATCCGGTTCTCCGTTGGCAGAAAGACTCGAATCAAGGAAGTGGATGAAGCGGTCGATGTGGTGGTTCAGGCAGTGACCCGGATGGCCCCTTTTAGGAAACGATGACAGTGGAAACGAGGCAACCGAGCTTAACACCCATCACTTCTGTGGATCCATTCGAAAAAAGGATCGAATCCGACTGACCCAGGTCGATGTCGATACATGGGATTCATCGGCAGAAAACCGTTTTTCTCTTTCCAGTTCACTCTGACGTTTGGCGAGTTCTTTTCCCATCAATTCGAATATATCTTCGTTTTTTCGAATCAGCTGAGAAAACATTTCCTTATCGATGGTCAGCACAACCACATCGCTCAAGGCCTTGACCGATGCCGTCCGAGGTTCACCAGTCAGCAGGCTGATTTCGCCGAAATAATCTCCCGGCTCCAGATAGGCCACAGGATGATCGGGCTGTGTATCGACGCACACCTCACATCGCCCCTGATGAAGAATGTGCAAGGAAGTACCGGGTTCATGTTGACGAACGATATATTCGCCTTCTGCATACCTGTCGAATCTCAGGTGCTGAACCAAACGCGTGCGGTCATCGAGGGAAAGCGGAGCTAAGATGGGAACTGCATCCAGTCTATGCAGCAGTGTTTCCCGTTCGTTTTCCAAGCGCTGCTGCTCTTGTTTCCGCTCGATATGGGCCAAGCGCACATCGCGAATCGGAAACGGAATGGTAATTTCATTTCGTTTGAATGCATACCACAGATCAACCAAAATGTCAGATTGGATCTGAGGCGACAGGGAGAACCGACTGTGCCAGAAGCGTATTTGATACTGAACCGCGAAATCGCCATACCCTGTGATCCAGACTTCGATCGGTTGATCCGCAAGTACCAGAGGATGGGCACGAACAACTTCCTGAACCACCTTGCGCACCCGATTGGGAGGCACGGCATAATCGATGCCGATATCGATGGTAGCAATGAGCGATCGATCGGGTTTCGAGTAATTGATGAAGGTGTGTGAAAACACCTCCGCATTCGGGATATGAATGAGGAGATGTTCCCGAGTCAGCAATTGGGTGGATTTCCAATTGATTTCTTCAACGCGGCCCTGGTTGTTGCCGCATTGAATCCAGTCCCCGATTTCAAAGGGTTTTTCGATTTGGAGAAGAAGCCCGGAAAACAGGTTGCTCAAGATCGATTGGGCGGCAAAACCTGCAACCAGGGTCAATGCAGCCGATGTGGTCACGAGGCTGACCAGGTTGATGTCCGTTTTCCAGTGCATCACCAGAAAAGCCGTAACCAAATAGATCAGAAAGAGGAAAAAGTCCTTGGTGATTGCAGGAAACGGCTTTTGTCGTCTGAAAAAGGGGACGACATCGAAACAGATATAGACTCCCAGTCGGATACAGGCCCATACAAACAACAAATATCCCAGGACTTCGAGCCAATGCAACGATGCGGCCGCAATTCCGGTTTGTTGAAAGATGGCCAACAGGAGTTGAACCAGAAAATAGGCCAGAAAAAGGCCGAGGGGCAATTTCGGCATCTTTGAAAATCGAAATCGAAGCGCGAAATAGGTACCGATGATACCGATGGCTAGGATGGAGAGGATTACGGGTGATGGCAGCATGACGACATGGTGTTTGGATCAAGCAATCCCGGTTGCAGAGAAATGATTTGGAAAGTATGGAATACAGCCGCTTCCAGCATGCGGATGGCCACGGCCAACCTTCCATGACGGCTTCGCAAAAAGGCCGGATGCTGTGTCGTGCTGCATCCCTCGTCGTTGCGGCGTACGTTTCAGTACGCCTCACTCCTCGGGATTTGCACTCCTTGCCTGCGGCCTTTTTTCGAAGCCGTCCATATGATGGACTTTTTGCGAGCGCATCTTCCATGAAGCGCATATGTTTTTCGGATATCGAATGGAACAAATGTTACGTGGAGTGGTCCGCATTGTCCAGGCAAAAATGGATGCCACACAGAAAGCTCTGAAGCCGATGAATCAAGAACCCCACACGCTGCCTATAGGGCAATCCTGCGATTGACCGTCCTTCGAGCGGCTTCAAAGAGGCTCACCCATGGCCGTATGGGGCCACTCGAGGTAGAAAGGTACCCAAATCCGTTTCTTCTCGGCGATTCGGACAGGGGTTCGATCGTGTTGCCCCTAACGGCTTGCTCGATCGTCGGCCATTGATCCGGGCACCGGCTTCGGTAGCAGCTTCAAGTTGACTTGGATTTCGCCTGATCTATAATCTGATGCGCTCGCAAAAAGTCAGGAAGTCTCTGTCAAGTCGCGGGGTGACTGGGGAACCTTTTTCGATGCTGCGAAAAAACTCAGCCGCCCGATCTCGTAGGATCGGA
>JBFMBE010000245.1:0-3866 GCA_040755275.1 Thermodesulfobacteriota bacterium | reverse complement strand
AGGCGGCTTTGAATAAGAGTTGGCACTTTCATGGCCAACCCTTTTACCACGTTTTATGAGCAGAGTCCAGAAAAAAGATTGGTAAAAATTACCCTTTTGCCCCTGCCAAGGGGTGTGGAATGTAGGCCGCACCTCGATAGAGACTTCCTGACTTTTGCAAGCTCATCATGAATGAGCGTGGGTCTCGAGGCTCCCTAACGATTTCCCGCTCCCTCCGCCTCCTTCTCAATCGCTGCGGCCTCTTCGATCCAGGAAGCCATCCGTTGAAGGCTTGCTTCCACTTGATGGAGCGGCTCCTTCAAACGATGCTCGACCTCGATAAAGATTCTATTCAGCATCTGGGCGATTTCCCCGTCGAGGCGCTCCCGAAATTCCACCCGCGCCTGCTCAAGCCTTTTGGCGATTTCCCGAAGAATCGCACCCCGCTTCCATCCCATCGTCAGAACCATCATCAATGTGCCTAGGGACGCCAGAACCCCGCCGGTGACATCGAAGGCGATCAGATGAGTCGAGACGAGGATCACGGCTCCCATAACGGCCAATCCTCCACCCGCCAGGGTAAGCTTACCGATATCGGAACCCGCGTTCAGGTGTGCATACACGGAATCCGCCGTATTCAGATGTTCCAGCTGATCGCGAAGTCGTTCCAAGACATCCATCCGATCGGAGCGAAACGGCTCGAACATCCTGATATCGGATTTCTGTCGTCGCGCGATCGCATCGATCATATCCTGAAACATGGCCCCCATCTCTTCGACGATCTCCTGCGCCACCCGCAGGGACTCGGCTTCGATTTCCCGCCGGAGATCCTCTTCAAACCGTTTCTGGACATCGCTCGTCCATGACCGAAAACCGCGATCTCGGGAAAATGGAAGGCTTCGACGCAGCAGATGGCTCACTTCCAGAGCTTCGACGATCTCCTGTTCCAACCGAAGACTGAGACGATCATAGACCGTGGACAGACGTTTGACGACCATTTCCCGAAACGCCGCCCCCTTTTCCCGACGGGAAGCGATCCGGGACAAGAGCTCCGTAAAAAAATCGCGATCGGACAAAACCACCTGCCTCTCGCTTTCCAGTCGCTGACGAATGCGTTCCATCTCATGCCGGACGACACCGAGAGCCCCCTGCCATTTGATCCGCCATACCTCTCCGCTTTCGACCGTTTTTCGGAGGAACTCCCGAAATTCGGCAAAACCACTGTCTGCTGCTCCTTCCATCTCTCGTTTGGCGGAAACGGCGAACACGATCGGCTCCTGAACATGCCGCTGCCGAGCGTATTGCACCACGCGCTCCCGGTGGAGGGCAAGTTCGCTCTGGGTAACGAGATCGGCCTGCTGCAGCACGAAGACCGTCTTGCGGTGCCATTCCCTTCGCACCAGGCTCAGCAGCTCCCAGGCAGTGTGGGTGTAGGGATTTCTTGCCGGAAAGACAAAGATCACCACGTCGCTCTGGGGGAGATAGCGCTCAGTGATCGCCTGGTGTTCCCGAATGATGGAATTGGTCCCCGGTGTATCGACGATGGTGATGTCCCGCAGCACATCCTTCGGCAGAAGAACGCGTTCCCAATGGTTCCCCAGGACTATTGTACGATATTCGGTTCCATAAACGAGCTCCTGGATATTTGCCGTGCAAGGATCGGCTGCGACTTCACAGATGGATTCCCGAAACAGGGCGTTGATGAAACTGCTTTTCCCGGATTTCACCTCTCCGACCACGACGAACATCGCCGCCGTTTCCAGAAGGGCCATCCGTTGACGAAATAGCTGTATACTGCCGTCGTCGGAAATCGATTCAGACAGCTCCATGCCGCGTTGCAGGAGCCGCCGAACAATCTCTCTCCTGCGCTGAATGTCTTCCCCAAGCAATTGGCGATCGATCATGACCCTCCATCGCTGAAAAGTGACTTCTGGGTGAGCACGAAGCCCATATAGCCTTTCCCGTCTTTTCAATCAAGCAGGGAACCGAGAGCTCCGTTCAAGTTCTCAGGATCACCGGATGGCTTCTCGTGCTTCGAAGTCTTCGACCTTGTATTTCAGGAGGCTGACGGGATCCTGGTAGCGTCACTCCCGTCCCCGAATCGGGCCGACACCGACGAAATACAACAGAGCGCACTGGGGCGGCAACTGCAGAAATGCCGCAGCGCGCCAATCGAAAAAAGCGCCGATTCCGCAGCACCCCAAGCCGACGGCCGTCGCTGCCATATAGACCCGATGCGCCAGTCGCCCGGCAGACAGCATGGCATAGCGGTAACCGCGGGGCCCCCATATCACATGCAGTTCCTGGAGGGACGAAACGAAGGTGATATGCATCCCAGCCTGTGAAAGCCATCGCTGCTGTAACGCAATGTCTGCCATCTGTTCCGTCATGGTTCCCTGCTGGATCGGTATCAGACGCAGTCTTTCCGGATCGACCCCGTACTGACCGTTCTGTATCCCTTCACAAGCGGCGCTCAGAACGCTGCAGAATACAAAGCGATGCGGCCAGCAGCTGTCTTCCGGAAACGTTGCTAAACTTCGGATCACATGGGATAGCAACTGTTCCGAAATCGGTTTTCGAATGAAGTTCCGGCTCGACCTCCGAAACCATACCGATTGCTCCCAGGAGAGCCGGGGTGATTCATCCATTGCCCGAATCGGAATGCTTCGCTCTGCATCATCGAATATATCCCAGATGGGTTGAAGGCGGCCTTCGTTTTCCGACCGATATCGGTGACTCGAAGCCGTATGAAAGACTCGGATGGATTTCGGAATGTCTTCCCTTGCCGACATCCGACAGGCTCGGATCGCTTCCGGTATGGGGTCGAAGTGGGAAGGCCGATCTATCGGTGTTTGGGGAATTCTGCCTTTTACAGCGACGACAGCAAGACAAGCCTCTCTGGACGGATCCACCCCCAGGAGGGCATTTGTTGGCTCATCGTCGAAGTCATAGCTGACAACAGGTTGATACCCCAATGCCCGAATGACCAGTACAAGCGATTCCACCAGATGTCCGCTGTCCAGTAAATGATACCGATAGGCTCTGTCCCGGTATTTCCAGACACTGCGATAAAAGATGGCAGTCACATAAAACGTCGTTACCGGCTGAATCGCCGTCCAGGATTCCGAACTCCCGGGCGGTAAGGTATACACACCGCTGCGCAGTCGCACCATTTTGCCGGAAGAAACCTCATAGTGATACAACCCATCCGACAGACCATCGATCCCGTGACACGCTGCATACAGTTCACAGGGATACAGGGCTCCGGCGGAGGGAACACTTCGGTATTCATAAACGCCCGTCGGATACGAGCGCCTGGCCGTGATCCCGTAACCATAACGTAGCATTCGGGCCAGATCCACCAAGGAGGGTTCCGTGATCGATCGAACATCCCGGCTCGGCTTGTCGTTCAACGAACCTTCGGCTCCCGTAACAGCACGGATATCCGGCAGTGTCACCGATGGAAGTCCTTCAACGTGTTTGTAAACCAAAGGCTGGTTCGCCCAGTCGAGTCGATGTCCCTTCATCTCCAGCGGGTCATAGGCCGTTGCCCAGTGATAGGATTGGATCGGATCCTTCATGTTCTTCATCTCCTGGTTTTCCGGGCGCAAAGGCGGGACAATCTCATTGCGCTCTCCCAAACGATCTGGTAGTCTTTTTCGTACAAAATCGTCCCTGCGACTTTCTGAAACCGGCGCGTGACCTAGAGCTTCACGGCCAGATCGATTGGGGCGATCTGTACGAAACCCATTTTCTGACGGCTTCGCAAAAAGGCCGGATGCTGTGTCGTGCTGCATCCCTCGTCGTTGCGGCGTACGTTTAAGTACGCCTCACAGACGGGATTTGCACTCCTTGCCTGCGGCCTTTTTTCGAAGCCGTCCATATGA
>JBFMBE010000244.1:0-3890 GCA_040755275.1 Thermodesulfobacteriota bacterium | reverse complement strand
TTTCACGATTCGGTCGATCGGGCGATTTTCTTCAGATCGGCTGCAAAAGACCGGATCGATGATGTTGTCAGGGCCTTCGTTTTCAACATCTGCAATATCTCCAGGTCGTCGATCGCCATGATTCGCTGAACCAGCGTCCGTGATGGAGCTCCCAAGCGGACCGTCAGCAAATCGATCAAGGCTTCCCGCAGCTGTTCGATTCTGCCCTTCCGGATTCCTTGTTGGACCCCTTGCTGAATTCCTTGTTGGATCCCCTGCTGGATTCCCTGCTGTATTCCCTGCTGCATCCCCTGCTGCATCCCCTGCTGGAACCCTTCCTGTTTAATGATGTCATAGGCGACAGACTCGATCATGAGATCCCTCCTTCGGGAAAGAATGTCCTCGACCAGCCGATCCGATACCAAACCGCATAAAATCGTCATCGACGACAGCATGTCCGCCCGTCGTACGGACGGCAGATCAGCTCTGTATATTTCATCTTCGGCCTGACGAACCATCTCGGCGCCGCCTTTCATCAGCGGCACAAAAGGCAACAAACACGTCGGCCAATGATCCACGGCTTCTCTGGCATCCATCTCATAGAGACGGATCAAGCGAAACCGATAATGGACTTCCGCATCCTCGTAATGATTCCGTGCACGAGCGTCCGGCCTGAGCAACAACACCGCAGAAACCGCCGGAAGAGTTTCGGAAATCATGTGCCGAATCCGATACTCCAAAAGTCGCAACGCCAAACGATCCTCCCAACGGCTCTGAATCTCCAACACCACCAGAAGCGGACTGCCGTCGGACTGCACCACCCGAAGCACAAAATCACTCCTTCGAACCGTCGCCGTTTCCTGGGGAAGCCCCTCGATCAAAGAGGATTCGTTCACATCGATCCCTAAAAACCTACGAAGGATCTCATCCCGACAGTTGTCGATCAGCACCTTGGCTGCAACATCGTAGTGGTGCATCCCAGCTCCAATAGTTGGATGTCAGTCGAGCAACCCGTTGCTCATCATCCTGTCCGGGTCTTTTGGATCGCGGGTCAGATTGCCCTTCACCTCCGCCCCACGTGTCCTGGTTTGTCAAGTCCCCCGATAAACAGGACAAACCGGATGACTACTTCAATGTATTGCAACAGGATCGATTTTTCAACGAAGCTTTTCAACACGTGGATTTCATCGGGCGGTCGAGCGTTGCGGACAGCCGAAAATCGTGCTTTCGATCGGGACACTCCCCCTGACCCGCTTTCAGCGGTACGGTATGGTTGCGCTTTTTGACTGCACGCGTTACGATGTCCAACCATTGCGAAAGGGACCCCACCGTGAATACCACCCCGGACCTGATCCTCATCGGAATGCCCGCAGCGGGCAAGAGCACCATAGGGGTGCTGCTCGCCAAACGCCTACGAAAGCCCTTCCTGGACACCGACATTCTGATTCAGAACGGTGAAGGCGCTTATCTTCAGGAAATCATTCTCCAAAACGGCATCGAGGGATTTCGACGAATCGAGGAAAGATATCTGCTCGGTTTATCGGAAGGCTGCGGGGTGGTGGCAACCGGCGGAAGCGCCGTATACAGCGCGACGGCCATGCGGCATTTGAAAGCCATCGGGCAGGTGCTGTACCTGAAGATCGATCTGAAACCGCTGAAAACCCGCCTCGGCAATCTGTCCGAACGCGGCGTGTTGATCCTACCCGGTCAGACCATCGACATGTTGTATGAAGAACGACGGCCCCTGTACGAACGATATGCCGATATCGTCATCGACACCACAGGAAAGACACCGGATCAAGTGGTCACCGAGATATCGACCGTCCTGAACGCTTGACCGGCGCCACACGCCTATCGTTCGTCCAGAAGGCCTCATCACGAAAAATCCGCACCCAGCGTCTGTGCGTTCCCCCGCAAGGAGGAGGCGATTGAGGCGTTTAGCCCGGTTGCATGAGAATCAGAAGGGATGGAATCACAAAAAGAGTCGCCGCCGCATGGCGTGGGTCGGTTGCCTTGCCATGCGGCTCAGCAGAGATCGCCTGACGTTTCGCCAGTCCATCAGAAGTAGGGATTGTTCACGACAGGCTGCAGCCCATCCCCCATCGACTTCATGTCGAGGTGGATCGTGGCCAGCATTTCGATATCCGGATAAACCCACCGATCCGTTTTCCTCGTATCCACCGTCTTGACGTAGCGACGGCACTTCAGGCAGCTGTCGATCCGGTATTCCGGCTCTTCCTCGCTTTCGAAGTATTCGAGTTCTTCTCCGCTGGTGTTGCTGCAATACGCGCAGAAAAGCCGCGGAACGACCCATCGGTTGCGGCAGAAGCTGCAACTATAGGAACGCTCTCCGTTCGCATCGAGGATGGACAGAGCAGGCATGCCGCCGCATACCGGACAGTAGCCCGTCCGCCAGGGTTCGTCGTCCTCCAGATGCTTCCAGGCGATCTTCCGGCACGCCAGGATCGATGGCAGGATGCTGTGATACCCGAAAAACAGAAACAAGCCGGGATCGCCTTCGGGCATATGGTCTTCGTCGAGCCGCTGAAGCGCCATGTCAAAGAGCATCTCATGGGTCAGCCGACCTGCACGAAGCCCCTCCTCGATGAAAGCCGCCCCCTCTTGAAGCCTGTCCGTGGAATGACGCGCCAAATCGATGATGGCAGCCGTCAGGGTGCGTGCGTTTTCCACATCCACCGAAAATTCCGATACCCCGATCAAGGGAAACTTCGTTTCTTTTCGAGCCTGAACCACGTCGTCGGAAACAGCGAGCCGCTCGATGGAAACCGTGTCGCAGGCCCGAAATTGGGCTTCGAAGAGGCCTCCGAAAAAGGTGAGCATTTCCGAATAGATCGGTCGGTTTTCCTGAAACCAGCGGATGCTCCGATGCAAGGCATCGATGTGTTCGGAACCGATGTTCATGAACCATTCTCCTGAAAAAAGAAAAGGCAAAAAGGATGCGGATGAAACGCCGGGCAGCGGTCGGAGGGGCGCACAGATGGACGGCCATCGAACGGCGCCCCCGTTCGATCCGGAAGGCGCCATCCGATGGATCCGGAAAACAACACTACAGTGGGTTACACCAATCGATTGACCAGTTCTTCCAGCGGCCGAAACAATTTCTTCAACGCCAGATGACGGGTCAGGCCCACATCCGATGCCGATGCCATCGCGTGTTCATAATAGAGCTTCGGCTCGAATGCAACCAGATAAATGACCCGGACATCGTCCGGATCGATCAATTGGGCTTTTGGGTATTTCTTCTTCACTTCCGCAAGCCGTTGATCCGCCATCTGACGCATCTTGTCCCGATCCCCGAAATTCATGGCACCGGTCGGACAGGTCTGGACACAGGCCGGCAACAGGCCGTTGTGCACCCGGTCGTTGCACATGTCGCATTTGGCCAGGGTTCCATCCTCCGATTTTCGGGGAATGTTGTACGGGCAGGAGGCGATGATCTCATCGGCATTCAGAAACCTGGTTTCTGCGGTATACAGAACGGCGCCGGTGGCCGGGTCCGTATAGATGGCCCCCGGTTCTCCGGCCGTATCCTGACACGGCGGCGAGATGCAATGTCTGCATTGTTCGGGGAAAAACACCCAATGCAGCTTGTTGTCCACCACCTGTTCCCGCATCCGAACCAGTTTGTAGGTATTGAAGGAAAGATCGGCCGGATTTTCGATCGTACCCCGATTCGTCGTTTTTTCGGCCGGGAGGTTGTGCCATTGCTTGCAGGCCACCTGACATCCCCTGCAGGCGGTGCAACGCGTCGTATCTACGAAAAAGGATTTTTCCATATCGCTCACCTCCCGTTATTTCTTGGCGATGTTGGCCATGAAGGTCTTGGTTTCGGGAATCCGGGTGTTGGGATCTCCCGTGGAAGGCGTCAGCAGATTGGCGCTTTCCTCTTT
>JBFMBE010000243.1:0-3928 GCA_040755275.1 Thermodesulfobacteriota bacterium | reverse complement strand
GGTTTCAGTCCCCAAGAGACTTTGCTCGTTGCAGGTTCAGGTCTTGGAATGGATACCGTTGAAGAAGCGAACTGCCTTCCACGACCGAATGAGCGCCCCTCTGTTTGTGACGGAGTCGCAAAAAGTCCACCATAAGGACGGCTTCGAAAAAAGGCCGCAGGCAAGGAGTGCAAATCCCGAGGAATGAGGCGTACTTAAACGTACGCCGCAATGACGAGGGATGCAGCACGACACAGCATCCGGCCTTTTTGCGAAGCCGTCATTTATGATTCCGCATTGATGATGGCAATGCCGCCGGCGCACCCGAATACAAGATTGGATATCCATGCAGCCACACCGGGAGGCAGCATACCGCCATAGGCAAGGGATGTACAGAAACTGTTCAAAACCCAATACAGGAAAGCAACCCCCATGCCATATACGACGCCGATGGGAAGACCTTCTCGCACTTCCTTGCGTAGGGAAATACCCAGGCCTGCAACGGCCATGATAACACAGACGAAGGGAAATGCCATTTTGACCTGTAAATCGACCCGATAGGTGGTTGCCGGATATCCTTCCCGTTCGATCCTGTCGATGTATGCGTACAGCTCCAGAAACCCCATTTCATTCGATCGTCGAACCACTTCCTGCAACCGGTCTTCCGGAATGTCAACGTTCAGGATCAAGTGATCGAAGTGCTGGATCCGAAAGGATTCTTCTTCAGATACGTATATCTGCTGCAGAACGTCGCTCAAGACCATCCTTCCATCCTGCAACACGCCTTTTTGTGCATCCACCCGTTGAAGCAGCCGAAACCGCTCATCGAACACATTGACTGTAATGCCTTCCATCACGCGGGTTTGCGGGATGTAATGCAGGATATGGATGATGGCCCTGTCTTCTCGAAGCCAGATGTTTTGTTCGCGTATTCGGACAAGGCTCTCTTTCCGGACTTCTCGGTACCAGATTCCATTCGCCTGCCGCGCCGTCACGGGAACGACGGTTTCGGCAAAGCCGAACAGAAAGACGGTAAAAAAACCACCGATCAGAAGAACGGGCTTCAGCAGGGCATAGACACCGACTCCGCAACTCTTGAGGGCGGTGATCTCAAAATGCTTGTTCATCAAACCCAGACTGATCAACACACCCAAGAGAACGCCTACCGGAAGAACCTGAACAACCACGAAAGGCAGGTTGAACATAAAAAAAGACAATGCCCTTCGGAACGATAGACCTGCCTCCATGAAATTGTCGATCTTCTCGAAAAAATCGACGGCGAGATAGACTCCGACAACCATCAGAATGACAAGACCGAGATTCCGGAGAATTTCCCGACACAGGTATCGATCGAGGATGGTCACGGCTTTGCCCTCAGCATGCCGAAACCGGTACGAACCGATCGGAATATCCGATGAAAAAGCCATGACCCGTCTATGGGTTTCTCGATCGCCGCACGTTTCAGAAGAAAAAGGCCGATCCCCCCAAGCACAACATTCGGAACCCACATGCCGATGAGCGGCGGATAGCTTCCCGCCTCACCGAAAACCCATCCGGCTGAAAGCAGTATATAATACAGTAGAAAGAATCCCATTCCGAGGCCGATGCCGTAGGAACGCTTGGCAGTCTTGAACTGAATGCCGAGCGGAACGGCCAACACACCGAGTGCCATACAGGCGAACGGCAGGGAAAACTTCTTGTGAAATTCAAGAAGCAGCTTGAAATACCGGTTGTCTCGTACCGTAGCCGTTCGAATATGATGCAGCAGCTCCGATACATGCATCTCTTCCTCGCCCTTGGTTGTGGAAACACCGGCTCTGCCTTTTCCCGGTTTGAGATCGAGCGCGATGTCGTAGGTCGAAAACTGAACGGTATTGACCGATCGCCGATCGACATCCACCTGACTGATCATTCCGTTGTACAGCCGCAGGACTACCTTTCCTCTTGAAATATCGTTCAGCAGATTTCCGCTGGGTGCAACGACCGTTGTCACGATGTTTTCCGCACGCTGATCTTCGATAAACACATCGGTCAGCATTCGAGAGGCCGGATCCATATGGGAAACGTACAGCATCACCCCTTTGAAGGCATCGTTGAAGGTCCGCTCCTTGATCAGAGCGTCCAGGTGTTGCTGGGCCGTTTCAAGGGCCAACTGCTTGAAATTCGTTCGACCCCAGGGAAGCCCATACCAGGAAACGAAGCCGGTCAACAGGCATCCAAATGCCGCAAACACCAGAGCCGGAGGCAGCAATTGGTAGAGACCGATTCCACCGGCCTTCAACGCAGTGATTTCGTTGTCCCCGGACATCCGAAGAAACGTCAGCAGAATCGACAGCATGACCGACATCGGAAGGATGAACTGCAGAAAAAACGGCAGGGTGTAGATCATCATCAGAACGATTCGAGACAGGCGCAGGTTGTAATTGACAACCATGTTCGTAATCTCGAGGATCTGGGTCATCAGGAATATAAACGAAAAAAAGACGGTATTCACCAGGAAGGGCTGCAGGAATTCCTTCAACAGATAGCGATGGGCGATCGAAAAGAAGAACAGTCGATTCATTGGGAAAAAGTGGCTTTGAGAGCGAGGAAATGTTCCTTGAGCGATTCAACGTTCCGAACGATTTCCGACATCATATCCATCTGGTTTCGGGTATTCTGGACGGAGCGTTCGATGGAATCGTTCATCGCCTGGATAGTCAATCGAATATCCGAGAGTGTGTCTTGTATCCGATCTGCAGTTTTACGGGTGCTGACGGCAAGTTGTCCCATTTCTTCGACAACGATCGAAAACGCTCTACCGTATCCACCGGCTCTTGCGGCTTCGACGGCTCCATTGACGCTGAGGATGTGGCTTTGCTGGGCGATCCTGTGAACCTGGTTCAAAATGGTGTGTGTCAGATGAAGCTTTTCAGCTGCTGATTTTCCGACGTCTCCCATCTGTTGGGTCAATTTGGTCGCTGTTGCAGATGCTTCTTGAATCTGAGAGGTCAAACGGCCGGCGAGTGAAAAAATCCCCTCCGATGCCTTCTCCAGTTTTTCCTGCTGGTCCATCTGGCGAATCCATTGGGCCAATACAAGAGCGGCAATCCGGGCAAGCGGCTTGGTCAGTTCCAATTTGCCGGCAATACCAAATGTGGCGACTCGTTCCCCGTTGATTTCGATGGGGGCGTTGTACCCCTCCTTGACCAGCGGATTTCGGGCCGCTTCTTCGGCAGTGACAAAATAGGCATCACACTCTCTTCGGAGGATTTTCTGAGCACCCGCATGCGGCGTACCAATTCGGCTTTTGACGGTTGCCTTGACGATGATCTCCTTTTCATCACAGAGAATCATCGGGCAGTCGGTAATGCTTTCGATGTAGTGCATGAAGCGATCAGCCATTGCCCAGAAGGCGCTGGAAAGCTGCATTCAAGTCTCTCCTTTTTTCGCTGACCTGAAAAATCGGGTTGAATTTCAGACGACTTCAATTTATACCCAAACAATAGAAAAAGCAAACCGACCAATACGTGACGGCCCCGCAAAAAGTCGATTTTCCCGTGCTTTTCGTAAATGTCGGGCATAAGCGGGGTGGCTGGGGAAGCCTTTTGAGACTGCTGCGAAAACGTGTTTGAAGCCGCCGGATATCGTTGGATCGGGCGGAGATGCTTCATCAATATTGGTTTGAAAAACATCCTGTTGCAACTCGGCAATTTTGTATCCCAAGTTTGGCTATCCGCCCGATCCTACGAGATCGGGCGGCTGAGTTTTTTCGCAGCATCGAAAAAGGTTCCCCAGTCACCCCGCGACTCGACAGAGACTTCCTGACTTTTTACGGGGCCATCATATATCACCCTCAATGCAACCCTGGAGAAACCCTATGGAAATGGTCATCACCTTCCCGGGCGGGAAAAAAGTGGATTCGCATTACAAAGGCTTTACGGTGCACACCGACCAACCCATTGAAGAG
>JBFMBE010000242.1:0-3974 GCA_040755275.1 Thermodesulfobacteriota bacterium | reverse complement strand
GTTCCAAGCGTTCGGCCGATATCGATGAACCCACGAAGACGGGCGTTTTCCGCCTCCAGAAGTGCAATCCGCTTCTGATAGGCCCGGATGTCCTCCAATTTGTTCGGTGCAGTTGTTTCGGCCATAACGATTTTCCTCGCTGGGGAAGTGGAAGAAGGGGCAAGGAGATTCTGCGGTTTCGGTTATAGAATGTTTAGGCTACGGTCGATAGGCTATGGCTTTTCAGCATATGTGGATGAGGTCGTAACATGCCCGGCAATCGAAAGAATCGGGGTAACGGCGACTTTTTGCGAGGCCATCATTACCTAAAATAGGAAGGGAAAGGGTAAGATACGTGGAATCTGATCGAGCAACCAACGGGTTGACCGCTTTCCGTAAGGTTATAAGGCATGTGGTTCATACCTGGCGAAACGAGGGCCTGCCTTCTGGAAGTGCATTGATGAAGGTTGCCGATGAATTGGACCATCAGCGCAGCGTCCTGCATGCTCCCGGTCTGTGGGCGGTTGCGCCTGTTCTGGTGACCGCCACCATCGATGACGGGATCGGCCAGGGCATATCGATCATCGGCCGTTTTGCCGAAGCTGTCGGCATCGTTGTCAAACCGCTCGGCCTGATGCAGTCCGTGGATACCATTGTGGAGGCATGCCTGCACCTTCAGCCGAATTTTCTGGGGCTGACGGTGCTTCAGTTCGATTCCGAGCCGATCGTTGCCGAGATCGCAAGTCGGATACCTGAAAAAACCCGCCTGATCTGCGGCGGCCCCGTCTTTCGGGTGGATCCGGAATTTGCTCAGAGGACCGGTGTCCATGCTGCAGCCCTTCATGTCGGCGATTTTCTCGATATCCTGCTGATGTGGTCGGCGGAGCAGAAATCGGCTTCCGCTTCATGATAAATGGGATTGCGGGAAAACGAGAAGCGATCCTTTCCGACGTATCAACGATGTACCAGCGATTATCATCCATCGGGATGTAGGGCCGGTGTTGGTAGCCGCTGGGTTCAAGCGGCTTACCCTTTTTCCGCTGCTGAGCAACATTCACCCGCCTTCCTGCGGGTCAATCCTGAGGGCCTGACTTTTTGCGGGGCCATCAAATTAAAATCGGTTGAAATGGGTGAATTCGGCGATTTCTCGTCTCTTCGGCGGAGCGGATATTTTTGCCGGATATCCCATCGGAATCAGAGCAACGAGCTCGTATCCGTCCGGAACGCCGATAACCTGTCTGGCCTTGTCGTGATCGAGAAGGCCGACGACGACTGTACCGAGACCAAGGCTGTGGGCGGCAAGACACAGGCTCTGGGTGGCGATGCCGAGGTCAAACAGGAACCAGTCGCCGAATTTTGTGGTGACGGCGTTGTTGTAATATCCGGAGCTGTTCAGTTTTCCGCAGAGCGCCAAAACGACAGGCGCCTGAACGATAGCCTTGGTCGCCGGGTTTTTCGGAGCCAGGGTTTCCTGAAGCTTTTCTTTCAGAGATGCATCCCGGACCACCACCACTTCCCAGCACTGGGTATTGGCCCAGGACTGGGACCATTGCACAGCCTCCAGAACCTGGTTCAGAACGTCTTCGGGGATGTCCTTTCCTTCCTCATATTTTCGAACGCTTCTCCGATTTTTCAGCAATTCCAGAAAATCACTCATCTATTTTCCTTTCTTCCATGCGGGTACATTCACAATCGTTGTCATCACAACGGTTGCACGTATACCGATCGATCGTGACAGGAGAGGGGGACTTCCGGCGCACGATCCGGTACCATAGGGCGGCACCGACGGCGATAACAAACAGAAGGGCGGCCAACCATTTCATCGATCACCTGTTGATGTAAGATGCAGGGCTTGTCGGGCATGTTCGAAAAAGGTTTATGCCTGAGCCAAGAGATTTTCCAAAGCGGATGAAATGGTTCCGTATCGAAAGACAAATCCGTTCTGAAGTAGCCGATTCGGCAACACCCGCTGGCTGGCCAGCAACACAGAGGCGAACTCTCCCAGAATGAGACGCAAGGCGAATGCCGGAGCAGGCATCCAGGAGGGCCTTTTCAAGATGCGGCCGATGGTTTGAACCATTTCCCGGTTGGTACATGGCTGAGGCGATACAAAATTGACGGGGCCTTGGATGGTGTTCGTTTCGATACAGAACCGGACGGCCCGAATCAGGTCTTCCATGTGAATCCATGAAAACCACTGCCTGCCGTTGCCAAGGGGGCCGCCGACGAGGAATCGAAAGGGGGTGACCATTTGTTCGAGCGCCCCTCCACCTTTTCCCAATACCACACCAAATCGGGCCGCAACGACGCGGATCCCCTTCGGCGAAGCGCGAAAGGCTTCGGCTTCCCATTTCACGGCAAGCTCTGCCAAAAAATCGGTCCCAGCAGCGGTCGACTCATCGAGAATGTCATCTCCCCGATCGCCGTAATAACCGACTGCAGACGTATTGATGAGGACAGTGTCCGGCTTTTCGATGGCATCCACAATAGCCCGAGTGGTCCGAATACGGGAATCCATCATCTCCTGTTTGGCCCGATCCGTCCATCGGGTGAAAATGCTCGCTCCAGCCAAATTGACGATGACATCGGCCTTGTGGATGGATTCCTGCCAGGGGCCGTATCCAGTCGTGTCTGCAGCCAAGAGAGTAAGACGTTCATGCTTGGGGCGGGCATCACCGGCTCGTCTGCCGATGGAAACCACGTGATGTCCCAGTCGGATGAGTTCGGGTACCAGCGCTTTTCCGACAAATCCCGTTCCACCACAAACCACGACGTGCATCGATGGCCTCCTTCACCCGGCGGTGGTGCCAACCTCAGAGGTTTTACCCGATATTGAATTTCCCCGATTCGATGTAAGGAACATCTTCGACATCGATGGCATGAACGATGGGTGCGTTCAACCGCTTTTTCATTTCCGCAATGATGGGTCGTTTCTTGTGAAGACTTGCGGCAAAGGTCAAGACCTGGGGCATGAGTTCTTCCAGGGTGCAGGCTTTCATGACGATGTGATGACATTCGCATTCTGCGGCAGTCAACCGAACTCCGGTATATTCCATTTCTTCCAGTTTATACATGGGAATGGCTTTTTTGAGCAGAGCGTTCATCCCGGGTAAAAACGGTATGCCGAGATCGACTTCCGGAAAGCAGAAGAACCCGCGGTCGGATCGCATGAACCGAAATTCGAATGCGCAGCACAGGATGGCTCCTCCGGCAAAGGCATGGCCGTTGATGGCCGCAATGGTGATCATCGGGTAGGTGACGAGCCGCTTGAAGAGGCTGTTCAGCTGGTAAAAGAAGGTTTTGGCACGGGGGATGTCATCGGCATGGATGATCGGAACGAGCCATTCCAGATCGATGCCGTTGGAAAAGATCTTTTCGTGGGCCGAGGTGACGACGAGGGTCGATGCTTCAGTTTGATGTTCGATTTCATCGAGCGTGCCCAGGAAGGCGGAGAGGAAGTCCGGATTGAAGCGGTTTTCACCGCTGTTAAGGGTAACGATTGCGACATGGTCTTGAAGCGTGTAGGTAACGAGCGACATGAATTCTCCTCCTGAACGGAAATGGCACTTCTTATCGTGACCGTACCATGATTCAGGATCTGGGTCAAGAAACCGAGCCCAACCTGAACATCAAAACCAACCGACCGTTCGGGTTGCCAAATCGTGATGCTCATGGTAAACGAATCAGGCGTAACGGACGATGCAGCTATCTCCATCGCCCTTTCCTTTTTTCGGCAATCGATCAAATCAGGGTAGAGAGGACTTTTTGCGACTCCATCATCCATGATGGCGCTGCAAAAAGCGCTTTTCCCATGCTTTTCGTAAATGTCGGGCATGAGCGGGGTGGCGGGGAAGCCTTTTGAGATTGTTGCGAAAACGTGTTTGAAGCCGCCGGAGATCGTTGGATCGGACGGACGTGTCCGATCGACTTTTCATTGAAAAGCAATCCGTTGCGATTCAACCAGTTCCTATTTGCTGTTTGGCCATCCGTCCGAT
>JBFMBE010000241.1:0-4025 GCA_040755275.1 Thermodesulfobacteriota bacterium | reverse complement strand
TTAACACATAGACGCCAGAAACCAAGCCCGGATCGATCCTCAGGGGATTGCCTACCCATTGAGGTTTCAGTGGAATCTTCAGCTGGTTTGCACCTGAATGAATATTGAAACGCATGCTGTTTACTTCCGAATATCCATCCAGAGGGTGATACTTGAAAAAAAGCTGGAACGTTGTTTCGGCAGGGCTGTCGATGACAATTTTGAGCAGAGCTTCCTGCTGTTTTACGGTGTCTACTTGAAGCACCACCCCAGGATCATTACCTGCTGTTATTTGCAAGCCATCCGGATGTCTGCTGAACTCTACATCCTTGTAGGCAACGATCCGATCAAAACCATGAAGCGGATCCAGCAGAACAGCGGGTTCTGCATATTCGAATTCTTCTTCATCCGATAGTTTCGGTTTGGCGTCCAAAAACCGTTCCACGCGTTCTTCAATCATGAGATCCGGCTTGAATTCCTCCATCACTTGCTTGACCCAACGGTGATCATAACTGTCCATCTCCGGCCATGGTTTCCAAAGATAGATCGACGTATGAAAACTTTCCGACAGGAAAGGCTCGACCAGGGAGAAAAATGAATCTCTTAGCACCAGGACACGATGCGAAGCCGATGAACAGTTCTTGATGAAGGATACATCGTTGAATCGCTGTTTCTTTTCCCCTGCGCACGGTTTCGGCAACCAGATCGCCCTCTCCATTTCTTGAAAGATATCGGGGAACCCCAGACGAAGCGCCAGATCTCCCGTATGGAATTGTTTTTCAACAACCTGGACCGAACGATCATCGATTCGCCTCACATCCGGGAACCATTTTTCAACCACATCGATGATTCGCTGATAAGCAACCCAACCACCACCCCAGTTCCAGTGGCTGTCCGTCCGATAATACACTTGCTGTTCGGCTTTCGCCTGCAGCAACGCAGGTCGAAGGTCCACCAGCGTCACATCGGTATGCTGATTCAAAAACGCAAACAGCTGATCCATTCGCTTTTGACGTGTTATTCGCTTCTGAAAGACATCCGGCAGATATTCCGGATAAATACTTTGTTTATCCGGAGCGATCACAAATAGATAATGAATCCCTTGTTTTTCCAACCAATTCTTTCTTCCCTGAAGCTTCTTTGCCCAAAGCTCGAGCGTATCGGCAGACAAGGACTTTTTGCCTATCACATCCTCCATCGAACCTTCCGTACTATGGAACAGCCAACCGTTTTTCCCCAAAACGATTGCCGGATGAGGAGACTTGTTGAATCCGACGATCAATACATAATTGTTCAACAACCCGAAGATTTCTCGAAACGCCAGGTGATCGGCAATATATCTTTCCAGCGATTTCACAAAGGTTTCAGGTGATTTCCGATGAAAAACCGGAAAGGTTTCGCGTTTTCGATTCTCCAGCTCCGAGATTTCCTGTCTGGGCATCCAAATCGTTGCAAGCGGAGGAAGAAAAATCAGAATGAAAAAGCAGCAAAGCAATCCACTTCGGATACAGGAGACAACCCTACGGTCGAGGTCATTCAATGTGTTGTCATCCACTGTCCGAAAGCGAATCATGGCTCGCAATACCCTGGCACCACTCGAACCGCTTCAACAAAACGTGCCCAACTATGGTTGTGCCCTATTTGCATCTTGGCACGCTTCGCCATCTGAGCCGCTTTTTCCGGATAGACCAGAATCCGCCGCAACTGTTCAAGGTACTTGTTCACATCATCAAACGGAC
This sequence comes from Thermodesulfobacteriota bacterium, assembly GCA_040755275.1. Lineage (GTDB taxonomy): Bacteria > Desulfobacterota > Desulfobacteria > Desulfobacterales > Desulfatirhabdiaceae > Desulfatirhabdium. The sequence continues at coordinate 2,307 of JBFMBE010000241.1, read as the reverse complement.
TGACAAGCAATCCTGTCTCTTCATGGAGGATCACCTCACCGATTCCACCGACATCCGATGCAACGACCGGAAGCCCTGCAGCCAGGGCATCGAGCAGGGTGTTCGGCAGGCCGTCCCATTGGGATGTGTATAGAAAAACATCGAAGCAGCCCGTCGGAAGAGATTCAAAACCATCGAAGGAGCCATAATACCAGGCATTGTTAAATTGTCGCAGCCTGTGGGTATAACGATCCTGATTCAATACGGCGGCACCATACACGTGAAAGAAAAACGGAAGATCGGCGGAAGCCTCGATCATCTTCAGCAAGAGGTCGGGCCGTTTCTGATCGTCGATCCGGCCTGCCCAAAGCACATCGAGCCGAGGCTTTTGGCTGATCATTGCCCGCAAGGTATCTCTGGGCAACTCTTCAATCCGCCCGATTGCCGGCAAACAGGCTGAAAGCTTCTTTTCCTTGCCGGATAAGCCGGCATCCAGTTCAGCGGGACCGTTCATACCTGATAAAGATACGGGCTGATAATGCACGATCATCTTCTCTGGATCGAAGGCATACCACGCCATCAACTGGTTCCGGAAGGTTCGGTTGTCTACCGTGACAGCTGTCAGATGATCGATGATGCGGGGAAGAAATTCCACGGCATAGCCGATCCGCTTACCGTCCGGAGTGAAATCCGTGCAAAATACGCTGGTATACAAGTTCATCCGGCTGCGCAATACCTGCCCGTACCGCTCGAACACCTGAAACCCGAGACGGGAATTGATGTTGTGAACGATTCTTGGAACGGTCTGCATCAACCAGCGCATCAGCAGGTGCTCTCGTTCCACGTCGTTGAGATGGGCTGTCCACTTGCCGAATTCGAGAAAAGGTACACCTTCGGGGAGTTTGGACGCCCAGGGTGATTCAGCCGGATGGGTCGCCACAACGACGATCCGTCTTTCCGGAGAAATGCACCGTACGGCATGCACGTAATTGAGTGCTACCCGTTCGGCCCCCCCTTTATCCAGCCATGGAACCAAAAAGACATGATCGGGACGGCCACCGGTTGCATTCATCAAACGGGAAAACATGGGTGCTGCCGCAGATGGATGAACGGCACAAAACGGAATCGAATCGATACGTTCGCGATCGGGAAAAATCGATGGATCAATGTCATGGATGGCACGCCACTGCCGGATGAGCCAATCGGGCAATCGTTCGGCACACGACTCGCCACAAACCGCCCGTTCCAGCCCACAGACACTGGAATGTGGCGAATCATCATAAGACGATTGTTGATCTCCGATGCGGTATCGCATCGCTTCAACCGTTTTTCCCCAAAGGCGATGCAACGCAGGCCGTTGCATCAACCGATTCCGAGCCATATCGATGCATCGGCGCAACCCCCTGAAACCGAAAGACCGAAGCAAGGGCATAGCTCAACCCACCACCGATTTCCAGATGTCCGATTCGAAGAATACCGATGCCTGCAGCAGGGCCGAATGACCGTCGACCGACCGGTTTTCCACGGACACCCCTTCCGGATCATGCACAAAAAGAACGGTTTGCGGGACAACCACATGCCGGATACCGCCGGCCAGCGTCTCGCAGGTCCAATACCAGTCGATCGTTTCGGCCTCCATCGGCTCTTGAACCGCAGGATATCGAAAATTCTCGAAAACCTGTTTCGGACCGCAGCAAAAACCGGTCCGGTATACATGCTCGACCAGAAGCGATCCCATCGGAAATTCGGCGGAACAGGAATGGATCAGCCGCTGTACCCAATGCCTTGAACCGACAACCACGAGGTATTCCGGCCGAGCGATTTGTTCCTTCGAAATCTCCTTCATCCTGCGAACCGCATCCACCACCCAGTTGTCACACATCCGCTGCATCGGCGTCATTACACTTACCCAGCAGCCGCGGCTGTGAGAGATTCCTTCGTTCCGAGCCACCCCCAAATCGCCACAATCGACAGCCAACAGCCGAACCCGGTTCTGATGCCGATACCGCTTGACATAGCGCAGCGTCGCATCATCGGTCCGATCCAGTACCAAAACCAGTTCGGACCCGATGCCCAAACCTTCCGCTGTTTCAATTGCCTTTAGGGCGCTGACGATCGCAGGATAGGCCCTTCTTCCTTCATCCTGCAACACCATCACGATGGATGCATCGACCGGATTCATGGTTGCGGATCCCGATCTATCCATCGGCGCTGAAGCCATGCCCAGGTTCTTTCAAGTCCTTCCTGAAGGCCGACCTTCGGCACCCAGCCCAGCTCCCGTTTCGCCCGACCGATATCGAGGCAATTGATCGGCACATCGAGGACACG
>JBFMBE010000240.1:0-4031 GCA_040755275.1 Thermodesulfobacteriota bacterium | reverse complement strand
CATACGCAAAAGGCGGCTCCAACACTTCCATCCATTTCGGAATTGCTAGGTATCTCGCAGGAGGAGACCGCCTGGGTCCTGCATGTATTGGCAACCCACGAAATCATCACGGAAGTGACTGCAGGGTCGATCACGCGGTATTTTTTGGCGGACGTTTCGAAGATCGAAACCCTTCCCAAACAATCCACCGAGAGTCAGCTCGATCAGGAACTGGTGAAATTCAAAAACGCCAGGCTCGAGATGGAGTCCAAGGCCCAGTCCATTCTGGCGGCACAAGCCGAAAAACAGAAAAGTCGATTTGCTGAAATCGAGAAGAAGTGGAAGGAAGCCACATCCTCTCAAGCCAAAAAGTCGCCGGCATAGCCATGCCGGATGAGGCGGTTCCACCCGTGCAGGATCGATGCACATGCCGGAGAGCTCCGTGGGGGCATTCGGCCGGACGCCCAGGAAATCCCCCATCCATCACCGACCCGGTCACAAAAACGGTTGAGTTCTTCCCCTACCCTCCCCCTTCGGCCATCGCAGCCATGAGCTTTTTCATATCTTCCCAGGTTTCCCGTTTCTTTTCCGGATTCTGAAGCAAATAGGACGGATGAAAGGTCGGCATCAGCCGGATGCCCCGATAGTCCTGAAACCTGCCCCGCATGCGGGATATCGGCTCCTTCGTCCGCAACAAGGCATGGGTGGCCACCGCACCGAGGGTACACAGGAAGGTCGGCTGGATGACCTGAATCTGGCGTTCGAGAAACGGCCTGCAGGTTTCGATTTCTTCCGGAAGAGGCGTTCGGTTTCCCGGAGGACGGCATTTGACGACGTTGGCGATGTACACCTGCTCCCGTTTCAATTGCATCGCCTCGATGATTTTCGTCAGCAGTTGTCCCGATCTTCCGACGAAAGGCCTTCCCGTACGGTCTTCATCCTGGCCAGGACCTTCCCCGACAAACATCAGAACCGCTTTGGGATTGCCTTCCCCGAAAACGAGGTTGGTTCGCTTCAGGTGGAGTGGACATCGGGTGCATTCTCCGATATCGGCCCGAATGTCCTCGAGGCGTTCCCGCCCGGGTCTGGGTTCTCTTGGATGTGGGTGGATCATCCGGTTGAGGCGGTCAAGGCGCTCGAGCGCTTCGGGACTGCAACCGACGACTTCGACGCCAAGCTCCTTCAATTGAGCGTAGGTATCCTGAACCATCCGAAGAAGATGGATCAACGATGGCTCGGCGGCATTCATGGATGGTCCGTGCGATCGCCTGATGAACGGCAAATCCTGACGACACGATCCAGGATATGGTGAGCGAGAGCCTGTTTTTCCATCAGGGGTAGGGTTTCGACATTGCCGGAAGGATCGAAGATGCTGACCCGATTGGTTTCCGAGGCAAAACCGGAGTCGGCTTGGCCGACGATATTGCCGACGATCAAATCCAGGCGCTTTTCGCGGAGTTTCTGGGTGGCATGCGTCTTCAGGTGCTCGGTTTCGGCGGCGAATCCGACCAATATCTGACCCGGTCGCTTGCGTTCACCGAGGGATTTCAGAATATCCGGATTTTTGATCAGCTCCAGGGTGATGCCCGATGGTCCTTTCTTGATCTTCTGTTCCGCCTGGCTGACCGAACGATAATCGGAAACGGCTGCAGTCATGATGACGACATCCGCAGAGGAAGCCCCCTCGAAAACGGCATCCGCCATTTCGAGTGCGGACACGACGGGAATCGACCGTACGCGTTTTGGGGGCTGGAGGTGGGTAGGCCCCGAAACCAGGGTGACGTCGGCACCCCGATGGCGTGCGGCACGCGCCAGGGCAAATCCCATCTTTCCTGTAGACGGGTTGCTGATGAACCGCACCGGATCGAAGTGCTCGCGCGTGGGCCCTGCGCTGATCAGAAGCCGCTTTCCCTCCAGATCCTTCGGCGAGAGGGCCGCTACGACCTCCTCGAGAATGTCCGCCGGCTCGGGAAGCCTGCCTGGGCCGCTCGTTCCGCAAGCGAGCTCGCCTGCTTCCGGTTCGACGATGGTGTACCCGAAGCGACGCAGGGTGTGGAGATTTTCCTGTACGGCGGGATGAAGGTACATCTGAGAATTCATGGATGGGCAGATGAGGGTTGGGCAGGCGGCAGCCAGAAGAAAGGTGCTCAGTGCATCGTCGGCGATCCCGCCGGCCAGTTTACCGATGATGTTGGCCGTTGCAGGGGCGACGACGATGACATCTGCAGATCGTGCCCAGTCGATGTGCCGAATGGCTTCCCGGTCCGACCCGCTGAACAGATCCTCAAAAACGGGAAGCCCCGTCAGCGCTTCAAAAGTGATCGGACCGACGAACCGGGTTGCATTCCGGGTCTGGATCACCCGAACCTGCATCCCGAGTTTCTTCAGGAGTCGCACCAACTCGACGCTCTTGTAAGCGGCGATCCCACCGCAGACACCCACAACGGCCGATTTCCTGGAAAAGTCGATTTCAGGCATCGATTCACCCGTCGATTTCTACTGATACGCGATTACTTCATCCCAATCGCCGGTGCGTTGATGGTAGGTGCCACCCAGATCTTGACGAGTTCCTTGGTCCAGTCTTCTTCGATGCTGATGATGCACCACCGATTCTCCTTCTGAAAGAGCATCACCGCCTTGGGAGCCCGAAACGAGCTGATCAGCCGCCAGTTGTCCTTGATCATGTTGTTTTCGAAGAAAGCGATGAGCGAATCCCGGTCCACCCGACCCTTCAAGGTCAATACACCGGCTGTAGCCCCCCCGGTGGCATATACGAAGGATTCTTTGCGGTTCAGTTTCAGTTCGCTGGGAATCATCACATCCCCGAAATCATAATAGGTCGGCATGCTGCTCGCGTCCTTCTGAACCGCTGACGGGGACGGGGAGGCATGCTGGGAAGACGAAGAGGCACATCCAACGAGGCCGAGAGCTACCAACATGATCAGCAGAAAACGTGTTGAAGATACGAAGTGATGGTTCATCCGGGTCATTTGTTTCCTCCTTGTGGGGTGATGGAAATCGTGGGAAGACGTCGACCGCTCGTCGGCGCCCCCTCAATTGGGCTGCGAACCAGGGCCATATCGGTCATGCTGCGATCGCTTCTCGTGATCCAGACAGCGGCGGTCATTCGTTCCACGCCAAGAACGATACATTCTCCAAAGGGAACAATCACGCTCGATTTTTCGGGAGTGTCCTCCTGGACCATCACCAAGCGTTGTCCAACGGCTATTCCATCTTTCTCTCCCTTGTCAATGAAGGCGAGAAAGCCGGTGGTAAAAATTTGATGGTGATCCTGGGTGAACAGAATCCGGCCTGCGATCCCTTCCGGGGTTTCGGTCAACTGGATGGTTTCGCTCCGCTCTGCATAGGGAATCAGCAGATCGCCGGATGTTATCGGCGCATAGGTTTTTTCGACACGAACCAGCCAGATAGGGTTGGATTCCGCTCGAACGGCAGTGACAACCCCGTTGATGTAATGCTGATAGAGCCGCTGACGTTTGCCGTCGATATCCACCGAATAGGGACCCATGATCCGATATACCAGGAATTTCCGGCCGACTGCAACGTCGTCTCCTTCGGCTTTCACATACAGCAGATCCCCGGGACTCCACAATTTCCGGGTTAGGGCCCGATCGCCCTGCTGGAGGAGAACTCGGGCGACCGGCTCTTGGGGTGTTTCCCGCAAGAAGCCCACACGATCGATCCCCCGAAAGACGACAACGGGAGGCGTTTCTTTTGGCGTCTCCTCGGCTACCGGCAATTGAAGAGGTTGCGGAGCCTGCTCTTCCGGGGGGGAGACGATGGAGACCGTCTTCTCCTGGTACAGCCGAACCCTATCTCCGGGATAGATCCGGTGGGGGTTCGAAATCTGCGGATTCATTCCCCAAACATCCGGCCAGTTCAAGGGAGAGTGATAGAACCGTTTGGCGATATCCCAGAGCGTATCGCCGGGTTTGACGCAATATCCGATATGGGTTTCTTCCTGGATGGATTCGGTTTGGGGCTCGGGAAAGCCGTACCCCGGCATCACCAACAGAACCGCCGTACCCAAC
>JBFMBE010000239.1:2832-4085 GCA_040755275.1 Thermodesulfobacteriota bacterium | reverse complement strand
GCCGTTGCGATTCAACCAGCCTCTGCTTGCTGTCTGGCCATCCGTCCGATCCTACGAGATCGGGCGGCTGAGTTTTTTCGCAGCAGCGAAAAAGGTTCCCCAGTCACCCCGCGACTCGACAGAGACTGCCCTCCTGCTGGAGGCGCGGCATTGAAGGAAAATCCGTGGATGGCGACTTTTTGCGAGCTCATCAGCCTTGACAGAACTTGCGTTTTCCGGATAAAGAAATCGCGTGGATTGCGATCCATGTATGAAGCCAACCAATGAACACCTCTGAAAAGATGAGATCCATTTACAAGGGAGTCTTTCGTGATACTATCTCTCTTCAAACCAGCGTTTCGAATCTCTCACCCTTTAGCCCTCTTGTACATCTTTTTTCTGATCTCCCTGCCGATCGGATGCTCCCACAAGAAATCCGTCATGGAATCCCATCTGAACGGTCAGCCCCAGGAAGAGACGTTGGCTTCAACACAAACAGAATCCAGTTCGATAATGCCTTCCTCCTTTTCACGGGCAGGGGATCGAGCCCGGATGCGAAAAAACTTCGATGACGACAACGACTCTATTTCAAGGCCTACCGATGACGACGTGATCGATCTCGGCGTTGAAAACCAGAACATCCTGGATGAGGCCATCGATTACTGTCAGCTGGCCCAGGATTTTTGGCAGAAAGGAAAGCTCGAGAACGCACTTCAAGCCCTAGATGCCGCCTATTCCCTCATCCTAAAATTGAATACCCAAGGTAGACCCCGATTGATTCAGCAAAAAGACGACCTGCGGCATCTGATTTCCAAACGGATCATGGAAATCTATGCTTCCCGAAACCTTGTTCGATCGGTAAATCACAATGTTATTCCCATGTCCATCAACCGACATGTTCAGGCGGAAATCGACCTCCTGACCAAGGGGGCTGAAAAAGATTTCTTTATCAACGCCTATCAGCGCTCCGGCAGATATCGGGAATGGATCGAGGCTGAACTGGTCAAGGAAGGCTTGCCGAAAGAACTTTCCTGGCTACCTCTGATCGAAAGCGGTTATAAGAGCAACGCCTTTTCATCTGCCCGTGCACTCGGCCTCTGGCAATTTATCGCTTCAACCGGGTATCGTTTCGGGCTGACCCGGGATCAATATGTCGATGAACGTCTGGATCCCTATAAGGCGACAAGGGCCGCCATTTCCTACCTGAAGGAACTCCACAGTCTCTTCGGAGATTGGGAAACTGCATTGGCTGCATACAATTGCGGTGAAAACCG
>JBFMBE010000239.1:0-2732 GCA_040755275.1 Thermodesulfobacteriota bacterium | reverse complement strand
GCCAGAACGCACAAGATGCCGATCGAGCGTTTCTTGAGCATCAACAACCTGACCGAAAAAAGCCGCTTGCTACCCGGGCAGAAGGTATATGTCGAGTAGTACATCATGACCGGCCATCGGTTGAACAGCAGAGGGCATAGTTGCCCTCGATGAAGTGATCCGCCAAAACCGATACCATCTCTTCCCCCTTCATCAGCATGTCCATTTGACGGCTATACATCAACAGTCTGCCCAGAATATCCAGACGCTGCGTCATTTGGTTCGTTTCATCCTTCGCATATCGGGCATTCACGCGATCCCCAACCACCTCCGTCATGAACCCGTAATGGGCCAGGATTACAGCGATACACCTTGCCCTTCGCTCCCTGCGGATTTCATCCGCTGCCCCACCTTTGAACTGGAAATGGATATAGTTCTTTGCAGACGTTCTGCCGCAGTAGGAATCCAGAATGCTGTAATGGTATCCGACTCGCGAGCTGAAGTTCATGTATTTGTTGGAAACGATCGCATAACTTTTGTCCCCGAACCGCTCTCTCATCATGTTGGGCGGATCGAGCATCTGACGGCTCATGACCGAAAAAAAGCCGGATAATTCGATCGGTCTGGGTTCGGCCTGATGGAATTCTCGTCTAAGCATTCCGGTCAGCAGCGCCTTGAACGGAACGGAGATAATGTCGTCTACGGTTATGCGGCCTGCTTCGCTTTTTTCCTCTGCCACACCGCCTCCGATATTGACGACGTACAAATCGAGCGGTATGCTCGAGATCAATTTCTGGGTCGCCTGCCATCGATCCGATGCATGATCGGACAGATGGAAAATTTCACCGTAGGACAATTCATGAAGATAGCGCATGATATCGTGAATTGTCCGGCAATTCGTCGAGGAAAATTCCTCCGATTTGGGATCGGTCAAATGAAGCGGCAGAATATGACGGGTTCGGTTCTGCAGCATTTCGTAGATCGGAGATCCCTTCATGAAGGCTCCATGGTCCTCATCGTATCCCTGAAGCTCGATCACTTGGCCTCGATAGATTCGACCCATCCGGGCATCGACCGTAATCATCTCCCCATCCCGAATCTTTTGAGTAGCTCCCCTGGCATTCATCAACGTCGGTATGCGATATTCCCGACAAACGGCTGCCATATGCCCGGTCATGCTTCCGGCGTCTGTAACTACGGCCTGTGCACGATGCAGGACCATCACGTATTGGGGTGAACTGGTCGGTGCGACGAGTACAGCTCCTTCCGGAAAACCGATCAAATCTGAGGTACTTTTCACGATTTTGGCGGAACCTATCCCGATTCCCGGATTGGCGATTTCCGCATCCGTGATCAACAGATCATATCCCTCAATCGGCCCAGGATCTTCGGAGGATTCACCTCCAAGACCGTGACCAATTTTCAGTGGCCTGCTTTGAAGAATGACGATCCGCCCATTGCGATCGATCGCCCATTCCACATCTTGCGGACAACCGAAATGTCTCTCAAGCCTCACCCCATATTGGGCAAGTGTTATCGCCTCTATCTCTGTCAGGGTCGGTTGATGACGCATATCTTCCGGAACGACTTCCTCGATGAGACCTCCTGTATGAGTTGCAACCAGTCGGATCGGCTTATCGGCGATTCGTCTCTCTTTGAGAATCATGGATGGCTCTCGTTCAACCCGATACATATCCGGTTCGATCTTTCCGTCCACAACATAGGGGCCGAGCCCCCAGAGAGCATGTAGAATGATCTGGTTCGAGTTCGGCTCGAATGGATGACGGGTATACATCACACCGCTCACGACCGAGTCCACCATTTCCAAACAGGCCACGCTCATGGCTGCATCTTGAAACGGTATCCCCATGTGCTGACGATACGAGATGGCATTTTCCGAAAACAGGCTGGCGACCACCCGCTTGTATTCCTGAAGAAGACGATCCCTGGTCGCGTTCAACACCGAAAGGTATTGGCCGGCAAAGCTCATGTCGCTGTCTTCCCCCAAAGCAGAGCTTCTTACGGCAATGCGCAGCCTGTCCGGTTCCACTCCCACTTCCCGTGCCAACCGGTCGAACGCATCCAAAATGCATGCAGCGATGTCTTCCGGTAGCTCACCATTCAGGAGTGCATGCTGGATTGTCCGGCTGACCTCGACAACCGTTTCGGGTTGGATGACGTCGAGTTTTTCCTTTTCCCTGCGAATGAAGGAATTCAATTCATCCGATTCCACCCACTTTCGAAACGCGGCAGTCGTCACAGCGAAACCTCTCGCAACCGGAAGGCCGATCCGGTTGCGAATTTCCCCAAGATGAGCGCTTTTTCCGCCGACAACGGTTACGATCGATCGATCGATCCGATCATCAAAAAGGACATATTCCGATGAGAGGGGTTCAGGCCTTGGAGTGTCCACCAGCGCCAGCTGCTGAACGATCCATTCGAGCCGCTGATACAGCTCGGGATATCTTCGACCGCTCATGATCTCGAAGCTTCGGATCATCCGACCGGTATGAAACACGATCTTGATGCACTGAGCCTTCAACCAGGCCAAGCCGAAGGCACTGCGGCCCTTCAGCTTCTCTTCGAGATCGGCGAAGATGTTCAGCAACTGGGTGTTGGAATCGAGCAGGATTTTAAAATGGATATATTTCGTCCTGAGGGAGGATAGAACACGGTTGCGATCCACAGCGGGTTTGGCGGATCGCGACCGTTTGGGCAGGAGAGCTCGAAGCTTGCGCAGCAACATGGCAGGA
>JBFMBE010000238.1:0-4127 GCA_040755275.1 Thermodesulfobacteriota bacterium | reverse complement strand
CCGCTGACCTTAGGCCTGTCCATCCTCGTGGCCTGGATGGAAACCCAATGGGCCAGAACGGGAGACGAGACCTATCTTCGGATGACGAAATTCTGGGGAAAAATCTTCCTGATCAATTTCGCACTCGGAGTGGTCACAGGCATTACCCTCGAATTTCAGTTCGGAACCAACTGGTCGCGCTATTCGGCATTCGTGGGTGACATCTTCGGCTCGCTGTTGGCCATCGAAGCCAGTGCCGCATTTTTCCTCGAATCGACCATGATGGGTGTGTGGATCTTCGGGTGGAAGAAACTTTCCGCAAAAGCGCATGCCGCCGTCATGTGGCTCATCGCCTTCGCTTCTTCCCTTTCTGCCGTCTGGATCCTGACCGCCAATGCCTGGATGCAGCATCCGGTGGGCTACACCATCCGCGACGGGCGGGCGGAAGTCACCAGTTTTCTGGATGTCGTGATGAACCCCTTCGCCGTTTTGGAAATCCTCCATACCCTGAGCGGTGCCTACATCCTGTCCGCATTTTTCGTCATGGGCATCAGCGCCTGGTACCTCCTGAAGAAAGAGCACATCGACTTCTTCCATCGTTCCTTCCGAACGGCGCTGGTCTTCGGGGCCGTCTTTTCCCTGTTTACGGTGGTCCAGGGCGACATTCACGGAGCAGACGTCGCTCGCAAGCAACCCGCCAAGCTCGCCGCCATGGAAGCCCTTTGGGAAACCCAGACACGGGCTCCTCTGATCCTGTTTGCATGGCCCGATATGGAAAAGGAGAAGAACGTGATCGAGATCGGGAAGATCCCCGGCATGGTCAGCCTCTTGGCGCTTCGAGACATCAACGCCGAGGTGAAGGGCCTGAAGCATTTTCCCAAAGACGAACGCCCGCCCGTTCTGCTGACATCCTTTGCATTCAAGGGAATGGTCGGCTTGGGATTCTATTTCGTCCTGGTCACCCTCATCGGACTGTATCTGCGGAACCGCCTCCTCAGCTCGCCCCGTTACCTCAAGCTCATGATGTTTTCCATTCCCCTGCCCTACATCGCCAACCAACTGGGGTGGATCGTTACGGAGGTGGGCCGTCAGCCCTGGATCGTCTACGGCCTGATGAAGACCGCCAATGCCGCATCTCCCATCGCCGTCTCCCAGGTGGCGACGACCCTTGCGGCCTTCGTTCTCGTCTATGGTCTTCTGGGTCTCGTCGGCGCCTTCCTGGTCGTCCGTCATATCCGCAAGGGACCGGAACTCGAAACCGCGACTGCATAATCTCAATCACCGATCGAGAGGAGGAATACCATGGATTTGCAAACGATATGGTTTTTGTTGTGGGGGTTGTTGTGGGCCGTCTTCTTCCTGACGGACGGTTTCGATTTCGGTGTCGGCACCCTATTGCCTTTCGTGGGCAAGACGGATGAAGAAAGACGCATCATGTTGAACACCGTCGGCCCTGTCTGGGATGGAAACGAGGTGTGGTTGATCACGGCAGGTGGTGTCACCTTCGCAGCCTTCCCGAAGGTGTATGCCGTGATGTTTTCGTCCCTCTATTCGGCCCTGATGCTCATTCTGTTCGCCCTCATCCTGAGAGGCGTGTCCTTCGAATTCCGAAGCAAGGTGGAAAGCCCCCGATGGCGACAACTTTGGGACATGGCCAATTTTTTTGGAAGCGCCCTCCCCGCCCTTCTGTTCGGTGTGGCGTTCGCCAACATTTTTCATGGCATCCCCATCGATCAGTCGGGCATGTATCAGGGCAACCTCCTGACCTTGCTGCACCCGTACGGCCTTCTCGGCGGGGTGTTGTTTCTGCTCATGTTCATCATGCACGGAGCGCTCTGGCTGAACATGAAAGCAACGGGTGCCGTCCGGAATCGGGCCGCCACACTCATCTACAGGCTCTGGCCGGTTCAGGTGGCTGTGGCCGTCATTTTTCTGGTCGCAAGCTGGTTTTCAACCCGGCTCTATGACAATTACCTGAAACATCCGGCCTTGTTCATCGTGATCCTGCTTGCAGTCGGCGGCCTTCTGGCCATCCTCTACTATCACAAGAAGGCCAAGGCCTTCGCCGCCTGGCTGTCTTCCGCCGTCTTCATCGCAGGAGCCACCTTCTTCGGCGTCCTCGGCCTGTTTCCCTATCTCTTCCCGTCCAGTATCGATCCGGCCTTTGGATTGACGGCCCACAACGCATCCTCGAGCCCCCTGACCCTCAAGATCATGCTGATTGTGGTGCTCCTCTTCATTCCGGTGGTCATTGCCTACCAGATCTGGACATACCGGCTCTTCCGGCAGCCGATCACAGAGGAGGATCTCGGCTACGAAGAGGCTTACTGAACGGTCTGGAAAACAGTCGCTTTCCCGTGCTTTTCGGGAATGCCGGGCATGAGCAGGGCGGCTGGGGAAGCCTTTTGAGACTGCTGCGAAACAGGTTCCCCAGTCACCCCGCGACTCGACAGAGACTTCCTGACTGTTTGCGAGCCCATCATGTTTGATGGACTCGCAAACAGTCCACCATAAGGACGGCTTCGAAAAAAGGCCGCAGGCAAGGAGTGCAAATCCCGAGGAATGAGGCGTACTGAAACGTACGCCGCAATGACGAGGGATGCAGCACGACACAGCATCCGGCCTTTTTGCGAAGCCGTCATGTTTCGAGGTGCTCCATGACAACCTACTGGATCCATCCCATCGTTTTGGGAACGAAAGTCTTCGACAAATCGATGATGACCTATCAGTTCAACAACGGGCAGACCTTCACCATCCCGATCTATGCCTGGTATCTCGAGCCTGCAGGCGGCGCATCGACCGCCGGGCCGATCCTCATCGATACCGGAGAAATGCACCCCATCCAATCGGCGGATCGGGAACAGGCCATCGGCGGCAGGATCCACACCTTCACCGAAGGGCTGGCCCGATTCGGTCTTGCCCCATCGGATATCGATCGGGTCATCCACACCCACCTGCACAACGACCACTGCGAAAACGACGCGGCATGCACCCATGCGCGCATCCTCGTTCACGAAGCCGAAATCCGGCGCATCCACGACCCGCATCCGCTCGATTATCGCTATGTGGAAGACTACATCCTCGATGTGGAAGAAAACGGTCAGGTGGAAACCATCTCCGAGGATTGTGACGTCGCCCCGGGCATCCGGGTGGTGCACACCCCCGCACACACCGAAGGCGGGCTGACCGTTCTGGTCGATACACCGGGGGGTAGGGCGGCCATCACCGGTTTCTGCGTGATTCAGGAGAATTTCGACCCGCCGAAGCAGATTCGGGCCATGGAAATGGAAGTCATCCCTCCGGGAACCCATGTCAATGTCTATGAAGCCTACGATTGGATGCTCCGGGTTCGGGAAATGGCCGACATCCTGATTCCGCTCCACGAGCCCCGGTTCGCCTCCATGGAAACCGTCTGCTGAACAAAAAAAAGGGCGCAGCACGCTGCGCCCTCCACTTTCCGACGATAACGGACGCAGCCCACTGCGCCCCCCGATGGGTCGTTACGATTCATCCGGTCCGCGCCGCTTCCATGGAAACCGCCGGATGCCGCTTCGAACGATGTCCATCAAACCGCCAAGGGTGGGAATCCGCTGGGGTTTGCTTTTCAAGAAGATTTCCTCGAGCGACAGATGGGGATCGCTCACAGGGTTCCGCAGATAGCTGCGGATGGCTTCGAGCCGGTCGACGATCTGCCGCTCCACCCGCTCCTTGAGGACCTGCTTGCGCTCGAGGATTTTTTCCTTCAGGGCCTCGTCCCCGCTCATGCCGCGATACTTCTGCAGCTTGTACTGGATGCGCAACCCGGTGAGTTCCTGCAGGACGGCCTCGTATTCCGCATCGAGCCAGACGACTTCCGGAACCAGGTCGCCGAAGTTCGTCACCCCCAGAATGTCCTTGTTCTGCTCCCAGTAGTTCACGAGGTAATCGATCTCGAGGTCCTTGTAGTTCTGAAGCGGCATGTACATGCGCCGCAGATGCTGGAGCACTTTTTCGGTCTTTTTCTTGTGCCCGCCGATGATGACCGACCCGCCGATCTCCCCTTTCTTGACCCCCTTGGTCCAGGGGGCTCCGGTGATGCCGAAATCGTTGTAGATCGGAATCTGCAGCAGGGCGGACAGGGTGTTCAGGGCCAGGGCGTAGCCTGCAGA
>JBFMBE010000237.1:0-4136 GCA_040755275.1 Thermodesulfobacteriota bacterium | reverse complement strand
TAAGGATGCGATATGCTTTCATGATTTCTCGATGACGAACGTGATTGATCAATGAATCATCTTGTTTGTAGACTTCGGATGCTTCCTTCTATCAAGGTTAGATTGGATCGATATTATAGCACAAGTTGCAACCGGTCAAGAATGATGGAGTCGCAAAAAGTCAGGCAGTCTCTGTTGAGTCGCATGGAGGGGCAACCGCCTTTTTCGCTGCATCGGATAAACTCAGCCGCCCGAGCTCGTAAGGTCCGGGCGTCAGGGCAGTCATTCGATACAGGCCATCAAAGCGCAACGGATTGGTTTTCAAACCATTTTACGTTGCTGAACGACGCCCGGCCCAACGATCTCCGGCGGCTTCAAACAAGTATCCGCTGCAGCATCAAAAGGCGGTTGCCCCTCCATGCTCAGGCCCGGCGATCAACCCAAGCCAAGTGGTGACGACTTTTTGCGACTCCATTACCCTTGAATCGGCAGAGAAAATCGGGTTGTCCCGGAGGAGTCGTCATGAATGCACCCGTTTCTGCTGGACGACTGCTTTTGGAAACGTTTTCCGAGGCGTTCACCGTCGAAAATTTGTCCCGACCGGATCGGATCGCATGGCCCGAATCCCAACCGGAATTCGAGCGGCTCCTGGAGGAGCTGAAGAATCGAATTCCCCCCACCCTGCATCCCCTCTGTGACCTGTCGGCTGCGGCTCACATCCTGCTGAACCGATCCGGAACGTCCGATGATTCCTTCAAGAATCGGTTTCTGGAAACGGCGTTATCGGGTCTTCTGCCTTCGGCCGTCTGTTGCGATCGATCGGCTGTTTGGCGTCTCATGCCTGTCTGTGTGGTGGGGCCGGATCGAAAGGCTGCAGTCCTCTCCTTTCTGATCGGCGCCTTGAGTTGTCCGGTGGACGGGATCTTCCCTGAATGGGCCTGCGGCTTGCTGGAAGATGCCGCGCAATCGGCCGTTTCCGATGCGTTTCAGGCCGCCCGCTCCTTGGCCGGCAAGGATCTTCCGCTCTTTGCCTTCCCTCTGCTGTCTCCGTACCGGTCCGGCCGGATCGAAGGGTGCTCGATCGGCCTTCCCATAGCCCTTGCCGCGCTTTCCGCCCTCACCGGGGAGACCCTTGCGGATCATCTGATCGCAACCGGCGGCATCGAACCGATGCCGCCGGTTGCGGTTCGACCGGTTGCAGACATATCCATCAAGGCCGAGAAAGCCTGTGGTTCCGGGTACCGGCTGATGCTGATTCCGTCAACCGGGGAAACACCCCGGCCACGGGATGGCATGACGGTCAAGCCTGTCGACAACCTGCGGCAGGCCTGGCTGTGGGCACGGTTTCATGCACCGGGTCGGGAGAAAGATCTCGATCTTATCACGCTCGTGTGGAATGACCCCGTGCTTTGGATCGATAATTGCCTCAGCCTCCATCCGGATTTCCTGAAACTGTCACTGGAGGACCCACACATCGCCGCTGAGATCCGAGGTCTGATGGGTCAAGGCCATCACGCGGAAACCCTCTGCAACCGGCTTGCCGCCTGTCTGGATGCCGCAAGGGGAGATCTGGTACGGGCCGAGATCCTCGGCGGCCTGTTTGCGGATGATGTCCATTTCGGAGCCTTCTGCACATCGTCCCCTCTGACGGCCTTTCAGTGGGCCGTCCTGAACGTCAAACGGGCAAACCATTGCGGAGACAATCGAGAAAGCCTTCGGTGGCAGAAGCGCGCAGACGGCCTTCGCTCGACGGTCGTTCGAGCGGACCCCAAGCGATATGCCGACTTCATCAACAACCGCTGTGTCGCCGAGCACAACACCTACACCTTTTCCCCGGATCCCCCCGCCGAATTGTTGCAGGCGCTTCGGGAAGAAGAACGGCACGCCGGACGCGGCGTCAACGTGCTTTTGGGCGGCTTGTACGGCACCCTGGCCCAGCACCATGCCTTTTGCGGACCGGAACACCTGGATTCGGTCATCCACTATGTCGAGTTGTCACAGCGGGCATTTGGCGGAGGCGTCTTCCCCGAATACCGGAAGGACTGGCTGCGGGGATGGAGCTATCGGATGTTTGCCTATCTGGATGCCGGTCGGATGGAGGACGCCCGGGAGGCGCTGTGTCGGTATCTGGAAATTGCGGACGGGTCGATGTTTCCCGGCTGGCATGCATGGAAAAATCCGTTTCAGCGGTTCGCCCTGGTGCGCTGGCTGGCCGATCGGCTGACGATCGGCGGCCATGGCGGGACGGAACGGCGAATCGCGGAAGAACTTCTTGCCGAGGCGCAGCCGCATGAGCTGCCGAATCGGCATCCTGCGCAGTTGATTGCCTGGAATGTGGGAAGGATCGCTCTGATATGCGGCTGTCGTCGGACCGCCCGCACGTGGTTGGAGGACGGCATCGATCGGTGTGAACGCGGCGGTGAGACGATCCGGCCGATGGGGCTTCTGCCGCTGGCAGCCCTATATGCAGCCGGTCTCTGGATGGATCGGTATGAAATCCGTTTCGAGCGGATCCGGCAGGAGATCCGGCAGAGTACCTTCCTCAACAGAAGCCATTTTCAGGACGTGTTGGAAGGCGGAGCGGCGGATGTTTTGAATCGTATCCACCGTCAATCGCAACGATGGTTTCCGTTCACGTATCGTTGATGAAGTCGCAACAAGTCAGCCCCAACGGATCAGGACGATCCGAAGCGCATCGATTCCGAGGTCGGGCGACGGCTTGCCGATCCTCGCCACGACGTGGACCCCGTCCCGTTGCAGGATTTCTGGATCGACGGATCGAATCCCGTTTTCGGTTACCACCCATCCGAACAAGATTTCCAGTGGGTCGACGCTTTCAAATGCCCGGGGCAGCTCGGCGCTGATCTCGATCGAGCCGTCGCTTTCATGGAGGTTGAGAACGCCAATCGTCACCGGCTGGATCTCTGCGATATCGTCCGGGCCGATGGTGATGCATTTTCCGATCAGAGGCTTCGGACAGAGATCCGATGCCGTCAGCGGCAGGGCTTCGGATCGGAACGGGGCGATGAAGAGAGCCTCGAGAAGGCTGTGCGCCGTTTGCAGAAGGGATGGCGGGAACTCCATGAGAGCTCCGAACCGATACTGCAGCCGTTCATACACGGCTTTCGTCGGCCTCTCGGTGATGTCCACGCCGAGAGGGATCCGGGGATTTTTCAGCACCATCCGTCGATAGGAAGCCCAGTCGATCTCCGGCCGTTCTTCCTGTGGGACCCTCGGATCCGCTCCGCGCATGTCCATCACGACATTCAGGCAGTACGGGCAGGAATGCACATGGCTTCCGACCGTCCGGTGGTCGCTCCCCTGAAGTGCACGAAGGGCGTAGGCCGTCACCAGCTCGATGTCCGGGCAGGAGCGGCCCGGCTGGGCATGGTGCAGGCGGCTTAGGGCGGCTTGTAACATTGCTTCGGGAAGGGGTGTTTCCGCTGCTGCTTCCGTCACGTCCGCAAGCAGCGGAGGCTGGATCAGCCACCAGAAGTCGGCATTGTATTCCCGTTCCCGAAACCGTTGGAGAATATGGCCTACAGGCTCAAGGTAGCCGTAGTCGGTTCGAAGGCGCGCTTCGCTTTCTTGGAACCGGCGGCACCATTGTCGGAAGCTCGGGTGGTCGGAAAGCTTCGGAGGGCTGTCGGTCGCGGCCCGGAAGCAATCGGAAAACGGGAGAAGCACATCGAGCGTTCGGTCTTCGAGGTCCGCTTCCACCGCTTCTTCCGGATCGTGAAAGAGAAACCAGTCCTGAAGCGATCGCAACAGCAGAGCCAGTTCCCGGTCCAGCGCTTCCAGCGGCTTTGCGCATGCGCCTGCCGGTTCGAACATCCGGGCGATTTCCGGCAGGTGTTCGTCGAGCATCCGGTTCCATCGGTCTTCAATGAGTCGAAACCGTCTGTCCAGTTTCAATCGGTAGATCCGGAAATCTTCAGGCAGAACGGCTCGTTCGAGGATCGCCAGCGCCTGCATGCATCGAGAACGGTCGGCCAGGGCTTGAATCAGGTCGTAGCCGCTTTCCGGTCCGAAGGCGGCCGTCTCGACATCCGCCAAAGCCGCATCGTATCCACTGACGTCTTCGGTGGCGTTCTCGAAAAAGGCCTCCCAGTCCACCTTCCGGGTATCCTGCACGTTCATCGTTCATCCTCGTCATC
>JBFMBE010000236.1:0-4385 GCA_040755275.1 Thermodesulfobacteriota bacterium | reverse complement strand
CTGTATTCCAAGTTTGGCTATCCGCCCGATCCAACGAGATCGGGCGGCTGAGTTTTTTCGCAGCATCGAAAAAGGTTCCCCAGTCACCCCGCGACTCGACAGAGACTTCCTGACTTTTTGCGAGGCCATCAACCATGATTCGGTTTGTGAACCAAATGACGAAAAAATGCAAGGAACTTGCCGGGATGATCCGAAATGGGATGGACTGGAAAACATGGGGCTTCTGCTGCTGCGCTGTCATCCTTCTCGGTTTTCCGCCGGTCAACCCGAGCCATTCCGGTGAGCCCAGCCTCGAGAAGCTCTCCTTTCTGCCGACATGGCACCCACAGGCCCAGTTCGCAGGCTACTACGTCGCACTCGAAAAGGGCTTCTATCGCCGAGAAGGCATCGACCTCGAAATCATCCCCGGAGGGCCGGATCGTTCCCCCAGGAACTATCTGGTGAACCGCAAGGCAGACATCGTTTCGATGTGGCTTTCCACGGCCGTCCAAATGGCTGCAGACGGTGTTGACATCGGCCACATCGCCCAAGTCATCCAGCGTTCGGCACTCATGATGGTCGCCCGACCCGAAAGCCGCATCCATTGCCTTTCGGACATGGACGCAAAACGGGTGGCGATGTGGCCTTCCGATTTCCAGATTCAGCCGATGGCCCTCTTCGAGCGGAACGGCCTGACCGTCCGTCCGATCACTCTCGCCGGAACCCTCAACCTTTTTCTCCGGGGAGGAGCCGATGTGGCCCTCATCATGTGGTACAACGAATACCATGCCCTGCAAATGTACGGCAAGGATCCCTCTCGAATGTACGCCGTTTTCTTTTCAGACACGGACCTGAATTTCCCCGAAGACGGACTCTATGTATTGGGAGACACGTGGTTTGCGCGGGAGAACACCCTATGCCGGTTCGTAAAGGCCTCCTTCGAAGGATGGCGATATGCCTTCGAGCATCCCGATGAAGCCGTCGATATCGTACTGGCCGTCATGAGGCACGAACAGGTTCCGGCCAGCCGCAGCCACCAGCGGTGGATGCTCTCCTGCATGAAATCCCTCCTCCAGCCGAAAACCGGCGGCCGAATCGGCGTTCTGTCGGAAAGCGACTATTTGCGTGTGGCACGTGTACTGGAAGAAGGCCATCGTATCTCGGGAACCCCCAACTTCGATTACTTTTCAAAGGGATGTATGAACGATGTTTCGCAATAGGGGAATTGCTTTCAAGATCGGTTTTTCGGTCCTGACAGGCGTCGTCTGGATTTTCTTCCTTGCGGTGGCGACCAATTACTGGTTTTCGAGACGCATGATCCTGACGAATCTGGAGAGGAGCGCCGAGAACATGACCCGCTCGATCGTCGAACACATCGATACCATCCTGACACCGATCCAAAAAATGATCGAAACCTCCGCCGCCTGGCTTGAACACGGCGAAATCTCCGAATCGGTCATCTACTCCATTCTCCAAGACAAGGTCCGCAACAACGACGAGATCTATGGCTGCGCCATTGCCTTCGAGCCCTATGCCTTCGAACCCACCCGGCTGTATTTTTCCCCTTATGTATGCCGGTATCAGGACCGCCTGAAGCGGATCAACATCGGATCGGCCGAATACCATTACTTTTATGCAGACTGGTACGCCATTGCGCGCGAACTTCACAAAACCATCTGGACGGATCCCTATTTCGACGAAGGAGCGGGGAACATCCTGATGACGACCTGCGCGACACCCTTCTATCGATCCGACGGAGAAATCCGTTCCATCAAAGGGGTCGCTACGGCGGACATCTCGCTCGAATGGTTGCAGCAGATCGTTCAAGAAATCCGCGTTCTGAAATCCGGCTACGGATTTCTCGTCACACGAAACGGGGTCTTTCTCACCCATCCTCATCCGCAATGGGTCATGAACGAAACCCTGTTCAGTATCGAAGGCCCTGAGGGACAAGCCCTGAAAGAGGCGGGAAGGCACATGGTCGCCGGAGAATCTGGATGGTTGCCGTTTCAGGATCCGGTGACCGGTGCGGACGGATTCCTCTATTATGCACCGGTGCAGACGACCGGGTGGTCGTTGGGAGTGTTTTTTCCGGGCAGGGAGGCAATGGCCGACATCACCAGGCTCAGTGCCGTCGTCCTGTTTCTGGGTGTAGCGGGCCTCGTCTTTTTGGGTTTTGTCGTCTGGATGATCGCCGGATCGATCACCCGACCGCTTCGTCGTCTCACCGAGGCCGTCCGTACGATTTCAACCGGGAATCTCGATCTTTCGCTTCCGGAACCGACCGCCATGGACGAGGTGGATGTGCTCAGCGAGTCGGTCTCCCGCATGCAGACCTCCCTCAAGGAATACATCCATCACCTGACGGAGACAACGGCAGCCAAGGAACGCATCGAAAGCGAGTTGCATATCGCCAGGGAAATTCAAATGGGCATCCTGCCCAAATCCTTTCCCGGACCGCCCGAATGCCCCCGGTTCTGCCTCTATGCCACCCTGATTCCGGCAAAAGAAGTCGGAGGGGATCTCTACGATTTCTTTTACCTGGACGGAGATCATTTCTGTTTCGTCATCGGGGATGTCTCCGGAAAAGGTGTCCCCGCCTCTCTGTTCATGGCCATCACCCGGACCCTGATCAAGACGCGTTCGGCTGCCGGTATCTCCCCGGGGCAAGTACTCACCCTGGTCAATCGGGATCTGGCTGCAGACAATCCATCGATGATGTTCGTCACTCTCTTCATGGGAATCCTGAACCTGAACGACGGAAGACTCGTCTATGCCAATGCCGGACACAACCCGCCGTATCGTATCCTGGAAACCGGCCGCGATATTGAACCCCTGCCTTGTGACACAGCCTGCCCGCTCGGCATCATGGAAGACATGGAATTCACTTCCCAACAGACCATCCTCCAGTCGGGTCAGACCCTCTTTGTCTATACGGACGGTGTAACGGATGCCCTCGACGAGCAGGATCGCTTTTTCGGGGAAGCCCAATTGGAAGAGGTGTTGCGAAGCCATGGTGAGGCCCATCCCCAGAAGCTGGTGGAAACCGTTCTGTCCCGGGTGCAAACCTATGAGGGCGCCGCTCCCCAATTCGACGACATCACGCTTCTGGCGCTGCGTTTCTTCGGAAAAGACGGCGGTGTTTGTGAGTAGGCATCCTGCCCGTTCTTTGTGATGGAGTCGCAAAAAGTCGTTAACCACTGCAGTTTGTCCCCTGCCCACTGTTTTCGATTGAGTCTCCCATCAAAATGGGCTAAAAAGAAAAATTTCGATTTGAAAGCGATATGAAAGGAGAACCTTGGATCATGACCGAAATTCGTCGGGTGCTCAGCGGCATGCGGCCCACCGGTCGGCTGCATCTGGGCAATTATCACGGCGCACTGGCCAACTGGGTCGAACTGCAGGACAGCTATGAATGCTTTTTCTTCGTGGCCGACTGGCATGCGCTGACGAGTGACTATGAAAATCCCCAATCCATACCGGAATTCATCCGGGAAATGCTGATCGACTGGCTCAGTGTCGGGCTCTCCCCCGAGAAATCGACCCTGTTCGTCCAGTCGCTCGTGAAGGAACATGCAGAGCTGTTCCTGCTGCTGTCCATGATCACTCCCGTCCCCTGGCTGGAGCGCAACCCGACCTACAAGGACCAGATCGTCCAGCTCGAGAACAAGGACCTATCCACCTTCGGTTTTCTGGGGTATCCCGTACTGCAAGCCGCGGACATCATCATCTACAAGGCCGATGCCGTGCCGGTCGGCATCGATCAGGTACCCCACATCGAAATTACCCGGGAAATCGCCAGAAGGTTCAATTTTCTCTATGGCAACGTTTTTCCGGAACCTCAGGCTATTCTGACACCCAGTTCCAAGATTCTGGGGCTGGATCGCCGGAAGATGAGCAAGAGTTACAACAACGCGATTTTTCTGGCAGACAGCCCACAAGAGGTTGCGGCCAAGGTATCGACCATGGTGACGGACCCGAACCGAGCCAGACGCAAGGACCCCGGCAATCCCGACATCTGCAACGTGTTCGAGTTTCACCGGCTCTACTCCCCACCGGCCGTTTCCGCTGAAATCGACCCAGCCTGCCGGAAAGCGGACATCGGATGCGTCGAATGCAAGAAGCGCATGGCCGAATATCTCATCGCAGCGCTCGAACCGATCCGGGAAAAGCGAATGGCGCTCGAAGCCGATCCGAAGATTGTATCCGACATCATCGTCGAAGGCAGCCGCAAGGCCCGTATCGTTGCCGCTTCCACCATGGAAGAGGTACGAAGTGCATTGGGGCTGAAGCTATCACATGCATGATGGAGTCGCAAAAAGTCGCTTTTCCCGTGCTTTTGGGAAATGCCGGGCGTAAGCGGGGTGGCTGGGGAAGCCTTTTGAGACTGCTGCGAAAACGTGTTT
>JBFMBE010000235.1:0-4387 GCA_040755275.1 Thermodesulfobacteriota bacterium | reverse complement strand
GCTTCGCTACGATGAATTCAAGCGCATTTTCGCCGTAACCGATGAAGAAGTGGAAGCCATTTTTTCCTTGAACCCTGGTTCCCTTTCGATGATCTACGAACTCCAGGACGGATATCATTTTTTTGAAATCGTCGAACGGATGCCGGAGATCCCCTTTGAGATCATTAACAAGGTCATGGACAAAAAGGCTCTTCGGGATCTTGTGGATTACAGTTATCGGAATCTCGGTCCCAAGTCCACCGTCATTCTGAGCGACCGATTGAAAGACCTCGGCTATCGCTATGCGACGGAAGCCGGCATTTCCATTTCGATTGACGCCATGATCATCCCAAAGGGGAAGTGGGACATCATTCGAAATGCCGAAGAAGAAGTGCGCAAAATCAACAAACAATATCAGGACGGATTGATATCTCCCGGAGAAAAATACAACAAGATCGTGGATATCTGGGCGAAAGCCACCGAAGACGTGGCCAAT
The DNA here is from genome assembly GCA_040755275.1 of Thermodesulfobacteriota bacterium. Taxonomy (GTDB): domain Bacteria; phylum Desulfobacterota; class Desulfobacteria; order Desulfobacterales; family Desulfatirhabdiaceae; genus Desulfatirhabdium. The sequence goes on along the minus strand of JBFMBE010000235.1, from coordinate 3,912 downwards.
GACATGATGGATGGGATGAAATGGGAGGAAATCAAGGATGCTTCCGGTAAAACCGTTCTCGATGAAACGGGGCGTCCGCTTCGGCAGGAGAGCATGAATCCCATCTATATGATGGCTGATTCCGGGGCTCGGGGCAGCAAAGACCAGATGCGGCAGCTGGCCGGTATGCGGGGGCTCATGGCAAAACCGTCCGGGGAAATCATCGAAACACCGATCAGTGCCAATTTCCGGGAAGGCCTTTCCGTTCTTCAATATTTCATATCCACCCACGGCGCACGAAAAGGGTTGGCGGATACGGCCTTGAAGACCGCCAACAGCGGGTATCTTACCCGGAGACTTGCGGATGTCGCCCAGGACTGTGTCATTTCGATGGAGGACTGCGGCACTCCGGTGGGTGTGGATGTCGAGTCTCTGATGGAGGGCGGGGAAATCATCCAGAGATTGGGTGAGCGGATTTTGGGAAGGATTACCGCCGAAGAGGTGTTGGATCCATTTACAGATGAAGTGCTTGTGCCTTCCGGGCAGGAACTCGATGAAAAGGCGGTCAAGCTCATCGAAGATGCCGGTATCACCAAGGTTCGAATTCGAAGCGTACTCACCTGCAAGGCGCCCTATGGAGTTTGTGCGAAATGCTACGGAAGGGATCTGGCCCATGGCCGGTTGATCGAGGTGGGACAGGCCGTCGGTATCCTGGCCGCACAATCCATCGGTGAGCCTGGGACACAGCTGACGATGCGTACCTTTCATATCGGTGGAACGGCGAGCAGGCGGGTGGAACAGTCTAACATTCGCGCCCGCGTGGACGGTCGTGTGAAATTCATCGACATGAATGTCGTGTACAACAAGGAAGACAAAGCCATCGTGATGAACCGTCGGGGTGGCGAGGTGGCCATCATCGGGGATACCGGAAGAGAGCTTGAACGGTACGCTATCATTTACGGTGCCCAGATCGATGTTCGGGATGGACAGCGAATCAAAGTAGGGGATTTGATCGCTACATGGGATCCCTTCACCATTCCGATTCTCACCGAAGTCAGCGGTAAGGTGAAATTCGGGGACATCATTCCCAACCGGACAATGCAGGAAAAGGTCGATCCGGTGACGGGAAAATCCAGCCGCACGATCATCGAAACGAAGAACCCGGATGAGAGGCCGCGGATTTCGATCAAGGATGCCGAAGGGAAAACGGCCAAACTGCCCAAATCCTCCGGAGTCGCCCGCTACATGCTTCCCGTTCAGGCCATCATTCTCGTAGAAGAAGGGGATGAGGTCAAGGCGGGTGACATCCTGGCCAAATTGCCTCGAGCGACCACCAAAACCAAGGACATCACGGGTGGTTTGCCGAGGGTTGCAGAGCTCTTCGAGGTACGAAAGCCCAAGGACGTGGCCATTCTCAGCGAAATCGACGGATTTGTCACCATTGCCAAGAGCAACAAGAAGGGCAAGCAGAAAGTCGTGGTGACACCGGTGGATGCGGGTGAACCAAGGGAATACCTGATTCCGAGGGGCAAACACATCAATGTGATCGACGGAGACTTTGTCAAGGCAGGGGAACCGTTGATCGGCGGTGCCAAGGTGCCACAGGATATTTTGAATATTGAAGGGGACATTGCCCTGGCCCGATACTTGGTCAACGAAGTCCAGGAAGTGTATCGCCTCCAGGGTGTGCGTATCAACGACAAGCATATCGAGGTCATTGTACGGCAGATGATGCGCAGGGTCAAAATCATCGAAGTCGGTGACACCGATTTTATCATGGATGAGCAGGTGGACCGGAACCGCTTCATGGAAGTGAACGAAAAGGTTGTTGCTCAGGGCGGTGTACCTGCAAAGGCTGAACCCCTGATTCTTGGAATTACCAAGGCCAGCCTGAGCACCGACAGCTTCATTTCAGCAGCGTCTTTTCAGGAAACCACCAAGGTCCTGACGGATGCTTCCATTGGAAAGACGGTGGACTATCTGAAGGGGCTCAAGGAAAACGTCATCATGGGGCGGATGATTCCCGCAGGTACCGGCTTTCCAGAATACGGAGACATTCAGATCGAGACGGTAACGGGTTCCTAAGGGGTGCGCCCGACGAGTGTGCTTGATCCTACTGGTTGGGACGTTAACCAGGATGGCCCCGCAAATAGTCAGGGAGTCTCTGTTGAGTCGCGGGGTGACTGGGGAACCTTTTTCGCTGCTGCGAAAAAACTCAGCCGCCCGATCTCGTAGGATCGGACGGATGGCCAGACAGTAAACAGAGGCTGGTTGAATCGCAACGGCTTGCTTATCAATCGATATTTCGATCCAGTACGTCCGTCCGATCCAACGATCTCCGGCGGCTTCAAACAGGTTTTCGCAGCAAGCTCAAAAGGCTTCCCCAGCCACCCCGCTTATGCCCGGCATTCCCGAAAAGCACGGGAAAAGCGACTTTTTGCGGGGCCATCAACCATGGCTCTGCCGGGATGCACAGGGCGGTGCAATCGCTTAGGGAACCATCGAAGGGTTTCTGAGTGCTGCTGCGGATGGTATCCATCGGCTGGGAACATACTCCATCCAATATCGAGCATGAATCGTTCGATAAATTTCTTGACTTCGAAAACCGAAGAGTATAAATAGAAACATTTGTGTACATGATCACGCACGCTGCTGCCCGAATGGAAGCAGTGGTTAGGAACGTTTCAGGGAGAGAACGTATGCCCACGATCAATCAGCTGGTTCGCAAAGGAAGGGAGCGGGTCAAGAAAAAGACGAGCACACCCGCTTTAAAGGGCGCCCCGCAAAAACGAGGTGTTTGCACCCGTGTCTATACAACGACACCCAAGAAACCGAACTCTGCCTTGCGGAAAGTGGCCAGAGTGAGGCTGACCTCCGGTATCGAGGTGACGGCGTATATTCCGGGCATCGGTCACAATCTGCAGGAACATTCCGTTGTTCTCGTTCGCGGGGGGCGTGTAAAAGACCTCCCCGGGGTGCGGTACCACATCGTCCGGGGTACGTTGGATACGCTGGGCGTGGAAGATCGAAAGCAAGGGCGTTCGAAATACGGATCCAAAAAGCCGAAGTGATCCTTTTCCACTGATGATGATCCAAAGAACAAAGGGTTGGTGAGAGGATGCCGAGAAGAAGGGAAGTTCCGGAGCGGCCGATTTTGCCGGATTACCGCTACGATAGCAAGTTGGTCGCCAAATTTATCCGATCGATCATGAAAGACGGAAAAAAAAGTGTTGCAGAAGCCATTCTGTATCGTGCTCTGGACATTATGGAAAAGAAAACCGGTGAACCGGCGATCAAGCTGTTCGAGCAGGCACTGGAAAATACGAAGCCACTGATTGAGGTCAAGTCACGAAGGGTCGGCGGTTCGACCTACCAGGTTCCAACCGAAATCCGACCTTCCAGAAGAACCGCCCTCGGTATCCGATGGATCATCGGTTTCGCCCGGAAACGATCTGAAAAGAGTATGGCCGAGAAACTCGCTGCGGAATTGCTCGATGCAGCCAACAACCGTGGCAGCTCCATCAAGAAGAAGGAGGATACCCACAAAATGGCTGAGGCCAACAAGGCCTTTGCCCATTATCGTTGGTAAGATCACCCTCCGACGGTTTAGAACTTCATACTCGAAAAGATCAGGGGCCTTCATGCCCCTGATCTTTTCGGACGTATTCATATTATCACCATTCCACAATCCAGTGATCCTATCAGGCTGCCGGTCAGCCGCCGATACATCGTCATCCAGTCAGAGAACCCAATCTCTCGGATGAAGAGACAGGAACGTTTCGTCGACATTTGCCGTTACAGGTAAGGGAGGAAAAGCGATGGCAAAGGAAAAGTTTGAGCGCAAGAAGCCGCATGTGAATGTGGGGACGATTGGTCACATTGATCATGGGAAGACGACGTTGACGGCGGCGATTACGAAGCACAATGCGTTGA
>JBFMBE010000234.1:0-4387 GCA_040755275.1 Thermodesulfobacteriota bacterium | reverse complement strand
GAGGCTGGTTGAATCGCAACGGCTTGCTTTTCAATCGATATTTCGATCCAGTACGTCCGTCCGATCCAACGATATCCGGCGGCTTCAAACACGTTTTCGCAGCAGTCTCAAAAGGCTTCCCCAGCCATCCCGCTTATGCGCGACATTTACCAAAAGCACGGGAAAGGCGAGTGTTTGCGACTCCATCATGGATCCATGGATCCCAAAAAGTTCACTTGCTTGGGCGAATCGTGACGGATGTCAGTCTGCGAGGTATCCATGGCGGCCCAGGATGTTGTTGGAGTCCTTGATGCGAAGGGACGGGGGCATACGGCCTATCCGGTGAAAAATATTGACACGAAGCCGGGATGCTGTTAAAAAGCCCAACGTCTTTGATGGTCGCAACGGGCCGTTAGCTCAACTAGGCAGAGCACCTGACTCTTAATCAGATGGTTCCGCGTTCGATTCGCGGACGGCCCATCACCTGCGCCACCTCAAGCCACGGAAATCGCTGCCTTCGGCTCGATTTCCACTCAGAATGATCGTTGCACCTCTCGATACCGGCTTGCCTGATCCCGTTCATTCCCTGGATGTGAACCGACCCGAATCGTCCAAATCCAAACAAGCCGAGAAGGATCGTTTCGTCGACCGCATTTGCTCATATCGAGAACGCCTGATTCGAACCGCTCAATATCCATTCCTGTAAACGAGCCAAGCCCCCATGGGTTTGTCAGATACCGAATTTCCCGAAAAACGCGATATCCAACCAGTTGCTGAGTGCAGGCCGATCCTTGCATTGCCCTTCCGTCGCCCCGGATCGTATTCCAATCTCCATGAAACCACAGGAGTGTCGTGAGGAAAACCATTCATGAATATCAATGATTTAAAAGACAAGAAAATCGGAGAGTTGACCCAGATCGCCAAGGAGTTGAACATCCATGGTGCAGCCGGGATGCGCAAACAGGAATTGATTTTTGCCATTCTCCAATCCCAGATCGAGAAGAACGGTCTGCTGTTCGGTGAAGGAACCCTCGAGATTCTTCCAGACGGATTCGGTTTTCTTCGGGCACCCAGTTCCAACTACCTTCCCGGGCCGGACGACATCTACGTCTCCCCCTCCCAGATCCGCCGCTTTAATCTGAGAACCGGGGACACCATATCCGGTCAGATTCGCCAGCCGAAGGAATCGGAACGGTATTTCGCCCTGCTCAAGGTGGAATCGGTCAATTACGAAGACCCGGAGGTGGCCCGGGATAAAATCCTCTTTGACAACCTGACCCCTCTCTATCCCAACCGAAAATTCAACCTCGAAACCACACCGGACAATTTTTCCAGCCGGATTCTGGATCTCATGATTCCGCTCGGTTTCGGTCAGCGTTCCCTGATCGTTTCGCCCCCGCGATCCGGGAAGACCATGCTGCTTCAGAACATCGCCAACAGCATCATCGCCAACCACAGAGATGTCATGCCCTTCGTGCTGTTGATCGATGAGCGGCCTGAAGAAGTGACGGATATGGAGCGAAACGTCAATGCCGAGGTGATCAGCTCCACGTTCGACGAACCCTCCGAGCGACATGTTCAGGTGGCGGAAATGGTCATCGAGAAAGCCAAACGGCTGGTGGAACATAAAAAGGATGTTGTCATCCTGCTCGACTCCATCACGCGGCTGGCAAGAGCTTACAATGCCGTCGTTCCGCCCAGCGGCAAGCTGCTTTCGGGAGGTGTGGACGCCAATGCGCTGCAGCGACCGAAGCGTTTCTTCGGTGCCGCTCGAAACATCGAGGAAGGTGGATCACTGACCATCATCGCTACCGCCCTGATCGACACCGGAAGCCGGATGGACGAGGTGATCTTCGAAGAATTCAAGGGAACCGGGAACATGGAAATCCAGCTCGATCGAAAATTGGCTGAAAAACGGGTGTTTCCAGCTATCGACATCAAGAAATCTGGAACCCGGAAAGAGGAATTGCTTCTCGATGAAGACACCCTCAACCGGGTGTGGATCCTGCGCAAACTGCTGACATCCCTGAATCCGGTGGACAGCCTGGAGTTTCTGCTTGAAAAAATGAGCGGAACAAAGGATAATAAACAATTTCTGATGTCAATGAATTCGTGATGGATGCACCTATAGGATGGTTCTGCAATATGGCGCTATCCACCGATTTTCTTTCAACGTCGGGCCTTCTGCCAAAGGTCCGGTATTGAAGGGCAATGGGCGGATAGCCGCTTTGTGCGACTCCATTCTTGGTTGAAAGAAGCAGAAGCCGGAAGAGTGGTTCACAACCGGTTGTTGGGAAGATGGTGGCAACTCATTGCCATAACAGAGCGATTGAAATCGAAAACTGTTTGAATTTATAACCGAATCGGCGGCCTGTGGTTGCCGGACATCGAGGAGTGAGATCATGAAACCCGATATTCATCCGAAATACCATCAAACGACCATCAAATGCGCTTGTGGAAACGTCATCGAAGTCGGCTCCACCAAACCCGACATCGCTGTGGAAATCTGTTCCAAGTGTCACCCCTATTTCACCGGCAAGCAGAAGTTGATCGATACGGCCGGCCGAATCGAACGGTTCCGAAAGAAATACGAGAAGTTCCAGAAGTGATGGAGTCGCAACTCGTCGTTTCCACCCCGATTTTGTAGATTTCCGGGCCTGAGTATGGGGTCGGGGTTGCCTTTTGAGCTTGCTGCGAAAACATGTTTGAAGCCGCCGGAGATCGTTGGATCGGATGGATGTGCTTGATCGAAATTTAAATTGAAAATCAAACTGTTGCGATTCAACGAGCCTTTGTTTGTTGTCTGGCCATCCGCCCGATCCTACGAGATCGGGCGGCCGAGTTTTTTCGCAGCAGCGAAAAAGGCATCCCCGTCCCCATGCGGCTCAACAGAGACTGTCTGACTTTTTGCGAGACCATCCTATAATGCCCATCACCTTGTTCTTCTGACTTCCGACTTCTGACATACGAGCCCATGTTCGACAAACTCAAACACGTAGAAAAGCGATTCCTCGAAATCGAAGAGACGATCAGCGACCCCAAAGTTGTCCAAAATCGGGAGCTGTATCAAAAATATCTCCGAGAGCACAACGAGCTTTCCCCGATCGTCGAGGTGTTTCGGGAGTATCGGCGTGTCCGGAGGGACATCGAAGAGAGCGAAGAACTGATGCGGGAAGGGGAGTTGGACATCCGTCAGATGGCTCGGGAAGAAATCGATCGGCTGAGTGCAGAAAAGGAACGGTTGGAGATCGAGCTCAAGAAATTGTTGTTGCCCAAAGATCCCAACGACAACAAGAACATTCTGCTCGAAATTCGGGCCGGAACCGGTGGAGAGGAAGCCGGTCTGTTTGCCGGTGATCTCTTTCGGATGTACAACCGCTACGCCGAAAGGCAGCGTTGGAAAGTCGAAATTCTCACCCAGCATGTGACCGGATTGGGTGCTATCAAGGAAATTATCGCTCTTGTCCAGGGGCAAGGGGTCTATAGCCGGCTGAAATACGAAAGCGGAATTCACCGGGTCCAGCGGGTGCCGGAAACCGAGGCCCAGGGCCGTATCCATACATCTGCGGTGACGGTTGCCGTCCTGCCCGAGGCCGAAGAAGTGGATGTCCAGATTGATCCCAGCGATCTCAAGATCGATGTCTATCGATCTTCCGGGCCCGGCGGTCAGCACGTGAACACCACCGATTCGGCCGTGCGGATCACCCATCTTCCCACCGGGATCGTGGTGACCTGCCAGGATGAAAAATCTCAATGGAAGAACAAAGCCAAAGCCATGACTGTCCTGCGGGCTCGGCTCCTCGACAAGATGACGAGCGAGCAGGACGAAAAGCGCTCCCAGGAGCGTCGGATGCAGGTCGGCACCGGAGATCGAAGCGGTCGGATTCGAACCTACAATTTTCCTCAGGGCCGGGTCACCGATCATCGGATCGGACTGACATTATACAAGCTAGAAAACATTCTTCAGGGGGATTTGGACGAGGTCATCGACGCTCTGATCGCCCATTACCAGACACAGATGCTGCAACAGAATGGCAACCCAACCCCAGAGTCCCTCTTTGTCTGATTGGACCGTTCTGAAAATCCTGCAATGGACAACGCAGTATTTCGCATCCCACGGCATCGACAGCCCCCGCCTGACGGCAGAGCTCCTGCTTGCCCACGTCCTCGACACAACCCGACTTGCCCTCTACCTACAGCACGACCAACCGCTTTCCGCTTCTGAGCGTGCCGCATACAAACATCTGATCCAGCGAAGGCTCCGCAGGGAGCCCGTCGCCTATATTTTGGGGAAGAAAGGCTTTTGGAATCTCGATCTGGAAGTCAGTCCAGATGTGCTCGTTCCTCGGGCGGACACCGAAACCCTCGTTGAAACGGCCCTCGAGGTCATTCCCGAACAGGCCGACGG
>JBFMBE010000233.1:0-4396 GCA_040755275.1 Thermodesulfobacteriota bacterium | reverse complement strand
GATGGCGCCGCAAAAAGTCGCCGCTACCCAGATTTTGTCGATTGCCGGGCCTGAGCATGGCGGGGCATATGCCTTTTGATGCTGCAGCGGATACTTGTTTGAAGCCGCCGGAGATCGTTGGGCCGGGGGGCGTTCAACAACAAACAATTTTTTGAAAATCAAACCGTTGCGGCTTACTGACCTGTATCGAATGATTGACCCAACGCCCGGCCCTTACGAGCTCGGGCGGCTGAGTTTATCCGCTGCAGCGAAAAAGGCGTATGCCCTGCCATGCGACGATGACGAGACTTTCCGACTTTTTGCGACGCCATCATGGATGTCAGCCTCCGATGGCAAACATTCGGGCGTTCACCCCGTCTTCCGGCGAGATGTGGTGCTCTGCACCTTTCTGAAGGGCAGCGGACTTCAGCACCTCAGCCAGTACCTCATCCGATGCGTTTTCCCGAAGCAGTTTCTTGACATCGATTTCACGGTCCGACAGCAGGCAGGGTCGAAGGGCACCCCGGGCCGTCAGGCGGAGTCGGTTGCACCGGTTGCAGAAATGATCGCTCATGGCACTGATGAAACCGATTTCTCCGATCGCCTCCTCGAACCGAAACCGCCTGGCCGGACCATCGAACGGTGAGGCGGCGACGGGAAGAAGGGGACCGATCGCCGACTCGAGAATCTGACGGATAGCTGGGGTGAGAAGCCCCGAACCACAGACCTTGGGACACGGACCGATCGGCATGTATTCGATGAAGCGGAAATGAAACGGATAGCGGAAGGATAATTTCGCGATATCCACCACTTCATCGTCGTTGATGCCTTCTAACGTTACCGTGTTCACCTTGATCGGATGGATCCCCTTCTGGAAGGCGGCCTGGATACCAGCCCAGACCCGTTCGAAGGCATCCATTCCGGTAATGGCTGCAAACCGTTCGGGCTTCAGGGTGTCAAGACTGACGTTGATTCGCCGAATTCCGGTTTCCCACAGGGCATCGATCCTTTCGGCCAGCAGAACGCCGTTGGTGGTCAAGGACACGTCCCGGATTCCCGGCATGTGGGTCACCTGCTTCAGAAAATCGATGATCCCCCGTCGTACGAGCGGCTCTCCTCCGGTGATCCGAACTTTTTCCACGCCCAGAGAGGCGGCGACCCGAATGATTCGCAGAATTTCCTCATAGCTCAGGATTTCTTCATGATCCAGCTTGATGGTTTCGAACTGCGGCGTGCAGTACACACAGCGCAGGTTGCACCGGTCCGTGATGGATACCCGAAGGTAATTGAGTCTTCTGGAAAACAGGTCCGTCAGGGCTTCAGGCCGTTGCGGACGGTTGTCGTTCGGTTCGTCCCTCATGGTGAAGACCGGTCGTTTGCGGTTGACTGGACCGCCTGGACGATAGCCGCACACAGACCGTCGATCGTAAAGGTTTCGGCTGTCACCGAAATTCGAAGCCCCAGCGCTTCGGCCGTTTCGGTGGTGATCGGACCGATGCTGGCCAACATCACCCCATCGAGAAGCTCTCGGACGTCGGATGGAGGCAGCAGGTCAACGAAATTGCGAACCGTCGACGAGCTGGTGAAGGTGACGATGTCGATGCGCCTGTTTGTGAGGGCTTCGAGCATCCGCTCCCGCCCTTCGCTCGAGGGCAGGGTCTGGTAGGCCGCAACCTCATCGACGACTGCGCCGAGATGTCGAAGGGCATCGATGAGAACGGGTCTTGCTTCCTTGGCCCGTGGAACGAGGATGCGCTTTCCAGAGACGGCCTGATTCCGGAACGCATCGACGATGGATTCGGCCCGGAAACTTTCCGGGACGATGTCGCTCGTAATACCATAACGTCTCAGCCGCTCGGCCGTCGCCGGTCCGATGACCGCCGTTCGGACAGAACCGAGACGACGGGCGTCCCCTCCCCGTTCGAACAGTCGATCGAAAAAGGCCGACACCCCGTTGACGCTCGTAAAAATCACCCAGTCGTAGGTCGCGATGGCATCGATGGCATCGTCGAGGGGCTGAAGGCTTTCGGGCGGATGGATTTCAATGACGGGCACTTCGATACAGTCGGCGCCTAAATCCGACAAGCGTTTCACGAGAACACCGGCCTGCTCCCGGGTACGGGTTACCAGAACGGTCTTGCCGAGAAGCGGCCGCATCTCGAACCACTGAAGCTTCTCGCGCAGTCGGACGACTTCGCCCACCACGATGATGGCCGGAGCGCCGATGCCAGCTGCAGCGACGATGTCAGCGATCGTTTCGAGCGTACCGCAGACGGTCTTCTGGCGGTTGGTGGTCCCCCATCGGATCACGGCCACCGGGGTCGATGCCGGCTTCCCGTGATCGATCAGGTTCCGGGTGATGCTGGGAAGGTTCTTGACGCCCATGAAGAAGACGATCGTTCCGATGCCTCGGGCGAGAGCCCTCCAGTCGATGGAGGATTCTTTCTTGGTAGGATCTTCGTGACCCGTGACGAAGGCCAGTGTCGATGTATGGTCGCGGTGGGTGAGCGGAATTCCGGCGTAGGCTGCAGCCGCAATGGCGGAGGTGACACCCGGAACGATTTCCACCGGAATGCCGTTTTCGATCAGCAGCTCGGCTTCCTCCCCTCCCCTTCCGAAAATGTAGGGATCTCCGCCCTTGAGGCGTACCACGAGGTTTCCGGCCTTGGCTTCCCGCAGGATCAGGGCGTTGATCTCGTGCTGGGGCAAGGTGTGGTCTCCGCCCTTCTTGCCGACATAGATCTTTCGAGCATTGGACCGGGTATAAGCCAAAAGCCGCTCGGAGGCCAGATAATCATAGATCACCACATCGGCCTGTTCGAGGCATTCGATGCCTTTTACCGTAATGAGACCGGGATCTCCCGGTCCGGCACCGACGAGATAGACCTTAGGGCTTCGGGAAGTCTGCATAGGCTTTCAATTCTTTCAGAAGGATATCCGCACCGCTGGATAGAAGGGTTTCGGCAAGTCCGACACCGAGGGCCTCGGCCCGTTCGGGCGGCCCGTTTGCATGGCGGCGGATGAGGGTTCGTCCATCCAGGGAAGCCACAAGCCCGTCGATGTGCAGAACGCCTTCCATCATCCGCGCATGTGCGGCAAGTGGCACCTGGCATCCGCCTTCAAGCCTGTCGAGAAAGGCTCGTTCGGCGCTCACGCAGATCCTCGTGGATGCATCGTCGAGAGGTTCGATGCGGGTTCGGGTGGCGTCGTCCTGTTCACGAATCTCGATGGCGAGCGCTCCCTGACCGACTGCCGGGAGAAATCGGGAGGGATCGAGCCGTTCGGTGATCCGTTCTTCCATTCCGAGGCGGATCATGCCGGCTGCTGCAACCAGAATTCCATCCAGCGACTCGGTGGAAAGCTTGCGGATCCGGGTGTCGAGGTTCCCCCGAAGGGAGACGACCTCGACATCCGGGCGGAGATGTTTGAGCTGGGCCGAGCGTCTCAAACTGCTCGTTCCGATGCGGCCGCCTGAGCGAATGCCGTTCAGCGATCCTGCGGTATGGGAAACCAGAACATCCACAGGGACTTCCCGTTTGGGTATGGCTCCGATGCACAGACCATCCGGGATTTGGGCAGGCATGTCCTTCATGCTGTGAACGGCCACGTCGATGGTTCCGTCGAGCAAGCGGTCCTCGATTTCCTTGACGAACAGACCTTTTCCGCCGACCTGTGCAAGGGGAACATCCAGAATCTTATCCCCCTTCGTCTTGATGATCGTCATCTCCACCCGAAGTTCCGGGTTGGCTTGTTGAAGGGCCTGCCTCACCCATTCGGCCTGCCAGAGAGCGAGGGCACTTCCCCGGGTTCCGATACGAAGCAATGCGGGCTTCAATGACCGCACCCCGCGCAGCTCGAGGACGTACATCCACCGCAGGAGGAGCCGACAGAAGCCGGAAGCTTGACGGTGGCGCCGCTGCCGTCCTTGCTGACGAAACCGCAGACACTCATCTTGCGGCGGATGCGGCTTCCCGAACAGGACGGGCACTGCGTCGGTTCCTGCCCGCGCAGCACAAGGTATTCGAAGTGTTGGTTGCAATCGTTGCACTGGTACTCATAGATCGGCATAAAAAACTCCTTGGTTGAAAAAGAAGAGGATAAACGGAAAAAGATGAGCTCGCAAAACGTCAGAAAGTCTCTGTCGAGTCGCGGGGTGACTGGGGAACCTTTTGAGCTTGCTGCGAAAAAACTCAGCCACCCCGCTGATGCCCGGCATTCCCGAAAAGCACGGGAAAAGCGACTCGTTGCGACTCCATTAAACATAAAGCGAAAACAGCAGTCATCAAGATCTGATGGCCCCGCAAAAAGTCGATTTTCCCGTGCTTTTCGTAAATGTCGGGCATCAGCGGGGTGGCTGGGGAAGCCTTTTGAGACTGCTGCGAAAACGTGTTTGAAGCCGCCGGATATCGTTGGATCG
>JBFMBE010000232.1:0-4403 GCA_040755275.1 Thermodesulfobacteriota bacterium | reverse complement strand
CCGATCCAACGATATCCGGCGGCTTCAAACACGTTTTCGCAGCAGTCTCAAAAGGCTTCCCCAGCCACCCCGCTTATGCCCGACATTTACGAAAAGCACGGGAAAATCGACTTTTTGCGAGACCATCCTATGGACGGCTTCGAAAAAAGGCCGCAGGCAAGGAGTGCAAATCCCGAGGAATGAGGCGTACTGAAACGTACGCCGCAATGACGAGGGATGCAGCACGACACAGCATCCGGCCTTTTTGCGAAGCCGTCACAAATGAACAGCCAGTATATTTCTCCTTGCACTGGCGTGTTGGATCGTTACCTGAACCGTCGATCCTGGTTTGAGTTCCACGCCGCTGCTGATCGGCATTTCGCATTCGAGCATGAAATCGGTCAGCAACACCTGTACGGAATCTCGCTTCTTCTGTAGGACCACCGCCTCGTATTTATGCCCGAGCTGAGATTCCAGATATTTCAACAGCCAGTAGCGATTCCGTTGATGTTGAATGCGGGATACCTGGAGTAATGGCTGCTGGATTTCCTGAATGAGTCGATCGATTTCCTCGCGGGTATATCCCGATTCCAGCCCCAGTACCGAACGGATCTGACGTTGTGTCACGAGGTCCGTATATTTTCGAATGGGGGAGGTGGCTGTGACATAGGCATCCACGCCGAGGCTTGCATGGGGTTCGGGGTCGCTTCGAATGATGAAGCGGCTGAGCAGTTTTCGCTGTACGTAATTGAGGAAGACGCTGGAAACCGTTCCAGGATACAGCCGTTCCCGGGGACCCGGCTGGGAGCGGAAAACGGCCGCAACCCCGTGATCGGCCAGAAAGCGCGCCATCACCCAATTGGCCAGAATCATGAACTCCGCTACCAGCATCCTGCCCGGACTTTCTCGATTGATACGGTTGACGCTGATTTCTCCGTTATCGCTGATCCAGACCGATATATCGGGAAGGGAAATGTGAATCGCTCCCGCTTCAAGCCGTCTTTCCCGGAACTGGCGGGCGATCTCATAGAGTGTTGCAATGTCGGTGTCGGAATCGACCATCTGATTGACATCGAAGTAGCTGAGCTGTCGTTTGACCCGGATGACACTCGGTTCGATTCGATAGGATCGTACCTGGGCCATCCGGTCCACGTCCATCAGAACGCTGATGGCGGGCCGCTCGTGCTCGGCCTTGAGAGAGCACACCCCTTCCGAGAGGCAGGCGGGCAACATGGGAATCTTGAGATCGGGCAGGTAAATGGAGCTTGCCCGATGGCGGGCCTCGATGTCGAGGGGATCTCCTGCTTGAAGAACGTGACCGACATCGACGATGTGTACGCCTATTCGATATCCGTCATCCAATGTTTCGATGCTGATGGCATCGTCGTAATCGAGCGTAGACTGGCCATCGATCGTAAGGATCGACAGATGGGTGAGATCCAGCCTTCCGCTGAAGTCAGGATCGGTGCATTTTCCCCGGAGGGCGTTTGCATGGGCTTCGCATTCGGGTCCGAAATGAATCGGCGTGCCGTATCGCAGCAGATCGAGATTTTCGTCGGGATGAAAATCCCCTGTCTTGACGAATGCATCGAAGAGCTTGTCGGGATCTTTGACTTCCGCTCGTTGAAGGATGCCCTTGGCGAGCTGGGCGTGGGGAGAATCGTTGTCGAAGAGAAAATAGGACTTCAGGATATCGACGATGAACCGAATCTGATCGTCGTCTATCCGAAGGGAACCGTTGGCTGCATGCAATGCATGCTTCAGCCATGCAGCTCCTTGGTCGATCAGGCGGTTTCGACGTTCGGCTTCCTGTTGCGCTTCGATCAGCCGCTGGACCTGTTCCCGGGAAATGGGAAGGAAGCGGTCATGATCGAATTTGAAATAGATTCGATTCTGGAAAAAGGCGCGGATCACAGCGGATTCGTGATCGCAGGTGATGTCGTTCGAGAAGCAGAAATGGGCCATCGTCGAAATGTCGATCCATTCCTGCTCGGTATTCAGGATTTCCCAGATTTCACGGACCTTGATCTGTCGGCTCAGTTCCCGTCGCTTTTCGGCGATATGTCGGAGGATTTCAACGAGGCGGGTTCGACCGAGAAAAGGGTCGAGGGCGCGGGTGCTCTTGTGGCAAAGCCGGTTTGTCGAAATGGAAACTTCGCGATTCGTCTCGGTCAGCAGGCGAAGGCGCTGGTGCTTTACCTCCTGCACGACTGCACACGTCACTTTTTCATGATCGATGAATTCGACGACAAGCCCGGTTTCCATAGGTGACTACATTATCAATGGGATTTCTAAAAGTCAATGTACTGCGGAAGATACAGGTTTTCCTTTATGGCGACTTTTTGCGAGACCATCGTTGAATGATGGCCCCGCAAAAAGTCAGGAAGTCTCTGTCGAGTCGCGGGGTGACTGGGGAACCTTTTTCGCTGCTGCGAAAAAACTCAGCCGCCCGATCTCGTAGGATCGGACGGATGGCCAGACAGCAAACAGAGGCTGGTTGAATCGCAACGGCTTGCTTTTCAATCGATACTTCGATCCAGTATGTCCGTCCGATCCAACGATATCCGGCGGCTTCAAACAGGTTTTCGCAGCAAGCTCAAAAGGCTTCCCCAGCCACCTCGCTGATGCACGTCATTCCCGAAAAGCACGGGAACAGCGACTTTTTGCGATGCCATCGTTGAATGATGGCCCCGCAAAAAGTCCATCATATGGACGGCTTCGAAAAAAGGCCGCAGGCAAGGAGTGCAAATCCCGAGGAATGAGGCGTACTGAAACGTACGCCGCAATGACGAGGGATGCAGCACGACACAGCATCCGGCCTTTTTGCGAAGCCGTCATTGAATGACGGTTTCATTCATGGTATGAAAGGATGTCAATCCAACGAGGGGAGGGCGTCATGGATGCAATTCTGACCAGGGAAATCCTGGAAGATCGATGGAGCCGCTTTCTGGTCTGTTCGGAAGCTGCCATTCGAAATCATCCGGAATTGTTCCGGGATATCAAAAGGCATCTGGAGAGCGTTTTTTCCCGTTCGATCGATGTTTCCGAATATTATCCCCTTGCCAGAAAGCTGAGCGAGATGCTTCGGGAGCTTGGTAGGCATCACGAAGAGAGTATTTTTTCATATTTCGGTACCCATCTCGATCCGCAGCAGTCGGGAGATCCGCGCTATTTCCGAGCCATTTGCCTCGATTTGATCCAGCAGATCCAACAGATTGAACGGTGGCGGATGCAGGGGCGGTCGCTCAGGCGCATCAAGTAAGGACCTGCCATGCGGATATCCATATACATAGGAAAAGGAAGCCATGCCCGAATTTCAAACCGTAATGGATATCTTCAAAATCCTCGACAAATCCAATTGCCGAAAATGCAATGAAAAGACCTGCCTCGCCTTCGCCGCCGCAGTCCATCAAGGCAGAAGAAACCTCAGCGAATGCCCGAAGGTCCCAGCCGAGATTCTCTCTTCGTTTCGAAAGCCGACCCCTTCTACGGTGATCGAAGCAGTCAACAATGCCCCCATCGAATCCTTGAAGAAGCGTATCGGAGAAATCGATCTGGCGGAAGCTGCAATGCGAATCGGCGCCAAGTGGGATTCGGGTCGTCTGATTCTTCGGGTTTTCGGCAAGGAGGTAGCCGTCGATTCCACGGGCGCCTTCACGACGGATATCCATATCAATCCCTGGGTGGTCATTCCGGTGCTGACCTATATTCTGGAGGGCAAGGGGGTGATGCCGTCCGGTCGATGGGTCCCGTTTCGGGAGCTCGACGGCGGCATGGCTTGGCTCGGGCTGTATGAACAGCAGGGGGAAAAACTCCTCAAAAAGGTGGCGGATACCTATCCGGATCTTTTCCGGGACATGATCGAGCTGTTCAACGGCAAGCGGGTCGAAAACATGTATGAAGCCGACATATCCCTCGTTTTGAATCCCCTGCCGCTCATTCCGATTCTTGTTTGTTACTGGCTTCCCGAGGAGGGCATGTCATCGAGCCTGACCCTCTTCTTCGACAAAAGCGTCGATCAGAATCTGGATATCCAGTCCATATACGGACTTGTGGCCGGAATAGCCCACATGTTCGAGAAGATCGCAGCCCGACACGGTTTTGCCTGATCCATTGGAACGTTTTTTATGCACATGCAATAGCCATGACGGCCCCGCAAAAAGTCGCTTTTCCCGTGCTTTTGGGGAATGCCGGGCATAAGCGGGGTGGCTGGGGAAGCCTTTTGAGCTTGCTGCGAAAACCTGTTTGAAGCCGCCGGATATCGTTGGATCGGACGGACGTACTGGATCGAAATATCGATTGAAAAGCAAGCCGTTGCGATTCAACCAGCCTCTGTTTGCTGTATGGCCATCCGTCCGATCCTACGAGATCGGGCGGCTGAGTTTTTTCGCAGCAGCGAAAAAGGTTCCCCAGTCACCCCGCGA
>JBFMBE010000231.1:0-4414 GCA_040755275.1 Thermodesulfobacteriota bacterium | reverse complement strand
CCTCCCCCGGTGGGCTGTACCGCGGAAAATGATAGCCCTTGAACCCGAGATCGACCTGGCAGCGGGCTGCAATCCGAGCCGTGTTCTCGATGGTGTCAGGCCTGTGGCCGAAAAATTCGGTCATTTCCTCGGGGGATTTGAAATAGAGCTGGTCGGTTCGGAATTTCATCCGCTCACTGTCGTGGATGGTCTTTCCCGTTTGGATGCAGAGCAGCACATCGTGGGCCTTGACGTCCTGGGCCTCGAGGTAATGACAGTCGTTGGTGGCAACGAGGGGAATGGAAAGCCGTTCGGCCAGATCGAACAGGGCGTCGTTGACAGTGGTCTGTTCCGGGATGCCGTTGTGCTGAACTTCGAGATAGAAACGCTCCTCGCCGAAGAGCCTTTGATACCAGCGGGCGGCTTCTTCTGCAGCGTTGAAATTTCCGGAGAGGATGAGGCGGGGGATTTCGCCGTGGAGGCAGGCGGACAGGGCGATGATACCCTTGTGATGGGCTTCGAGCACGGCCTTGTCGATCCGGGGCTTATAGTAGAAGCCCTGAAGCTGGGCGATGGACGCCATCCGGCACAGGTTGCGGTAGCCTTCGTCGGTTTCGGCCAGCAGAAGCAGGTGGCGCAGCTCCTTGTTGTCCTGTGCCGTCCGGTCGGCGATCGTTCGGGGGGCGACATAGGCCTCCATGCCGATGATGGGCCGCAGTCCCGCATGCTTGCATTTCTCGCTGAATTCGATCGTGCCGAACATGGTGCCGTGGTCGGTGATGGCCACGGCATCCATGCCGAAACCGACGGCCTTCTGGATCAGCGGATCGATGCGGATCGCACCATCGAGAAGGCTGTACTGGGTGTGTACGTGCAGGTGTACGAAACCGGACATGAGGCATCAATCCAATCGGTAGTTCGGAGCCTCCTTGGTGATGATGACGTCATGGACATGGCTTTCCCGAAGACCTGCAGCGCTGATCTGGATGAAACGGGCCTTGGAGCGCAGCTCGTCGATGTTCTTGGCGCCGACATACCCCATACCGGCCTTGAGCCCGCCGACCAGCTGGAAGACATTGGCCGAGAGCGATCCCTTGTAGGGCACCCTTCCGACGATGCCTTCCGGAACGAGCTTGTCGTCTTCGGGCTTTTCGCCCTGGTAGTAGCGGTCCTTGCTGCCTTGCTGCATGGCTTCGAGGGAACCCATTCCCCGATAGACCTTGTAGCTTCTGCCCTGGAAAAAGATGGATTCTCCCGGGCTTTCGTCCGTGCCGGCGAAAAGTCCGCCGATCATGACCGAATGGGCGCCTGCGCCGATGGCCTTGGTGATGTCTCCGGAAAACTTGATCCCGCCGTCGGCGATGAGGGGGATCCCGGTACGGTCCGATATGGCCTTGCAGTTCATGATGGCGGTGAGTTGCGGAACCCCGCAACCGGCCACGATGCGGGTGGTGCAGATGCTGCCCGGTCCGATGCCGATTTTGACCGCGTCGACACCTGCAGCGATGAGGTCTGCAGCGCCCTGTTCCGTGGCGACGTTGCCGGCGATCAGTTCGATTTCCGAAAACGTCGATTTGAGGATCTTGACGGCTTCGATGACGTTCTTGGAATGGCCGTGGGAGGTGTCGATCAGAATGGCGTCGGCTCCTGCCCGAAGCAGCTTTTCGGCACGCTCCATCATGTCTTCTCCGACACCGATGGCGGCCCCGACCCGCAGCCGTCCCATGCCGTCCTTGCAGGCGTTGGGGTATTTGCGGATTTTTTCGATGTCCTTGATCGTCACCATACCGGTGAGCTTGCCGTTTTTGTCCACGATCAGGAGTTTTTCGATCCGGTGTTGGTGCAACAGTTTCTTCGATTCTTCGAGGGTGATGCCTTCGTGGGCCGTGACGAGATGTTGGGACGTCATGACTTCATGCACCTTGCGGCTGGTGTCGGTCTCGAAGCGAAGATCCCGGTTGGTGACGATGCCGACCAGCTTGTCACCTTCCGTGACCGGAACACCGGAGATGCGGTATTCTTCCATCAATTGAAGAACATCCCGCACGGTCTGATCGGGGCGGATGGTGACCGGATCGACGATCATGCCGGATTCGGATTTTTTCACCTTCCCCACTTCCATCACCTGTCGTTCGATGGGCATGTTGCGGTGGATGAAGCCGAGGCCTCCTTCTCGGGCCATGCTGATGGCCGTTCGGGATTCGGTGACCGTGTCCATGGCCGCGCTGACGATGGGAATGTTCAGTTGAAGGTTTCGGGTGAGTTTGGTGACGACGGACACATCTTTGGGCAGGACATCGGAGTATCCAGGCAGCAAGAGCATGTCGTCGAAGGAAAAACCTTGGACGAATGGGGTGTCGTTCATGATGGCTCCCATGATGATTCAGATGACGGGTGGATGTGCTTTCGAGCGGATGATAATGACTCGAGAGAACCGGTGATGTCGTGTTCGGGTGAAGCGAGACATCGAATCGAAATATATATGATGGAGTCGCAAAAAGTCAGGTCCTCTCAATTGACCCGCAGGAGGGCGGGTGAATTTTGCTCAGCGTCGGAAAAACTCAGCAGCCCGAGCTCGTAGGATCGGGCGGATAGCCAGAATGGTTAGAATGGGTTTCTTAGATCCAACATCCTGTAATTCAAACCAAAAGAAGTGAATCGCGTCCGCCCGATCCAACGATCTCCGGCTGCTTCAAACAAGTTTCCTCCGCTTCGCAAAACATCACCCGCCCTCCCGCTGGAGGCCCGACTTCGAACGAAAATCAGTGGGCGGAGACTTTTTGCGACTCCATCATATATGCAATATCAGAACCAGGCTCGGATGACAACGGTTTATTTGGTGGAGCGTTTCCCTGAAGGAAGAGCCGTTTGACAAAAGGCTACAGGTTGTCCCTCCAGATCGTCTCGATTTCCGGAAGGATGTCGAGGAAAGCATCCGTCAGCTCGGGATCGAAATGGGTGCCGCGGCCTTCCCGGAGGATGCGTACCGCATCTTCGACGGAAAAGGCTTTTTTATAAGGACGCTCGCTTACAAGGGCATCGAAGACGTCGGCGATCGCGACGATTCGGCCGGCCAAAGGGATGTGGTTTGCGACAAGGCCGTCGGGGTAACCGGTTCCATCCCAGTGTTCATGGTGGGTTCGGGCGATCACCGCAGCCAGTCGGATGATGGGTTCTTTACCGGCGGAAAGAATTTCCGATCCGATGACTGCATGGGTTTTCATGATTTCCCATTCCTGCGGATCGAGTTTGCCGGGTTTGAGCAGGATGGCATCCGGGATGGCGATCTTGCCGATGTCGTGCATGGGTGCAGCGTAGAGCAGCCGTTCGATCGTGACAGGCTTGAGGCCGATTTTCCGGGCGATGGCTGCCGCATATTTGCCGATCCGCTGGATGTGTTTTCCGGTACGTTCGTCCTTGAATTCCGCTGTGCGGGACAGGATGTGGATGGTTTCCAGGGATACAGCCTGAATGCGTTCGTAGGCCCTTCGAAGCTTTTGAGTTCGTTCCTCAACCTGCTGTTCCAATAGATTCTTGTAATGCTTGAGGTGGTCGTGGTAGGCCTTCACCTGAACGAGGGTCTGAACACGGATGCGAAGCTCCGTCATGTCGAAGGGCTTGCTCATGTAGTCGTCGGCACCGGCTTCCAAGGCTCGGATGCGGTCCTGCACATCCCGAAGCGCCGTCGTCATGACAATGGGAATGTCCCGGGTCGTCTCATCGGCTTTCAGGATTCGGGTCGCCTCAATGCCGTTCATCACCGGCATCATGATGTCCATCAAGATGACGTCCGGCTGGCTTCTTCGGGCAATGTCCACGGCCTGTTGACCGTTCGCGGCTTTGAGAACGGTGTAACCCGTCGGCAGCAGCATCACTTCGAGCAGTTGAAGGTTCAGCTCTTCGTCATCGACGATCAGAATGATGGCATGTGATTTCATTCCTGTTCCTCTCGGCCTTTTCTTTTCGTCCTCCGCCCCTCGCTCCATCACACCTTATCATCCCACCAGTCCATTGGCCATGGCGAAGCGTACCAACCCGGCCACATCGTGGATATCCAGCCGATCCATCAGTTGGGACCTGTGGGTGTCCACGGTCTTGACGCTGACATTCAGGCGAACGGCGATTTCTTTGGTGGTCATTCCCTCCGCGATGAGCTGGAGGATTTCCTTCTGCCGCAGGGTGAGACGCTCCAGAGGGGAGGCTGGAAGGGCATTCGGATTTCGGATGCCGTCCACCACGTGTTTCGATACGGCCGGGCTGATGAACACTTCCCCCCGGACGACACTCCGGATGGCGAGCTCCAACTCCTGCAGGCAACTGTCCTTGATGAGGTAGCCGCTGGCTCCGGTTCGCAATGCGGCAAGCACATATTCTCCTTCGGTGTGCATCGACAGAAATACGATCCGAATCCGGGGATGCCGCTTGAGAATCTGTT
>JBFMBE010000230.1:0-4506 GCA_040755275.1 Thermodesulfobacteriota bacterium | reverse complement strand
CATCATGTTGCAACTCAGCAATTCTGTATTCCAAGTTTGGCTATCCGCCCGATCCTACGAGATCGGGCGGCTGAGTTTTTTCGCAGCATCGAAAAAGGTTCCCCAGTCACCCCGCGACTCGACAGAGGCTTCCTGACTTTTTGCGAGGCCATCAATGCTGATTTGCAGAACGCTGATTCTGACACTGGCCGTATGGTGTTGTTCGGTGTCCCTTCGTGCCGAAGACATCCAATACCGGCTCAAATGGCTCTACAACGTCAGTGTGATCGGGGATATCTATGCCGAAGCGGGGGAATGCTTCGACCGGGTGGGACTGAAGGTCGAAGTGAAGGAAGGAGGGCCGGAACGGGACGCCATCAAGGAAGTGGAAATGGGGTATGCGCAGTTCGGTGTGGCGTCTGCGGATCAGATCATCCGGGCCCTGTCGAAGGGGGCGCCTATAGTGGTGATCGCCCAGCTCTTTCAGGAAAACCCGCTGCAATGGATGTATCGACCCGGTCGGACCCGCATCGAGAAGCCTTCCGATCTCCATGGGAAAACGATCGGTATCACCTTTGGCGGAAACGACGAGACGGTGATGCGGACGATTCTGATTCAATCGGGGATTCATGAAAACGACGTGCGGCTCTACAGCGTCCGATACGATTACACGCCTTTCTACCAGGCCAGGGTCGATCTGTGGCCCGTCTATGTCAACGCCCAGGCCCCGATCATTCGAAAGAAGCTCGAAGCGGCGGGTGAGAAGACCGCCCTGTTCAACCCAACCGAGATGGGAATTCGATTCGTCGCCAACTCGGTGATCACCTCCCGGAAATTGGCATCCGATCGACCCGATCTGATCAACCGGTTTCTCTCCGCACTGCTGGAAGGCTGGCAACTGGCCATGGATCCGACCCACGCCACCGAGGCGCTTCAGGTGCTTTCCCGTTTCGATCGGGACACGGCACCCGATATCATGGCCGAGCAGCTCGATGCCACCCGAAGGCTCGTTCATCCGCCGGGAACGACCATCGGAGCGATCGACGTGTCGGCCTGGCGGCAAACCGAGAATATCCTTCTTCAGCAGAAGATCATTCCTCGGCCGGTACACATCGAACGATTCTTGTCACCACGCCCGTAATGGTGAGCTGCCGGTCGGTCCGGGATTCGGCCGGGAATGATATCCCGTCGAACCCCCACGTCGTTGTGAAGAGGGGGCCGCAACTTTCGCGGAAATCCCTCCTACCCGCTGGCCACTGCCCTTCAGAATTCGATATTCCCAGGCGTCCGCGGAAACGGAATGACATCGCGGATATTGCCGACACCGGTCAGCATCATGAGAACCCGTTCGAATCCCATGCCGAAGCCGCAGTGGGGGACGGTGCCAAAACGCCGGGAATCGAGATACCACCAGTAGGCGTCGATGTTCATGCCGAGCTCCCGCATGCGCTTCTCGAGGATGTCAAGCCGCTCTTCGCGCTGACTTCCGCCAATGATCTCCCCGATTCCGGGCACGAGAATATCCATAGCAGCGACGGTCTTTCCGTCGTCGTTGACGCGCATGTAAAAGGGCTTGATCGTTTTGGGGTAATCGGTCACGATGACAGGACCCTGAACATGCGTTTCGGTGAGGAAGCGCTCATGTTCCGTCTGCAGGTCGATTCCCCATACAGGCGGATAGTCGAAGGGCTGACGGGAACGTTGCAGCAGATCGATGGCCTCCGTATACGTGATTCGGGTGAAGGGTGCCGACACGATCCGCTCAAGCCGCTGCATCAGCTCCTTGTCGACATAATTGGCGAAGAGAGCGATGTCGTCTGCGCAGGTGTCGAGGGTATGCCGGATCATGTGGACCACGAGCGATTCTCCCAGGGCCATGTTATCGGAAAGATCGGCGAATGCCATTTCCGGTTCGATCATCCAGAATTCGGAAGCATGGCGGCGGGTGTTGGAATTCTCCGCCCGGAAAGTAGGCCCGAAGGTATAGACGTCGCCGAGGGCCAGGGCCAGCATTTCGGCCGACAGCTGGCCGGACACCGTCAGGTAGGCTTCTCTGCCGAAGAAGGTATGGATCGCTTCGGCTCCGGCCGCATCCGGTGTGCGGGTGGAGATGTGGAACATTTCGCCGGCCCCTTCGCAGTCCGACCCGGTGATGATGGGTGTGTGGACATAGCGAAAGCCCCTGTCCTGAAAAAACCGGTGGATGGCCAGCGCCGTTTCGGATCGGATGCGGAACATGGCTCCATATTTGTTCGTTCTGGGTCTCAGGTGGGCGATGGTGCGCAGGTATTCGTCGGTGTGGCGTTTTTTCTGGAGCGGATAGGTTTCCGGGGCCTGTCCCAACACGCGAACGGCAACTGCCTGAATTTCCCACTGTTGCCCTTTGGCGGGCGAGGCCACGAGATTTCCCCGGACAGCAAGCGCGCTCCCGGTTCCGCAGGTCCGGATCTGCTCGTATTCGGGAAGGTTGTCTGCGGCGATGATCTGAATATTCTTTAGACAGCTGCCGTCATTGAGTTCGATGAAGGAAAAGCCCTTCGCATCCCGACGGGTTCTGATCCAGCCCATGACATCGATATCGTCCATGGGGTGATCGGATGATAGAAGATTGGCGATTCGGATTCGTTTCATGGTTCGCCCTTCTGAATTTCAAATAAAGAAATGAAGCACCTCCGCCCGGCCCAACGATCTCCGGCGGCTTCAAACACGTTTTCGCTGCTTCGCAAAACACCACCCGCCCCCCTGCTGGAGGCCCGGTTTTGAAAGAAAATCCGTGGATGGCGACTTTTTGCGGGGCCATCATAAATGATAATTGCTGTTCTTCTACCTAGCCCACTGCCGACTGCCGACTGCCCACTGCCGACTGCCGACTGCCCACTGCCGACTGCCCACTGCCCACTGCCGACTTATGAAACCATCTTCTCCCATTCGCTGCCCTTGGGTCGATCTCACCAAACCGGATTACATCCACTATCACGACATGGAGTGGGGGGTACCGGTCCATGACGATCGAAAATTCTTCGAATTCCTGATTCTCGAATCTGCACAGGCAGGTCTTTCCTGGTACACCATTCTACGAAGACGTCGTCATTACCAGGAAGCCTTTGCGGATTGGGATCCCCAGCGGGTCGCCCGATTCGAAGCACGCGATATCGAACGGTTAATGGATAACCCGGGCATCATTCGGAACCGAAAGAAAATCGAGGCGGCCGTTCGTAACGCCCGGGCGTTTCTGGATGTTCAAGAAACCTTCGGCTCCTTCGATGCGTATGTCTGGCGGTTTGTGGACGGCAAGCCCATCGTGAACATCCTGTATACGATGGCCGATTATCCGGTCACGAGCACGGAGGCGAAGGCCATGAGCAGGGACATGCGGCAGCGAGGGTTCGTCTTTTTCGGTCCGATCATCTGTTATGCCCATATGCAGGCAACCGGCATGGTTCTGGATCACACGATGGGCTGTTTCCGCAGAGAAGAGATCCTGCAGATGCACTCCAAGGGGTGACGATTTCTGGTGAGTTCATCGTGAACGAGGCCATAGTCTGTCGCCCATTACGGTCAGGAAAACAGATCCGTCAGAATGATTTCGACCCGTCGGTTCTTGCCCCTGCCGATGTTCGTATCGTTGGGTGCAAGGGGGCGGTACTCGCCGAATCCCATGGTTGAGACGCGCTCCGGCTGAACGAAGCCGTTGGAGATGAGAAACTGGGTCACCGAAACCGCCCGAGCGACAGACAGTTCCAGATTGGAGGGATACAGGCTGCTGGAAATGGGTACATTGTCGGTATGACCGGCAATGACGATGTCCCCCTTGGCATACCGGAGCACGTCCCCTACCATCCGCAGTATCGGAATCATCTCCGGACGGATATTCGCCTTTCCGGAGTCGAAGGTTGTCTCACCCTGAAGCCGGATGATGAACTTGTTGCCCTTGACCTCGGTATCGACATATTGACCGAGTTCCTTGGTTCGACGGATGATTTCCGTTTCACTGAATTTCAGGGATGCAATGTCTTCCTCGAGGGCTGGTTTGAGGTTGAAATCCTTGTCGAAGTCCTTGGCGATCATGCTTTCACCTTTCGGTGAATCGAACACCCTGACCTTTCTTTGAATACCGAAGGCTTCCTTCAAGGAGCCGGCCACCTGTTTGTATTTTGCCTTCGAGGTCTCGGAAAAGGAGAGCAGCAGAACAAAAAAGCACAGCAGAAGACTCATCAGATCTCCGAACGTCACGACCCATTCCGGAGCACCGCCTTCTTCTTGCTTCTTCACTTCTTCGGTGTCACTCATATTCGGTTCCCACCCCTTCGTCGTTCATGCCATGGCTTATCGCTCAATGTTGATGGCGCCGCAAAAAGTCAGGCACTCTCATTTGACCCGCAGGAAGGCGGGTGAATTTAGCTCAGCAGCGGAAAAACTCAGCAGCCCGAGCTCGTAAGATCGGGCGGATGGCCAAAATGAAAACAAGGGTTTGCTCGTTTCCATCATACTGTTTTTCAAACCAATATCAATGAATTGCGTCCGCCC
>JBFMBE010000229.1:0-4582 GCA_040755275.1 Thermodesulfobacteriota bacterium | reverse complement strand
CCCGCAACAAGTCGATTTTCCCGTGCTTTTCGTAAATGTCGGGCATAAGCGGGGTGGCTGGGGAAGCCTTTTGAGACTGCTGCGAAAACGTGTTTGAAGCCGCCGGATATCGTTGGATCGGACGGACGCGCTTGAACGAATGGACATTGAAAAGCAAGCCTTTGCGATTCCACGAGCCTGTATTTACTGTTTGGCCATCCGTCCGATCCTACGAGATCGGGCGGCTGAGTTTTTTCGCAGCAGCGAAAAAGGTTCCCCAGTCACCCCGCGACTCGAGAGAGACTTCCTGACTTTTTGCGGGACCACAAGTGAAGGTGAGTGGATTCTGTTTGCACCACGAATCAGTCGCAATAGTGCGACTGATTCGTGGTGTATATGTTTCATAAATGCGACGAATCATTTCTTTCCTTCGGAAAAGTTTTCCGCGTCTGATTTGGATAACATATTGTTTGTGCATTAGAAAACTCTGTTTTCTGATGATGAGATATTTTGTCCGGCACATCGGCATGGAAAATGCTTTGTGGATAGCCCGGAGACAAACAGAATTCAATGCGGAATCATCAGGAGCATGATGTCATGAAGGCGGCTATTTCGGTATGGAACGATCGCATCGCGCCGGTTTTCGATGTGGCCAGAAAAGTGCTTCTTGTGGATATGGACAAGGGTTCCGCCATGAATTGCTGGGAGGCATACTTTCTAAGTGAAACGGACGAAGGCAAGGCAAAACAGCTTCGCGAGCTCGATGTGGATGTCCTGATTTGCGGCGCAGTTTCCAGATACCTGGAAACCACCCTGGTCAATGCCGGGATCCAGGTTATCGGGTTTGTGGCCGGTGAGGCGAATGAAATCATCGATTCCTGGCTCTCCGGAGATTTTCATCAGCAGGATTATGCCATGCCGGGCTGTTGTTGCCGGGGCTTTATATTGAAAGAATTGGGGGGATCCCCAGAGGAGGTATCTATGAACGGAAGAGGTGCTGGTCGATGCAGGCAACAGGGTTTGGGGCAAGGAATGGGCCAAGGTAGAGGCCAGGGAATGGGAAGACGAATGGGGCAAGGAAACCCTCAGAGTCAAAAGAGAGAAACATCGGAGAATGTCATGGGAAAAATTGCCGTCAGTTGTGTAGAGCCGAGTCTGGATGCCATGATCGATCCGAGATTTGGTCGTGCAGCAGGATTTCTGATTGTGGATCCCGATACCATGCAATTTGAATATCTCGATAACGGGGCATCTCAGGCTATGGCCCAGGGCGCAGGCATCCAGGCGGCCGAAACCGTATATCGTTCCGGAGCCAAGACGGTGCTCACCGGTTATGTGGGACCCAAGGCGTTTCAGGTATTGAGCGCTGCCGGAATCCAGGTGATTCAGAACGTCGAAAACATGAGCGTTCGTCAAGCAATCGAAGGGTTCAAAGCCGGTCGATTTCAGCCTGCGACACAACCCAACCGGATGGGACACGGTCGATGAAGATCGCTATTGCAAGCGGAAAAGGCGGAACCGGGAAAACGATGGTCTGTGCCTCGTTGGTTCATGTTTGGCCCAGGGCTGTCGCCGCCGTGGATCTCGACGTAGAAGAGCCGAATCTGCATTTGTTTCTGCGACCTCACATCGATGGCATCGAGGAAGTCGGCATGGATGTCCCGATTGTGGATGAATCCAAATGCACCTATTGCCGGAAGTGTGCTGAAATCTGCCGGTTCAAAGCCATATCGGTCCTGGGCAGCGTCGTGCTGACTTATCCGGAGATGTGCCATGGATGTGGCGGTTGCATGGCCATCTGTCCGGAAAAAGCCATCACCTCTGGAAAACGGCCTCTCGGTGAAATTCTTTGGGGAAAGGCAGGTGATTCGCCCTTCTGGATGGGAAGACTTCGGGTAGGTGAGGCGATGAGCCCGCCTCTGATGCGTATGGTGAAAAAGCGTGTGGCGCAGACGTTGGCGCAAGAATCGCCGAATGTGCGTGCGGTGGATGTTTTGATCGATGCACCGCCCGGCGTATCCTGTCCGGCCATGAATGCCGTGATGGATACCGATATCATTGTACTGGTTACCGAGCCTACGCCATTTGGTCTCTATGATCTGAAACTGGCCTATCAGGCATTTGGTCAATTGAATGTTCCGATGGGGGTTGTGATCAACCGTTCGAATATCGGCAATTCGGATACTGTTTCCTTCTGCAGAGAAGTCGGGCTCGAAATTTGGGCCGAGATTCCTTTCGAGCGAATGATCGCAGAGGCCTATGCTTCGGGCAAAATCATTGCGGAAACCGTTCCTGCATATGTTGGTTTGTTTCGCAGCCTGGCAGAAACACTTCGAAACGTCGACGAACGGTTGAAGGAATCCCAGAAAGAGGTGAGCCATGCGTGAAATCGTCGTGCTCAGTGGCAAAGGCGGTACAGGCAAAACTTCGCTTACTGCAGCCTTCGCGCATCTGGCTTCTCCGGTCTTGATCTGTGATCTCGATGTGGATGCACCGGATTTGCATCTGATCCTGCATCCGGAACAAACACAGACTCATGAATTCATGGGCGGTCATACGGCGGTCATCGATTCGGATACATGTACTGCTTGTGGGCTGTGTGGGCAGATGTGTCGATTTGATGCCATCGAGTGTGTAGACGGCAGATATCGGGTGAATTCGCTTCGATGTGAAGGCTGCAGCGTTTGTGTACACTTCTGTCCTGAAGGAGCCATTGCCTTCCCGGAGAAACAATCCGGTCACTGGTTTTCGTCATGGACCCGATTCGGTCCGATGATGCACGCCCAACTCTTCGCATCCGAGGAAAATTCGGGTAAACTGGTGGCGCTGCTTCGGAGTCGCGCAAAAGAAAAAGCGACAGAAATCGGCATGGAGCTGATCCTCTCCGATGGCCCGCCCGGGATCGGATGCCCGGTGATCAGTTCGCTTTCGGGTGTGTCCTATGCTATTCTGGTGACTGAACCGACTCCTTCGGGTCGGCACGATCTAGAACGAGTGGTCTCCCTGTGCGGCCACTTTGGTGTTCCGGCGGGTGTCATCGTAAACAAGAGCGATCTGAACCCAAAAGAATGTGCAGGTATCGAACGGTATTGCAAGGATCACCATCTTGATCTGATCGGAAAATTACCCTTCGATCCGGTGATTACCCATGCCATGGTTGAGGCCAAGGCTGTAACGGAATTTGAATCCAGCGGATTTACAAACCGCATCCGGAGCCTGTGGGACCGGATTTGCGAATTGGCGATCCAAAACAAGAACTAATGTATTTTGATGATTGAACATCTGGAAAGGAGAAGGACTGTGGAAACGATTGTTGCCGTTCCATCGACAGCACCCGGCGGGCTCGATGCGCCGTTGGGTGCTCATTTCGGTCACTGTGACCTGTATACCCTGGTTGCTTTGGAAGATAATCAGATCAAGGATGTACGTATCATTCCCAATGTTCCTCACGTTCAGGGCGGATGCCTCGCTCCGGTGCAGTATCTGGCACAGAAGGGTACCCAAAAACTGGTTGCCGGAGGTATGGGGTTGAGACCTTTGATGGGCTTTAACCAGGTCGGTATCGAAGTGTATTTCGGCGGCAACTGCCAAACCGTCGGAGAGGCTGTCCAGGCATTGCTGGATGGGAAACTTCCTCAATTTTCACAGGAATATACATGTGGAGGGGGAGCGCATTGACAGTGTTGGATACCATGGAATCCCTATCTTTTGATCACCATTCGGATGATATCCCTGCGAATTTGGATAAGCGGTTCTTCGCTCATGCGGAGTATCCCAGGAACTTGGGACGAATCGATGGTGCCGATGGACAGGCAACGGGAAAGGGGGTATGCGGGGATTCGATGGATATCTACCTGTGCATTCGGGGGGAGAAAATCCATCGGGTGGGGCAGATTCCACACGGATGTCTTTACACGGTGGCCAGCGCCAGTGCAGTGAGCGATCTGTGTTTGGGAAAACGGCTGGATGAAGCGCTCAGAATTACGCCGGAAGATGTAGCCGGTGTGCTGGGTGGGCTTCCGGAGGATCACATGCACTGCGCCCGGCTGGCGGTCAACACGTTGGGGGAGGCCATCGAGGATTACTACCGAAAAATATGGGCGAAAACCGGCGGCAAGTGACAGCCATTCGCCACACCATGACCGATCGCCCTGCAGATGCGGATCTCGGGCGATCGGTTTTCATCTTCCGAGGTGGACCATCTTCCAATCAGCCATGAGGGAGGCGCAACCAGTCGGATGTTCACGACTCACCAGCCACCTCGCTTATACCCGGCATTTCCGAAAAGCACGGGAAAGGCGACTTTTTGCGACGCCATCAAAGATGAGCTCGAAAAAAGTCCATCATATGGACGGCTTCGAAAAAAGGCCGCAGGCAAGGAGTGCAAATCCCGAGGAATGAGGCGTACTGAAACGTACGCCGCAATGACGAGGGATGCAGCACGACACAGCATCCGGCCTTTTTGCGAAGCCGTCCAATATCGCAGCCACGTATTTCTTATTAGAAGAGGAAGACACTATGCCGATATATGAAGTTTTCTGCGATACGTGTGGGAAAACCGCCGAAGTTCTGGTGGTCAAACAAGCCGAAACGCTGAAGTGCC
>JBFMBE010000228.1:0-4646 GCA_040755275.1 Thermodesulfobacteriota bacterium | reverse complement strand
CATGAAGAGCGATGTGATGTCGATCGATTGACGAAATGGTTGGAGCTGGAGAGGACAGGCGAAACCTCACGTGTATCCGTAAGCGAAACGCTTGCCTTCGATGATGTGTGGCGCAGGCTAACCATCGAGAGATTCCGAATCGACCCGGATAGGTTACCGTTTTTGTTCGGAAGACCTCTTCGTGAGATGGTACAGCAATTGCGCAGAGCGATTTGGAACCATAGGCGATGAGCTGGATTGACCCGCAGGAAAACGAGTGAATTTTGCTCAGCAGCGGAAAAACTCGGCCGCCCGATTCAGCGATCGCCGTCGGCTTCAAACACGTTTTCGCAGCAAGCTCAACAGGCAATCCCGTTCCCATGCTCAGGCCATACGCCCACTGCCCACTGCCCACTGCCGACTACGCACTGCCCACTGCCCACTACTTTCCCGGCTTCTTCTTTGTCGGTGCCAGCTCGTCCGGAAGGCGGGAAATGTCCTCCGACAAGACCCACACGCCCCCCTTAGCCTCGCAGGATGCCCTGTCCCTTGCAATGGACATCCAGATGCCGCCCCGTACCTGGCAGGAATTGGGGTCGCTGGCATTGGCACCTTCACAGGTCGAAGTGTCGGCTCTTCCGTCCGAACGCATGCAATAGGCGCATCGATATGCCTCTCCCCGAAGGATGGCATTTTCGCCCAGGTTGACAAAAAGATGCGTAGCGCCGATTCGGGCCGCATTTTCCATCAGATCGGTCAACGAATTGTGATAGGATGCGGAACTGGAAAGACTGGATGATTGGCCCGTCACATGGGTGAGAAACTCGCATTTTGCCTTGCAGTCTTCCATTTCTTCAGCGGCCAGCAGGCGTATCTTGGCCGCAGGTGCAGACAATCGGTTGGTTGCGCATGAAAGAATGCCGCTCAGCATCAGCAGGATTCCTATCAACATAAGGCTTCGTATCGAAGTTTGTCGAATCCAGCAATTCATCCAGCGTTCCTCCGATGGGTTCCTCTGAGTAGGGCAGGTAAGTGGTTTTGAGTGTTTGGCGATGCCATGCTATGAAATCCGGGGAATTCGGCCGATGACCGGACATTTCGTCGAGGACAGGATGTCCCGCGTATGCCGGATCGGTGCGGCAAGATAATCGATCAGCAGGCAGAGCCCGATTCCCAGACCCAGTCCTCCGAGAACTCCGCCGATCAGAATCTTCTGGGTGGTTTTCTTGGATGGTTCGGTGGCCGGTGCCGGATAGCTCAGGACCTTGATGTTTCCGCTGATGCCGGCCTCCTTCATGACAATTCCCATATAAATTCTTTCGAGGTTCTCGTAACGCTCTCGGTAGCTGTCCACCCGTTTCTGAAGTCGATCGAGTTCAAGCTGCAGCTCGACATCACCGGTCAACCGGACTTCTGCAGGGATTTCATATTTCCGTTTGAATTCGATCAATTCGTTTTCGGCTTCCTGCAGCTTTTTGAATCCTTCGTTCTTCTGCTCCTCGGCAAAGGCATGTTCACCTGAAATCTCCCGTTTGTTTTCTTCGAGATTCATCGCCATCCAGACTTCCAGGTAAGCCTTGACAATCATTGCCGCATTTTCTGGAACGACAGCCCTTGCAAAAATCCATATCATGCTCGTGTGAGGACGGCTGTAAACACTGACCCGTTCCTTGAGTTCCCGGACCATCCTATCCATCTGCTTTTCCTGATAGGCTGCGGCCATATCTTTTCGGGTCATGCGTTTGATGAATTCGAGTCGCTTTTCTCCGATGATCATCTGAACCGCTCGAAACAAGCCGCCGATGATCTGGTCACGAAGATTGAGTGGTGTTTCAAGGTCTTTCTTGACCGAAGAGGGCAGGATTTTCACCACCTCGACGATGAACGAATCGCTCTGCAATTTGGCTTCTTCCGTACTGACGTAGGCCGGAGACGCCTTCTGGGGGATAACGTCTTCCTGATTGAGCGTTGTTGTGATCTTGGAACGGGGTCTTTCCAGAAGAATGGTCGCCTGAGAGACGTATTCGGGATTGATCAGGCCGATAAACCCCATGGCCAGAAAAAGCCCGGCTGTAAAGCACGCCACTATGATCATTTTCTTTTCGATGATCGGTTCGATGTACTTGGCATAGAGAAAGCCGATATCGATTTGTTGTTCTCGCGCGGTTTCAGCCATCTCTCATCCTCGATCGTGAACGGTTACTGGTTGTATACGATTCCGACAATATTGCCCCCGTCCTGTTCGATGGCCTGAACCGTGTTGACCAATGCCCCCCGGGATGTATGCTTGTTGCGGGAGATGAGGATGACCGCGTCGCTCATTCGGCCCAGAAGGATAGGATCGACGTTGTTGCGATTTCGAACGAGTACGGGAGAGGTATCCAGAATGACCATATCGAATTCATTCCGGATATCCTTCAGGAACGATTCCAGAAAATCTTTGTTGAGATAGTTGGCCATATCCTTGACCGGGTCTCCGGCTGAAATGACTTTCAGGTTCGGCAGTTCCGTTTCTTTGACGGTGTCGGACCAGTGAACGGTTCCCTGGGCGAAGTCTCCGAAACCCTTTTCAAGGGGAAGACCGAATGCCACATGAAGTTGCGGCCTTCGCATGTTCAAGTCGACCAGTAAAAGATTCAGCTGTGTGTAGGCTGCCGCGTTAAGACCCAATACGGATACCATGAAGGTGTTTCCGGTGTTGTCATATGGACTGGCTATCATCACAACTTTGTGGGGAGCTCCTCCTAAAACCGAGAGGATTTTTTCCCGAATCCGGTACACTTCTGCATAATTGAAGGCCTGTTTGACCAGCTGGGGGGAAAGCGGTGGGTGTGTCCCGTTGCCCAGAGGTTTGAACAGAGATTGGAGCGAAACCTTTCGTTTCGGTTTGGCTGCCTTGGGACCACCTGAAGCAAGTTCCGGCTTTGTGGATGGGGT
The DNA here is from genome assembly GCA_040755275.1 of Thermodesulfobacteriota bacterium. Classification (GTDB taxonomy): domain Bacteria; phylum Desulfobacterota; class Desulfobacteria; order Desulfobacterales; family Desulfatirhabdiaceae; genus Desulfatirhabdium. The sequence continues at coordinate 1,730 of JBFMBE010000228.1, read as the reverse complement.
TTCCAACACCTGTTTCGGCGGGACTCGCAGATCCGGACCAGGGGCTTCGGGGGATGCAGCCGTTGGGGATTGGGATTTTTGCGTAAAGAAAATTTTAAGTTTTTCAAGAAAGTGGGGTTTGGTGCTACCGGAAAGGATGCCCGCTGAAACCGCCACACCGGCGGCAGCCCCCGCGGGTATCGGATGGATGTCGTTCAACCCTTCGACGTGTTCTTCTTCGATCGGATTGATTTCGACAATTTCGAGTTGCTCTTCTCCGTCGAAAGGAGGAACCGAAACGGCGCTGATCTCATCGATATCGATGCCCTGGATGGGGTTGATCTCGATCAGCTCTTCGTCGTCAGATGCTCCTTTTCGTTTGGGTTTGACGGTGATCTCATCGAGATTGATCCCCTCAAATGGATTGATGTCCAACGCCTTTGGGATGGAACCGAAAAGGTCTTGTTCCGTGATTTCCTCATTTCTGGGCTTTGGCTGAGTCGCGGACAATGGCCACCACCTCTCGTGCAAGATTCCTATAATCTACGGCGCCTGAAGAATCCGTATCGAAACCGAAGATGGTTTTTCGTTTGATGTGGGCCTTGTCGATATCGACAGAAAAGCGGATGGTCGTATCGAACACGAATATTTTCTTGGCATTGAAGAATTGGATCATTTTCTCGCGGTTCTTTACGTATACATCTGCCCGATTGTCGAATTTGGTCAGAAGGATGCCCAGAAGCTTCAAGGTGTCGTTCTGGGTGCGGATGGTCTGGATCAGCTTCAGAAATGTGGCAAGCCCATCGAGGGCAAATTGATCGGATGTCGGAATGGGAACGATGACATAATGGGAAATCATCAGGGCGTTGTGGACCATGGTTCCGATATTCGGCGGAGTATCGATCAAAACGAACTGGTATTTTTCAAGTCCATTGTCGTTTCGGATCAACCGCTGAAATCCCAGGACGGAATCGGCCGTCGTTGATGCCGATCTTTCCCATACCATGCATTGGATGGTGTTGGGAACCACATCCACTCGAGAGTTGAGCGTCTGGCAGGCCATGGAAGTCATTCTACCTTCCCGGATGGGAGCCGCCAACGCTTTGACCAGTGAGTATCGCTCCCGCAGCTCGATGTCAGGAAGCAGAATCGAGGTGGAGTTTCCCTGTGGGTCGGCATCGATGACGAGAACATTGTAGCCTTCGCGGCCAAGTGCATCCGCGAGGTTCACCGTAGAGGTCGTTTTGCCGACCCCACCCTTATGATTACCAATGGTGATAATGACCGGCATATTCGAAACGCCTTCCTTTTCGTTTTTGTTGATGATACTATATTCCCATAACACAGAAATTCTTTTGCAACAAACATTATTTTCTAGATGTGGATTGATAAGCTTGCAAAGAGTTAGAGAGACTCCTTCGTGGCGTGTGGCAGGGCATACGTCTTTTTCGCTGCATCGGAAAAACTCACCCGCCCTCCTGCTGGAGGCCCGACTTCGAACGAAAACCGGTGATTGTCGACTTTTTGCGAATCCATCATGATTGATGGACTTTTTGCAGGGCCATCTATCATGCTTCATCGTGATTGACAAATTTTGCATGGTGCCTTAAAGCTCAGAACGAAACGGATTGATTGCATTGAAATCCATACCAGTCGAGAGATGATTTCCATGTCGAATGGCTTGCAACCATCCAAACGGGTTTTGGGGGCAGGGATTCCGTGGGGGATTCTTTTCTCCACACTGATCGCCT
>JBFMBE010000227.1:0-4694 GCA_040755275.1 Thermodesulfobacteriota bacterium | reverse complement strand
AGTAAGCCGCAACGGTTTGATTTTCAAACAATTGTTTGTTGTTGAACGCCGCCCGGCCCAACGATCTCCGGCGGCTTCAAACAAGTATCCGCTGCAGCATCAAAAGGCATATGCCCCGCCATGCTCAAGCCCGGCAATCGACAAAATCTGGGTAGCGGCGACTTTTTGCGACTCCATCAACCATGACGGCTTCGCAAAAAGGCCGGATGCTGTGTCGTGCTGCATCCCTCGTCGTTGCGGCGTACGTTTCAGTACGCCTCACAGACGGGATTTGCACTCCTTGCCTGCGGCCTTTTTGCGAAGCCGTCCATATGATGGACTTGTTGCGATTCTATCAACCATTGCACAGGAGAACGTTCTTGGAAACGGTCATCACGAGATTTCCCCCCAGCCCCACAGGGTATCTGCATTTGGGCGGAGCACGAACCGCCCTATTCAATTGGCTTTACGCCAGACATTGCAACGGAAGGTTTGTTTTCCGAATCGAGGACACCGACCAGGTGCGATCGACCCAGGAATCCGTCGACGCCATTTTCGAAGCTCTGGAATGGCTTGGAATCGACTGGGATGAAGGGCCCTACTTTCAGTCGCAGCGTATGGATATTTACAAGGAATACGTCCAGCGACTGCTGGAATCGGGACATGCCTATTATTGCACCTGCAGCCCGGAAGCCGTTGAAGAAATGCGCAAGAAAGCACTGGCTACTGGAGGAAAGCCGAAATACGACGGAACCTGCAGAGATAAGGGGCTGGGTCCGAGCAAAGGGGCAGTCGTCCGCTTTCGGGCCCCCCAAATGGGAACCACGGTCATTGACGATGTCGTCAAGGGGCCGATCGTCTTTCAAAATGCGGAACAGGACGATTTCATCATCCAACGCAGCGACGGAACGCCGACCTATAATTTTGTCGTCGTGGTGGACGACATCACCATGCAGATCAATACGATCATTCGAGGGGACGATCATGTGAACAACACCCCTCGCCAGATCATGCTCTACAAGGCCTTCGGCGCGCCGCTGCCCGTTTTCGCCCATGTCCCGATGGTGTTGGGAAAGGACAAGACGCGCCTGAGCAAACGACATGGCGCGACCTCCGTCACCGCATACAGGGATATGGGATTTCTGCCGGAAGCCATGATCAATTACCTGGTGAGACTGGGATGGTCCTGCGGCGATCAGGAATTCTTCACGCGGGAAGAGCTGATTCAGAAGTTCAATCTCGAGAACATCGGCAAGTCCGCCGGTGTCTTCGATATGGACAAACTATTGGCGCTCAACCAGGATCACATGAAGGCAACCTCGCCGGAGAAGCTGGCGCCGATGCTGCTGCCGTTCCTGCAGGAAAGGGGGTATGCCGCAGAAAACGGGATTTTCCTGTGGAAAGTGATCCGCACCCTTGCGCCAAGGGCCAAGACCCTCGTCGAAATGGCGGAGGCGGCCCGCTTCTACTATGTGGACACGATCGAGTATCAACCGGATGCAGCCGCCAAATTTCTCAATTCCGATCATCTGCCCGCCCTTCAATGGATTGTGGAGGAATTGGAACGACTCGATCCCGTCACCGAACAGAATCTGGAGGAGGCGTTTCATCGGGTCGCGGAAAAAACCGGTTGGAAGCTCGGGAAAATTGCGCAGCCCGTCCGGGTCGCCTTGACGGGCAAGACGGCAAGCCCCGGAATCTTTGAAATTATCGAAATTCTGGGGAAGGAGAACGTCATGAACCGCCTGAAGCGAGCGGTTCAGATGATTCATGGCAAGGAGTGACAGTATCGCAACAAGTCGTCTCGACCCCGATCGGGTGGATAGCCGGGTATGAGCGGGGTCGAGACGACTTGTTGCGACCTCATCACCATTGACGGCGTCTTTTCCGCCGGTTGGCCCGGAAGATCCAGACCGACGCTCCCAGCAGAATTCCACCCCCACAGGCTGCAGCCCAGAGCGTCACTTGCCCTGCAGGGTATACCAGCTTCAGCGGATTCCAGGACGGCTCCACCAGAATCCGTCCGTCCGGTTTCAGATACCGAATCGGGATGTCCGGTATCCCATTGCGGTCTTCGTCTGCAAACCGTTCCATATATCGTGCCAGGGCGACCCATTCCTTGATTTCTCCAGTACCCTGTAAGCTTCGCTCATAGACAATGCCTTCTTTCCAGTCCATCATCGGCGACCCATCGGCACGCTTGGGCGTCATGGCGAGAAGGCCGTGAGAAACCCGGCTGACATAATCCACCATCTGGGCCGTATAGGAATTCAGCACGATCCGATACAGTCGATCGGAAGCCGGTGCCTGCCAAGAACCGTCGGATGATTCCACGAGAATCTCCGTCACCCGGTCAAACGGAAGGCGGTTCGGATTGTATCGAAAACGAACCCCGGACAACTGCAGATGGGCATCCCGTTTGATACCGGAAACCGTCGTTTCGACTTCGAGCAGGCGTTTGACTTCCGAGCCGCTCAGGTAAACGGTTATCAGCGGATACCCCGGCATCCCATCCGGGCCGAGCCCCAGGGAGAGCACCCGAAAGACGTCCTCCACGCGAACGGGACCCCGAAGCAGCCGGTCCCGAATATTGCCAAGGGGCTGGATGGCCAGATGAACGAAGGGGGATGCCGTACCTTCAGCCTGTCGAACGGCCTGCCGGAAGGCGTCCGTGATGAGGTCCCCCAGGCCGGTTTCCCCGGGATGGTCGTAGGTGGATTCGACCGTTGGAAAATCATCCGGACTTTCCGCCAGAACCTGGCCGAAATGCATGCCGTAAACCGACAGAAATTCCCGATCGATGAGCGGTACAACCGATTGGATTTCCGATGCAACAACCGGATCGTCGGTCACCGTCTCCGTGACCGGTAACAGCTCATACCGAAGAAGGGTGGGCCGCTCGCCGGATTTCAGCAACAGATCGATCGCTCCAAGGAATTTCCCGTAACTTCCGGCTGCCCCGACAACCGTCCGTCCGATTCGAAGGGGCTCCTGCAGAACGCTGTGGGTATGACCGCTGACAATGACATCGATGTCTGGAACGGCCCGTGCCAGCAGCTCATCTTCGGAATGCTTCGGATTTCCGGAAATCCCCGAATGAGAGAGACAAAGAATGACATCGACCCGTTCTTCATGACGGAGCGCTGCGACCATTTCCCTGGCCGCCTGGATGCAATCGGAGAAAGTGACCGGCCTGGCGAACGGGGCATCGATCTGGGCATCGTGACCCAGAAGCCCGAATATCCCGATCCGAAATCCCCCTTTTTCCACAACGACATATGGAACAACGGGATACCGAAGAAACGCTTCCCGCAGACTTCGATCCCTTGGATCCGACGAGCTGAACACCACGTTGGCGGCAACGATTCGAGGAAGCCGCGTTCCTGAAGACAAGGCGGCAGTCAAGGATTGGGCAAGACCGTCTGGATGAAAATCGAAATCGTGATTTCCGAGGGTCGTCACTTCATAGCCCATTGTGCCCATCAAGCGAAGTTCCAGGCTTTCCGAACGAAAGAGGGTATGAAACACGGTTCCCATGCTGAAATCACCGGCATCTACGACAAGGATTTCCCCATCATGCCGCTGGGCGGCTTCCCGGATGCGCCCTGCCAGTCGCGCATAACCACCGACTTCACGCCCATCAGCCGGATCCCCAGAAAGCCGTCTGGGAAGAAACTGAGAATGAAGATCCCCTGTAAAGAGCAACAGCAGCCGCACTTCCCGCCGCTCGACCGCCCCACAGACGTCCGCAAGACAGAGGCCGACCAGCACCTGCAAGATGGCAATCCATCCGGCCAGCATGCGCTTCATGTATCCAGTCGTCAACCGAGGATGATGACATTGCAACAAGGTTCGTTCACTCCGTTTTCTCGTTTCTGGCAGACAGGGGCAAGGAAAGAGCGCACGGCCGGATCCGTGCAACGGCATCGGAAAGAATCTTTGATGGCCTCGCAAAAAGTCGCTTCTCCCGTGCTTTTCGGGAATGCCGGGCATAAGCGGGGTAGCTGGGGAAGCCTTTTGAGACTGCTGCGAAAACGTGTTTGAAGCCGCCGGATATCGTTGGATCGGACGGACGTACTGGATCGAAATTGATATTGAAAAGCAAGCCGTTGCGATTCAATCAGCCTCTGTTTGCTGTCTGGCCATCCGTCCGATCCTACGAGATCGGGCGGCTGAGTTTTTTCGCAGCAGCGAAAAAGGTTCCCCAGTTACCCCGCGACTCGATAGAGACTTCCTGACTTTTTGCGACTCCATCATCTCTCATTCACCATCGTAGAGGTGACAAGCGACGTTGTGGTTTCGGACCGTTCGGATTGCCGGATAGACGGATTCACAGATCGGCATCCGCCGGAGACATCGGTTGTGAAAGCGACAGCCGGACGGAAGGTCCTGAAACGATGGAACCGTCCCGGCAATGCTGAGCATGCGTTGCTTCGACGGGGTATCGAGTCGGGGAACCGCCTGCAGCAAACCTTGGGTGTACGGATGCATCGGATCGGAAAAGAGCTCTCTCACAGTCGCCTGTTCGACGATTTTGCCGGCATACATGACGGCTGCCTCGTCGCACAGCTGAGCCACCACACCCAAGTCGTGGGTGATCCAGAGCACACCCATGCCGAATTCTTGCTGCAGATCCCGGATCAATGCCAGCAGTTGGGCCTGAACCGTTACATCCAGTGCAGTCGTCGGTTCATCGGCGATCAAGAGGTCGGGCT
>JBFMBE010000226.1:0-4737 GCA_040755275.1 Thermodesulfobacteriota bacterium | reverse complement strand
CAGCCTCTGTTTGCTGTTTGGCCATCCGTCCGATCCTACGAGATCGGGCGGCTGAGTTTTTTCGCAGCATCGAAAAAGGTTCCCCAGTCACCCCGCGACTTGACAGAGACTTCCTGACTTTTTGCGACTCCATCATGAAAAGAGCAGAATATGCCGCTTAGAACGAACAACCAGATGCGTGAAGTCCCGGTTCACATTCCGGTGGCAACCGAACAACCCTCGTTCCAGCTGGAAGCGCGGATGGGGTCGTCGTCCGGATCGACATCGGACGATCCCGCCGGTGTCGCGATCTGCCATCCCCATCCGTTGTACGGCGGAGACATGGACAATTCCGTGGTTCGTGCATTGCGGGACGTGTTTGCCGAATTGGGCATGACGACCCTGCGGTTCAATTTTCGAGGAGTGGGTGGCAGCAGCGGACGGTACGGCGCTGGTGTCGGGGAAGTGGCGGATCTGTGTGGGGCCTTTTCCTTCCTGAAGACGGAAGGGGTCTGTCGGTTCTACGGCGCCGGCTATTCCTTCGGCAGTTGGGTGCTGCTGCAAGCGATCATGGGGCAGGCCGATGGCCGCTGTCTCGATGTGCCGCTCTTAGGGCTCGTTCTCGTTTCCCCGCCGTTGGAAGTCATGGATTTCAAGAACCTGCGATTGCCGCAAGGCATTCCTACGTTGATTCTGGTAGGATCGGAAGACTGCTTCTGCAGCATCCGCTCCCTGCAAACCTGGCTTGGAGCCGGAACACCGACCGATCGCTCGGTGGTGACAATTGCGGGCGCGGATCATTTCTATGGCCATCGTCTCGGTGAGTTGCAGCATCACGTTCGCAGCGTGGTTGCTGGATGGTTGTAGCGAAAACGGATCGTCCGCATCGATACCGCTCTCCGACTTCATCACCCATTACCGGTCGGCCCTTGCGGATTCCCTATAACCGTCCAAGGCATGGATGTGTTGGAAATACCGGTTTTCAGCAAGGTTCCGACGCAACTGCGCAGCGTCATAGGCAATGCGATGCAGACTCAGCGTCGCGTTGCCGTCATCCACAACAAGACAGTTTGCGGCAAATACCCCATCCCGATAAGGCCCACCGACGCTTCCGGTTTTCACCCAGTAACGGTTGCCTTCCCGCATGCGGACCGTGAACACGGCTTCTTCCTTCGGCTGATGGACGACGAGACGATCCGCAGGCGCATCGCAGCCCGCTGTTTCCTTACGGAGCTCGAAGACGGCTGGGATGTGATCGTGGCCGCTGACGATGAGGGGGACTGGATATTGGGTCCATGCGCTCAGACTTGCATCCAGGGTTTTGACATCGAGGTAGGGGAAATGGATAATGGCGGGTGCCTCACCGTCCTTCGGCAGACTGAACGGACTGTGGTGGACGACAGTCATTCCCGGATAATCGAGCCGGAGGGGCAGGCGGGCCAGGGTGAGAAGTGCTTCGTTTTTCGGATACCTGCAGCTCAGAAGGGCTGAGTTGTAGGCGCTGGCCTGCATCCGGTCGGTCTGATGCAGGTGATCCGGAAAGACGCCTGCAACCATCAGATCGTGATTACCGGACACGCTCGGGATGTCGAGGCGGATCATCCGCTCGTAGGTGCGATCGCCGAAAGGTAGCCATCCGACCCAGTCTCCCAGGCAGACGAGGCGATCGGCATGAAGGTTGTCGGCGTGCCGGAGAACGGCTTCCAATGCCCAGATGTTTCCGTGAATGTCTCCAAAAAAGAAGGTTTTCATGGTTGCTTCATCTTCCCTTGAATAGAGGGGTACGTTTTTCGGTGAAGGCGGCAAAGGCTTCCATCAGATCTTCCGAAAGAAGCAGAGCGGCGTTTTTCTGTGCGACATAGGTCAGGCCGGTGGCGACATCGTGGTCCCGGCTGAAGCGAAGCACATCTTTCACACCTTGAACGGCAAGGGGCGAGAGGGCTGCAATGTCCGAAGCGATGTTTCGGGCAGCTTCACCGAGGGCTGCTTCATCGGAGAGACACTGGGAGAGAAGTCCCATCTCGAGCGCTTCGGTCGCCGAAAAATCCCTGCCCGTCAAGGCCAGTTCGGCAGCCCTGCCGTATCCGACGATGTGGTGCAGGCGCTGAAGGGTTCCCAAATCGGCGATGATGGCTACACGGGTTTCCCGGATGCTGAACCAGGCGTCCTGGCTGGCGATTCGGATGTCGCAGGCGCAGATCAGGTCTACACCTCCACCGATGCATGGACCGTTGATCGCTGCAATCACCGGTTTGCTGCATGTTTCCAGAGCGGTGAAACTGTTCTGAAGTCCAAGGATGTGCTTGCGCAAGGTCTCCCTGCCGGATGCCGAAGCGTCCGACAGCAGGGAGCCGGCTTCCATCAGATCGAGTCCCGCCGTGAACACCGGGCCTTCGGCCCGAAGAACGATCGCCCGGATCTCCGGGTCCTCTTCCGCCTTCCGGACCAGGCCTTCGAGGGTGGTGAAGAAATCGAGACCCATACGGTTCTTCTTTTCCGGACGGTTCAACACGATGAAAGCGGTGTGCTTGTCGACATCCATTCGGATGGGGTATTCGTTGATCATGGTGTTCCTTTCGTTTCGTTGTCGTTCGATTCGGGGGCAGGGGTTGGAAATCAGAAATCGAAAGAAAAGCGGATATCTCCTTCTGTATGGGTTTGGGAAGTGGACCCAATACCGGTTGCGATGTAACCAAATCGGGTGGATGATGTCAATACGATACACAGGGATAGGATAGGCAGAAAAGACCACTCAGGGGCAATGGAGCGAGGGATGACGCTGCGGGTTCAAGACAGGTTCGAAGTGGATATCGAAGGTATGGCGTTCGGTGGAAACGGCGTCGTTCGCATCGATGGCATGACGGTGTTCGTGGAAGGGGGGATTCCGAAGGACAGGGTTCGGATTCGGATCGTCCAGAAGAAGCGCCGTTATGCCGTAGCGCGGATCGTCGATATCGTCGAGCCATCTCCTTATCGGGTCGTACCGCCATGCCCCTACGCAGAGGTCTGCGGTGGATGTGCCATGCAGGCCGTGCGTCCGGAGATGCAGCTGGTGTTCAAACACCGTCATATGGTCGAGTCTCTCCAGCATATCGGTCGGATTCCCGATCCTCCGGTTTTGGAGCCGATAGCTTCACCGCTTTCATGGGGCTATCGCAACAAGGTCGAATGGACGTGCTCTCCTCGCCGGTGGGTGGAAGCGGGGGATTTGAATCGGACATCGGTGCCTGCAATCGGTTTTCATGCCCCGAGGGTGTTTTCGAAAGTGATCGATATGGAAGCCTGTCTGCTGGTGCCGGAGGCAGGAAACCGTATGTTCCGGGCCATCCGTTCGGCTGTCTTCTCATCCGGGCTGCCGATGTACGATCAAACGGTGCACGAAGGTTTTTGGCGGTTCCTGATGCTGCGGCATTCCGTTCTGGAGGATCGCTGGATGGTGAATCTCATTACGAGCCGGGAAGATCCGGATGCCATGCGTTTGATGGCGGAACGGCTCGGGGAGGACTTTCCGGAAATATCGACCGTCGTCAACAACATCACGGCGAAGAAGGCACAGATCGCCGTAGGCGAGCGGGAGACGATCTGGATGGGTCCGGGATACCTGACTGAGCGCATCGGCGGCCTCGTCTTTCGAGTATCGGCCAATTCCTTTTTTCAGACGAATACTCGGGGAGCCGAGCTGCTATACGATACCGTTGTGGCATTCGCCGATCTTCAGGGAGACGAAACGGTCCTCGACCTTTATACGGGAACCGGGACCATCGCTATGATGATTGCAAAACGGGCTGGACGGGTGATCGGTGTCGAGCTTGCGCAGTCATCCGTCATCGATGCCATTGCCAATACCGAACGAAACGACGTTCGGAACTGCACCTTTCTGCAGGGAGATATCCGTAGGGTCTATCCATCGATCACGGAACCGGTGCGTCTTGTCGTTCTCGACCCACCCCGAAGCGGCCTTCATCCCGATGTGGTGAAGCATCTGCTGCAAAACGGTCCGGAACGGCTGGTGTATGTGTCCTGCAACCCTGCAACACTCGCGCGGGATGTATCGATGCTGGCGGACCGTTATGGGTTGTGCAGCGTTCAACCCATCGATATGTTTCCGCATACCTACCATATCGAGTCCGTCTCTCTTCTACAGCGGAAGCCATCCGCAAGGCTCATTCCATGATGGCCCCGCAACAAGTCGCTAACCACCGATTTTCCTTCAAAACCGGGCCTCTAGCAGGAGGGCGGGTCAATTTATAGGGCCTGACCTTTTGCGACCCCGTCATTCCATCATCACGAAAACACGAAAAAGAGAACCATGCAACCCAAGAAAACATTCGCCATACTGGATTTCGATGTATGTCGTCCGAGGGAATGCGATCCGGAGAACGGACGATGTGCTGCTGCCAAAGCCTGCACCCACAAAGTGTTCAAGCAAATCGACGGTCCTTTCGAGCAGCCCATGATTTTTCAAGACATGTGCATGGGATGCTGGGATTGTATCGAGGCATGTCCCTTGAAGGCCGTTCGGATCCATCACGTCACGTAAGGCCCCCGATTTCCATTCCACCGATCTACCCGATTCCTGTTGAAAAGGGTTTTGCCTTGCATCTCCTTGATGAGGTCGCAAAAAGTCAGGAAGTCTCTGTCGAGTCGCGGGGTGACTGGGGAACCTTTTTCGCTGCTGCGAAAAAACTCAGCCGCCCGATCTCGTAGGATCGGACGGATGGCCAAACAGTGAATACAGGCTCGTGGAATCGCAACGGC
>JBFMBE010000225.1:2457-4763 GCA_040755275.1 Thermodesulfobacteriota bacterium | reverse complement strand
CCAGCCTGTATTCATTGTTTGGCCATCCGTCCGATCCTACGAGATCGGGCGGCTGAGTTTTTTCGCAGCAGCGAAAAAGGTTCCCCAGTCACCCCGCGACTCGACAGAGACTTCCTGACTTTTTGCGGGGCCATCATGAAAAACAACTTTTGGATTCCCCTGATGATCGCCATCATGCTGCTGGCCTGGCTGCCTGCCATCGGCCTCTCGCAACCACCGCAGCATCAGGCGCAGCCCCCTCTGCAGGCCACACGCTTCATCGCCTACACGCCAAGAAGCTTTTCCGTCGTTCGGGGCAACACAACCCCTGCCACGGCAGACGGGATTCGCGCCGATCTTCTTCTCATGAAACCCTGGTTCGACGGCATCGTGACCTATTCGGCAACCAACGGCCTGGAGCTCGTTCCACGGATCGCCCGGGAACTGGGATACCGTGAAGTTCTGCTCGGCATCTGGGATCCAATTTCCAGCGATGAGATGGAGAAGGCCTATGTCGAGATCGCTCGAACCGGCGGCATCGTAACCGGTGTGATCGTGGGAAATGAAGGCATGTATGCCAAACGCTACCATCCGCAAGCCGTTCTCGACGCACAAGCCAAGATTCGACACCGGTTTCCAAACCTTCCGGTTTCCACATCCGAACCTTTTTTCCTGATGGTTCAGGAAGAACACCGGGCGTTTTTCGCGTCCCAGTCGTTTCTTGCACCCAACATTCATCCGATTTTCGAACCCTGGTTTCAACCGGAGCGCTTCCGGGAAGCGGCCGAAATGGTTCTGTCGGTCGCCCGAAAGCTGCAGGCCGTCTACCCCGGCAAGACGGTGCTCATCCACGAAACGGGGATGCCATCGGGTCCGGATCAACTCGGCTATTCCCCCGAAGGCCAGAAGTCCTTCTGGAAACAGCTTCATGAAATGCTGCACGGCATACCGGGCATCCGTCCGGTCGTTTTCGAAGCCTTCGACGCACCCTGGAAACCCGGTGTCATGGCCGAAACCTTCCCCGGAAACCACAGCTCCGAGTCCTTTTGGGGATTTTGGGACACCCGGGGAGTTGCCAAACCCGTTCTTCACATCTACTCACCCGACACGCGCTGACACCTTCGCCATGAACATCCGACCCAAGCCTGTCCAACCGCCGGCAGCCATCTACCAGACGAACACCCCTCCATCGGTCTCCGAAATCGCCGATCGCATCGATGCGGCCCTCGCGATGGCCATGCAACCGGTAACCGTCTATTTCCGAGCCGATGACGTCGCGATTCCGGATCCTGCGATGCATCGGTTGCTCGAAACCTTTTCGGTGCATCGAATGCCGCTCGCCCTGGCCCTGGTTCCTGCCTGGCTCACCCCTTCCCGGTGGGCTGCTTTCCGACGGTGGGATGAGGATCACCCGGATTTGTGGTGCTGGCACACCCACGGCTGGCGCCACGTCAACCACGAAGCGGTCGGCCGGAAAAGCGAATTCGGGCCGTCCCGCTCCCAAGAGGAGATACTGGACGATTTGAAACGGGGAATGGCGAGACTTCAGGATCTTTTGGGCGGGCGGCTCTCCCCGATCTTCACCCCGCCCTGGAATCGGTGCAGTGAGGACACTCTGGAACGATTGTTCTCCATCGGGTACCTCGCCGTTTCACGGGATATCGGAGCCCTCTTACCACCCCCGCCTCCCCTGGTCGATATCCCCGTTGACGTCGATCTGCACACGAGAAAGGAAGGATCGGTTCCGGATGGATGGAAGACCCTGTTCCTTCAGATGGAAAAGGCCTTTCAGCGGGGAAGCTGCGGATTCATGATCCATCATCAGCGGATGAACGAGAACGCCTTCCGATTTCTCGACGATCTGCTCGGCGTGCTGAGCTCACAGCCATCTATTCGTCCGGTGGCCATGAGCGCCCTGCTACCCCGCCGATCTTCGGCACCCCATCAGAACGACGTCCGCAGCTCTTCCGCCCGTTTGTCCAGCTGATGCACCTTCTGCTGGATGTTTTCCAGCTGGTTCAGGGATTGGGCCTTGTCCTGTTGATGGGCTGCCACAAACCGGGATATTTCGGAGATATCGGCCGCATACGACTGAAATTTTTCCACGAGGCTGTCGAACAGAGCATCGGCCGTCCGGTCCGCCAGTTTCAAGACGTACTGGAATTTGATGTTTTCCCGATAGTCCTTGAAATGGCTGATAAGGGATTTGAGGGTCTCGCTCTTCATACGTTCGACGGCCCCCTGAAGGGCCTGAAGACTGTCTTCTTCATGGCTGTGGAAGGGCTTTTTGAGAACCCGTTTGATCAGCGTCAGAAAGGAATAGAACC
>JBFMBE010000225.1:0-2357 GCA_040755275.1 Thermodesulfobacteriota bacterium | reverse complement strand
AGGGATTTGAGGGTCTCGCTCTTCATACGTTCGACGGCCCCCTGAAGGGCCTGAAGACTGTCTTCTTCATGGCTGTGGAAGGGCTTTTTGAGAACCCGTTTGATCAGCGTCAGAAAGGAATAGAACCCCAGCCGAAGCACAGCCTCCGATTGGATCCTGGCCGAATACCGAAGAGCCACCTCACCCTGGGGCAGTTTGATGCTGCATGCCGATTTCACCCGGTCGATGTCGAAAAGCCTGGAGGCTTGCCGCCCCATCGTCTCATGGCATCCGATGCCTACCTGCTGGAGCGACTCCCGATATTCCACCAAGGCTTCTTGAAGCAGCCCCTCGAAGGGCGCAGCCAGCTCTTCGAAAGACTGGGCGACCATCTGTTCGATCTTTCGGGTGAAGCGGATCACCTCGGGGGTCACATTCTCCGAAACGAAGGTGTCGAGGTGCTGCTTGAACTCCTGATAGGCCTGATAGAGCGCCTGCCGGAAACCGGCCTGCTGGACGACGGGACGATAGCCTTCCATATCGAAGCGGTAGGAACCGACGCAAACGGTCATCGCCTTCATCGGTCCCTCGGCCCGGGGATCGAAGAAACCGTCGACCTGAACCCGCAGTTTCTGATGCAGCTTGGCCAAATGCCCGTCGAGCGTGCTTCTCAGCGTGGACTTCAACTGTAGCATGCGCATCTGGTGGCGGTTGATCTTGTTCAGCACGAGCTCTGCACTGGCCGCATCCTGCCCCAGGAGATTCTGATGAAGCCCGATCCAGTGCGAAACGGCGGACAGGATTCCCTGAAGCCGATCCATGGGATTCTGCAACAGCAGCCGGTAGGTTTCCGAACGGATTTTCCCATAGAAGACGTCCATGAAACGGCCGAGCTCACGTTCCGAAAAGGAGACGAAGGCTTCATCTTCCATCCATTGCCGGAATCGAGCCATATCCTTTTCCGTCAACTCCGCTTCGATCGATCGAAACAGGTGGTAGAGGGAGGAGAAGGTGAACACCTCCGGATTCGGCCGAATCAGGGCGATTTCTTCCCGGATCTTGTCGATCAGGGGGTGGAGAGTTTCGAGAGATTCGTGTTCGCTGAAATCCCAGTTGACGACGAAAAGAATGTTGTCCAGAATCCCCATCTTCTGGATCATGGAAAGAAAGCGGATGTCTGCCCGACGCAATCCGGTACGGCTGCTGATGACGTAAACGATGAAATGGGTCATCAGCAGATAGTCCTGGATCATCGCCAGATGAAGCGGGTTGGGGGAGTCGCTTCCCTGACAGTCGGCCAGCTCGATCATGCCGCCGAGCCGATCGGCATCGATCCGCAAGGAAATATCCCGAAGATACACCGCCAGGGAATCGTCAGCCACATAGAAGCGGTGGTCCCCAAACCGGGAAGCATCGAAGCTCAGGCGCTCGTGTTCGTTGCCCACCACCGGGGCCATCCGTTCGAAGCCCTTGAGGTAGCAGGACAGCATAACGGCGTTCATGTCTCGTGCCCCATCCCGGATCAATCGGTTGGTGTCGAGAGCATTCAGGGCCTGCTGCAGGGCCTGTCGATCCGACGGGTTTCGAAGATCCAGGGGGGCGTCGGGGTCTTCCCGGTGAAAATTCGGCAGCAGCACGCATGCCTGCGTGATCTCGGAATTGATGTCGTCCCAGGACTTGACTTCCATCGAGGCGTCGAGCTGCCTGCCTTCGCGGATCCTCGTGACGATGGAGGTGACGACGCCAGCGCCGCGTTTGAGATAGTCCCCTCCCAGAAGGGCGTTGATGAAGGTGCTCTTTCCGGATTTGATGGCGCCGACCACGGCGATCCGAATGGTTTCGTCCTCGAACTGCAGGCGGATGCTTTCCGCCGTCTTGCGGAAATGCTCCAGGTTCTTGCCCTCCAGCCCTGGAACAGACTGCATGGTCGTCAGGATATCCAGAAGGGCTTGGTCGATATCCAGAACATGCGACTTGATTTCTTGAAAGGGATTCATTTGAATACTCGAGCTGTTATGATGCGGCTGAAACGCCCCTGCAACCGACATTGAACGGAAGGTCGGGCCGGATGGTCTTATATCCGGCCGTCGGCATGGGGCGTTAGCGAAGAAGCGAAACCGGGTACCAAGGCCAACCGGCCGTTTTGGCTGAAGGTGATACAATGTTCGTCCCCATTTGTCAAAAGCGATTTCTTCGCTACCCAGCCCCCTTCAACACCTCGGGTTTGTCCTACGACATCGCAGGCGGGCTGCCCACTTTTTTCTTGACGAATTTCCTTGGCGCTGTAATGTAGCTATCCTGAATCCGGTCCATTTCCTTTCGTCGGTTTCAGTTGTACCAGAGGGCTTCAACCCGCCGGCGTCTCGTGCCTTTCCCAA
>JBFMBE010000224.1:0-4767 GCA_040755275.1 Thermodesulfobacteriota bacterium | reverse complement strand
CCAAACCGGATCAAACAGTTTGTCAAAGAGCTATTTTGGTTTTTTGAACATCATATTTGTTATGGAGAATAGTTGATTCCTGAATACTCTTCATTTTCGATCTTCGACTTTTTGCGGGGCCATCAAATCTAGGTGGTTCGATTTTCAATTGATGCCGACATGATCCGCCATCTTCTCCAGGGCGTCATCGGTCTTTCAATATGCCGTCCCAGTGCTGTTTGATTTCATTGGTTGCCTTGTAGCGGGCCTTTCTTTTTCTTGATCTGTGTTCCACGTTCTATTCCCCATCGCCCGTATCCCTATAAACCATGGCAATCAAGATTACAATATGTCAGATAAATGTCCAATATCAACCCGCTTGACTGGATAGATGATTGGAAAACCATACGTGGGGTTTTTCTATCATGGGCCATCACTTCATATCAACGAGGACGGTCCAGTGGAAGAGATTCAAAACCTGTGAACAATCGAAAATATCCGGGAACAGTTTGAAAAGCGGCGCAGCAGACATAACTATCGGTAGGAGATTCCGGATGATCTCTGGAAAATTCTCTTTCCGACTACCATGTTTCAGCCGGTTGATTTCAACTGCAACATCATGGGGAATTAGCGACGATGGAGGGGGGTCATTATGGGTACGAAGGCCAAGCCGGAACCGAAGCATAGGCTGCTCTTCGGCTTGGGTGGCATCTACGTCGACATCCTTTCGGATGGATCCTTCTACATTCCACCAAATGATGCTTCCGTCATGTCGGTCACGGCCGTAGAACCGTCCTGAACGGCCTTCAGCTTGCCAATGGTAACGGGAAGCTGGGTCCGAAGAAAAAATTCGGCGCTCAGAATCTGACCCTGTTCGAAAGAACTGTTTGATTTCTGGGTGGATATCGTCTGCTTTTCGGAGATGAGGGCAGCCCGCCACAGCAGCATCCAAGCTACCGCGATGTCTCCTGTGGCGTCCAACAGGGGGCTTGCGAAGGAATAGGCAACCGCTGCGGATTGGTTGCTGCATGCGGCTTTTCGCAATTGCCGAGCCGTTTGATCGAGCTCATGGACTGCATCGGCAAGTCGATCGGCCAAATGACGGATCGTCGGAAAGCGTTTGCTCCAGACAATGGTTTGCCGAACGTCATCCATCCATTCACGAAACAGGCGCCCATCGTCCAGTTGAAGTTTTCTTCCTAAAAAATCGATGGCCTGGATTCCATTGGTGCCTTCGTAGATCGCCGTGACACGGACATCCCGCAACAACTGCTCCACCGGGTACTCTGATGTGTATCCATACCCTCCGTACACCTGGATGCCAAGGTTGCAGACATCGATGGCACGGTCTGTGGCATAGCTTTTCGCCACAGGAATCAGAAGATCGATCCGCTCCCGATACCGTCTTTTTTCCGAGCTTTCAGATGCCACAGCCTGCCGATCGTCGCACCAGGCCAGATAATAGAGCAGGCTGCGAATCCCTTCCACATAGGTTTTCATGATCAAGAGCATCCTGCGGACATCGGGATGGCTGATGATGGGAACGCTCTTGTCGTTGCGTCCGAATTTGCCCTGAACCCGTGTTTTGGCATAGGACAAGGCATACAGATACGACGAAGAGGCACTCACCAGTCCCTGGCAAGCCACCATGAGCCTGGCCTCGTTCATCATCAGAAACATCGCCGCAAGTCCACGATTGGGTTCTCCCAACAGCTCGCCGATGCATTTCCCCCGGCTGCCGAGCGCCATGGAGCAGGTAGGGCTTCCATGAAGGCCCATCTTCTCCTCGATTCCCGTACAGACGATATCGTTTCGCTCACCGAGCGATCCGTCATCCCGAACGATGAATTTGGATACGAGAAACAACGATATCCCGCGGCTTCCATCCGGTGCTCCCTGAATTCTTGCCAGAACAGGATAGACGATGTTTTCGGTCAAATCCTGATCACCGCCGCTGATAAAGATTTTGGTACCCGAAAGCGAATAGGTCCCGTCCGAATTCGGAACAGCGGAGGTTGTCAGCCCACTCAAGTCCGATCCGGCTTCCGGCTCCGTCAAAACCATCGCCCCGGCCCAGGTTCCGCTGTATACTTTCTCCAAATAGCGGCGCTTTTGGGATTCTGTCCCGAAGGTCTCGATCAATTTACCGGCTCCATGATTGAGGCCTGCCACCATCATGAGCGCAAGATTGGCACCGAAGAGGTATTCTTGAGCCGCCAAGCTGACAAGCTTCGGCATACCCTGTCCACCCCACTTTGCGGGGGCTGACGGCGCAAACCAACCACCTTCTATCAGAAGCCGCCACACCCGTTTGAATTCAGCCGGCGTTTGAACGGATCCGTCCGCGTAGCGGCATCCGACACGGTCACCGATCCGGCCTGTCGGAAGGATTTCTTGCAACGCCAGATTTCGGCCTTCGGTGATGATCATGTCGATGGTACGGCGGTTGAACTCGGAGAATCGATCGTATGTCGCCAGTTCTACGACCGGAAATTGTTCGTGAAGGACAAACTCGACATCCCTTCGGTCAGCAATCCATTGGGCCACAGATATTCCCTTTCAATCGTTCCAGTTTGCAATGGGTACGGAATATGTTGCACTATTGCATCAATCCGGGAAGAAACAAGGCGATTTGTGGAAAGAAGAGGATCAGGAGGTTGCAGAGAACCAAGGCCAACAGCATGGGCATGACCCCCCGGAAAATGGTTTCAAGAGGGATGTCCTTTGTCACACCGTATACAACATATACATTGACCCCTACCGGAGGCGTAATGACCCCCATTTCCGTGATCAGTACGATGACGACACCGAACCATATCGGGTCAAATCCGAGTTTGATGATGATGGGGTAGAAAATGGGTACGGTCAGGATGATCATGGCCAGAGAGTCCATGAAACATCCGCCCAAGATGTAAACGAGGATGATCAGGCAGACGATGACGAATGCAGGCAACGGAAGGCCGGCCACCCAATTGGCCAGATCGTATGGAAGACGAGTTACGGCCATGAAATGCCCGAATACGATGGCTCCGGCAACGATCACCATGACCATGCAACTGATACGGGTTGTATCGGAAAGAGATCGGACAAACCCTTCCCAGGTGAGGTTCTTTCGGATCAAGGCGACCAGCAGGGTGAGAAAAGCACCGATACCGGCCGCTTCGGTGGGCGTGAACAGGCCGAAGAAAATCCCTCCCATGACGAGACCAAATATGAGAAGGGTTTCAATAAAACCGGTGAAGGCCTGCCATTTTTCCACTGTGGAGCTGCTCGGTCCGGAAGGAGCCAAATGTGGATGCGTGCGCACCCGAATATAGACGGTCAGAACAAACAGAGAAGCGAGGAGAATTCCGGGAAGGATTCCTGCGGCAAATAGTTTGCCGATGGACTGTTCTGTCAGAATGCCATAGACGATGAAAATGACACTTGGCGGAATCAGGATGCCGAGGCTTCCCGCAGCTGCCACCGTGCCGCTGGCAAGCCCGAGATCGTAGTGATAGCGTCTCATTTCCGGGATGGTCACCGTGGCCATGGTAGCTGCTGTAGCGTTGGTAGACCCACAGATGGCTGAAAAGCCTGCGCAGGCTCCAATCGTCGCGACGGCAAGCCCACCGGGACGGTTGCCGATAAAGATGTATGCCGCATCGTAGAGCCTTCTGCTGATGCCGGAATAGAAGGCGATCTGCCCCATGAAGACGAACAAGGGAATGACGGTGAGACCGTAGGAGGAAAACACTTCGAAGAAATCCCGGATCAGCAGGCTCAGACCGGCTTCGATCCCCCGCACGTACCAAAAACCGAGAAATCCGACAAAGCCCATGACGAACCCAACGGGCATATTCGAAAACAACAGCGCGATCAAAACGACAATCCCCAGAACGCCGATAACCATCAGGCTCATGTGTTGTCTATCCTCCGGAAGATTTTCACCAAGTCGAGCGATAGGACGAGACAGACGGCGATTGACGCAACGCCGATTCCATAAACGAAAATGTAAAAAGGAAGCTGCAACGTAGGAGATACTTCACCCGACTCCCGGAGGTTGCCCCCGTATACAAACGCCTGCCACGAGAGAAGAAAGAACAGAAACAGAGAACACAGGTGGGTCAAGCCCTCCATCATCCTTCGATATCTTTCAGGGAGGAGATCAACGGCGAAACTGACGGCGACATGGCCTTTTTTCATGGATGTATGGGCCATGCCAAAGGCGGCTGCGACCGCCCCCAGGAAACTGGCGAGCTCGAAGGTACCCGGTATCGGCTTCAAATTGGAAAGCAAAGACCATCCCAAGGACTGATGCAACGTGACTGCATAGCGAAGCAGGACATCGGCACAGGTCAGCAGCATCATTGCGACGATGGCCGCACCTGCGATCCAGTAGAGGATTTCTGCAATCCGTTTGGTTTGGATTTCCAAAAAAGGGATCATGATCCTTCCTTTACGATGGCTCCGGACGAGGGGGCAACCCGTCGCCTATACCCCGATTGTGGGGATTGCCGAGTCTGATGGTCTCGCAAAAAGTCCATCATATGGACGACTTCGAAAAAAGGCCGCAGGCAAGGAGTGCAAATCCCGAGGAATGAGGCGTACGGAAACGTACGCCGCAATGACGAGGGATGCAGCACGACACAGCATCCGGCCTTTTTGCGAAGCCGTCATCCTTGATGGCCCCGCAAAAAGTCGAAGATCGAAAATGAAGAGTATTCAGGAATCAACTATTCTCCATAACAAATATGATGTTCAAAAAACCAAAATAGCTCTTTGACAAACTGTTTGATCCGGTTTGGG
>JBFMBE010000223.1:0-4780 GCA_040755275.1 Thermodesulfobacteriota bacterium | reverse complement strand
AAAAGCAATCCGTTGCGATTCAACCAGTTCCTATTTGCTGTTTGGCCATCCGTCCGATCCTACGAGCTCGGGCGGCTGAGTTTTTTCGCAGCATCGAAAAAGGTTCCCCAGTCACCCCGCGACTCGACAGAGACTTCCTGAATTTTTGCGAGGCCATCATCATTGATGGTCCCGCAAATAGTCCATATTTCCGATTTTCGCACGTGTAGCACAATGAATTTATTGGGTTGCAATTTGTAAAAATGCCTTTTTTTCCGACTTTTTGCAGCGCCATCATCATTAATGGAAATGTGAAAAATCGGCTTGATATTTGTTGTTGTTTACGCTAAAGGGTGAACCGGCATTGTTTTGGAAACGCGTCGGGTTGAATCCTTGAATGGGAACCGGTTGCTCGGGTGTCTTCCCTGGATGTCAGAAAGACGGGGGTGTTTTCCGGCAATCGGATGACAGGATGAAACGGATGTCTGTATGGGAACCTGATACGATTCCCCGATTCGATGGCAGGTGGGAGGTAAAGAGCAGGTGTAGCCCGTAAACCGTGGTCAACAGCATCTGGAGGTGCCAATGGAAAATGAAAAGCAGTTTTACGATCGGCTGGAGCAACGGGGTGTCTCACGAAGAGACTTCATGAAGTACTGTACTTTTCTGACAGCGACGATGGGCTTGTCCTCGTCCTTCGTCCCCAAGGTTGCTGAAGTGTTCGCAGCGCCGAAACAGCGACCCCCTGTCGTATGGCTGCACTTCGGAGAATGCACCGGATGCTCCGAAGCCCTTCTTCGAACACGTTATCCCTACATCGACGATCTCGTTCTGGAAGTGCTCTCCGTTGAATACCATGAAACCATCATGGCTGCAGCAGGTCACCAGGCCGAGGAACAGCTTCATGCCGCCGTCAAGAAATACGAAGGAAAGTTTATTTGCGTCGTGGAAGGGGCGGTAGCCACCAAATATGATGGAGCCTACGGCAAGGTTGGTAACAGGACCTTCCTGCAGATTGCCAAGGACGTCTGTCCGAAGGCGGCAGCCGTCATCGCCATTGGCACCTGCGCCTCCTATGGCGGCGTTCAGGCTGCGGCACCCAACCCCGGTGGCTATGTCGGCGTCGGTGAAGCCATCGGAATCAAGACCCTCAACATCCCTGGATGTCCTCCCAATCCGATCAATTTTGTCGGAACGGTTGTCAACTACCTCCTCCTCGGCAAACTGCCGGACCTCGACGGTCTCGGAAGACCCTTGTTCGCCTACGGCAAAACCATTCACGATCAGTGCCCCAGAAGATCCCATTTCGAGAACAACGAATTCGTGCTCGAATTCGGTTCCAAGGAAGCTCAGATGGGCTATTGCCTCTACAAAGTGGGATGCCGTGGTCCGGAAACCTACAACAATTGCCCCATTGTCCAATTCAACGACGGTACCAATTGGCCTGTGGGTGCCGGACATCCCTGCCTGGGTTGCAGCGAACCCAATTTTTGGGACAAGTTCAGCCCCTTCTATCAGGAAATGTAGGCAAAGGTCGATTGCAACCGGTTCCGGTACGTTTCATGAACTCCGGTCATGAAGGCCGGAAGAGCAGACCAAGAGAGGAGAACATCACATGGGTAATCGCGTTACCATTGATCCAATTACGAGAATCGAAGGCCACCTTCGGATCGAAGTGGAAATCGAAGGCGGCAAGGTCAAGGATGCCTGGAGTTCCGGGCAGATGTTCCGGGGTATTGAAATCATTCTCCAGGGCCGAGATCCTCGGGATGCCCAGCATTTCGTGCAGCGCTCCTGCGGTGTCTGTACCTATATTCATGCTCTTTCCAGTGTTCGGGCTGTCGAGTCGGCCGTCAACGTCACCATTCCACCGAACGCCCGGCTGATTCGAAACCTGCTGAACGGAGTCCAGTTTCAGCACGACCACCTCGTTCACTTCTATCACCTGCATGCCCTCGACTGGGTCGACATCGTCAGCGCCTTGAAGGCCGATCCCGCCAAGACCGCCGCATTGGCCGACAACGTCAGCAATGCATCGGTCGGTGGAGCGCAATATTTCAAGGCCGTGCAGCAGCGACTGCAGACATTCGTCGACAGCGGCCAATTGGGGCCGTTCAGCAACGCCTATTGGGGACATCCGGCATACAAACTGCCGCCGGAAGCCAACCTCATGGCTGCAGCCCACTATATCGAAGCCCTGAAGCTTCAGGCTAGAACCGCCCGGATGCACGCCATTTTCGGCGCCAAGAATCCCCATCTGCAGTCGCTGGTCGTTGGCGGGGTCACCTGTGTCAAAGACCTCACCCCCGATCGGATCGCCGAGTTCCTCTACATGTGGAAGGAAACCCAGGAATTCATTCAGAACGTCTACATTCCGGATCTGTTGGCTGTCGCCTCTTTCTATAAGGATTGGGGTGCCATCGGCGGAACGACGAACTTCCTGGCCTACGGTGATTTTCCTGGAAGCGAAAAGGAACCCGACAGCCTCTATATGCCGGCCGGTGTCATCATGAAGCGGGATATCACCAAGGTCGCCGCCATGCAGCAGGATAAGGTTACCGAAAGTGTGACCCACAGCTGGTATGAAGATGGCGATGCCAAACATCCCTACAAGGGCGAAACCAAACCGAAGCACGGCGAATACAACACGGCCGCCAAGTATTCCTGGCTGAAGGCCCCGCGCTACGAAGGGGAACCCTGCGAAGTCGGTCCGCTGGCCCGTGTGCTGGTGGCCTACGGCAAGGGACATCCGGAAATCAAGAAGCTGGTGGACGACACGTTGAAGAAACTCGACATTCCGGTCACGGCTCTCTTTTCGACCCTCGGTCGTACGGCAGCCCGTGCATTGGAAACCATCGCCGTCGGAAACGCCATGGAAGGCTGGATCAACGAACTGGTGGCGAACATCAAGAACGGTGACACCCGCACCTATACGGCATGGCAGATGCCCGACAAAGGCATGGGTTATGGATTAAACGACGTGCCTCGTGGTGCTCTCGGTCACTGGATCGAAATCGAAAATAAAAAGATCAAGAATTACCAGTATGTTGTGCCGTCCACCTGGAACCTCGGTCCGCGTTGTGCCAAAGGAAAGAAGGGGCCTGTGGAAGAAGCCCTGATCGGAACTCCTATCGCCGATCCGGCGAAGCCGCTCGAAGTGCTGCGTACGGTCCACTCGTTCGACCCATGCATCGCCTGTGCCGTACACGTCATTGATCCGAACTCGAACCAGGTGTACAAGATTCGAGTCGTCTGATACCGTGAAACGGGCATGATCAGGTGCTCCCGGGCGGTTTTCGTCCGGGAGCATTTTTTTTGCAAAGGAGGAAGGATGGATCTACATACCCATCTGGCGATCGACCCACAACTGGTGGGTCGGGCAGTGCTGCCGGAAGCAGGCAGGAGTGTCGTCACCCTCGAGACCATCCCCGTCATGGCAGCTGATGAAACCGGACTCGTTCATGGCGGTTTCGTTTTCGGTGCCGCCGATTATGCAGCAATGACTGCAGTGAATCATCCGAATGTCGTTCTGGGTGCGGCTGAGGTGAAATTTCTCAAGCCTGTCCAGGTCGGGGAGGTGATCGAGGCCCGTGCGCAGGTCGTTTCCGAACAGGGGAGGAAGCGGGTGGTGGAGGTTCAGGCCTTTCGAGGCGAGCAGATAGTGTTCAGCGGGACGTTTATCTGTTTCGTGTTGGAAAAGCACGTCTTGTCATGAAACGATGGATTCGCAAAAAGTCACTAACCACCCATGTCCCTTCAAGATGGTCCCGCAAAAAGTCAGGAAGTCTCAGTCAACCTGCGACTCGAGAGAAACGCCCTGAGTTTTTGCGACTCCATCGTATTTGATGAGGCAGCCCCACCTGCGGTAACAGGGGGAATGATAAGGCCTCGGATGTGGATTCCAGCTTTCGGTGAAATGAAGGCCGAACGTGCATCACAAGGAGGGTTCGCCGGCAGGATGATTGGGGGGACATCATGACCCGATTCTATTGTGTAGCGGATATTCATGGCCATTCCGGACGGCTTCGAATTCTTGAAGCCGCGCTTCACCGTCATCGGCCCGATGCCCTCATCCTTGCGGGAGATGTGTTGGGATTTCGATCTGCAGCAAGACAAAACGCCTATTTTTCAAGTCTCGGGCTTCCGGTTTTTTGCGTTCTGGGTAATGCCGATCATCCGTGGGCGGATCGTTACCTGCCCATCGGTTCAGGAATGCGCATCCTGAAGGATGAGCGGATCCAGTTCCAGGATGTCGATATCGTTGGGATTTCTGGAACCATTCCCTTGCCGTTTCATTCCAGGATCGGTTTTCGGGAAACTGACCGAGTTCGAAACCTCATAGGACAGATCGATTCCAATACGTTGCTGGTTTGCCATCCACCTCCGCATGGTGCTTGCGACAAGGTAATGGGGCGGTTTTCGGCAGGCAGTAAGGCGGTGGCGAAAATCGTACGGTATTGCCGGCCTGCTGTCGTGATTTGCGGCCATATCCATGAGGCGGCTGGTATGGACATCTTGGGCCCTACCCGGGTGCTCAATTGCGCCATGGGACCGGTGAACCAGGGATGGCTGATCGATACCGTGCCGAATCAGCCCTTGCGAATCATGCCCGTGTCCATCGAATCTTGATGGCCCTGCAAAAAGTCAGGAAGTCTCTGTCGAGTCGCGGGGTGACTGGGGAACCTTTTTCGATGCTGCGAAAAAACTCAGCCGCCCGATCCAACGATATCCGGCGGCTTCAAACACGTTTTCGCAGCAGTCTCAAAAGGCTTCCCCAGCCACCCCGCTTATGCCCGACATT
>JBFMBE010000222.1:0-4792 GCA_040755275.1 Thermodesulfobacteriota bacterium | reverse complement strand
GGTCATGCCCGGATCGCATCCTATCTTCAGTTGTCCTATGTGCCCGGTGGAGGCGAAATGACCGTTTTTTGCGGTGCGCTGGCCGGTGCAGGTCTCGGCTTCCTGTGGTTCAACGCATATCCGGCCCAGGTGTTCATGGGGGATACCGGATCGCTCTCCCTCGGAGGGGCGTTGGGCATGGTTGCGGTCATCACCAAGCAGGAGCTTCTGCTTGTTCTGGTGGGAGGGCTTTTCGTCATCGAGGCGGTCTCGGTCATTCTGCAGGTCGGATATTTCAAGATGACACACGGCAGGCGAATCTTTCGGATGGCACCGCTGCACCACCACTTCGAGCTCAAGGGGTGGCCGGAACCGAAGGTCATCGTTCGCTTCTGGATCATTGCCGTCGCTTTGGCCCTTTTGGCCATCAGTACCTTGAAAATCCGCTGAGTGTTCGAGATGGTGTCGATGAATGATGATGAAGTCGCAAAAAGTCGAATCTACCCGGATTTGGTTGATTGCCCCGCCATGCTCAGGCCCGGCAATCGACACAATCGGAGCATAGGCGACTTTGTTCGAGGCCATCATGGATGACGATTTGAACAACAGGCGTTTTGTGGTCGTGGGTCTGGGGTTGAGTGGAGCGGCCGTATGTCGTTTTCTGCTTCGCCGCAATGCCAGGGTATTCGCAACGGATCTTTCGATGGATCCAGCCATCGAGAAAACGGCCGAAGAATTGCGGGAACTCGGAGCGGACATTCTGTTGGGAAGTCATTCGGATGAGGCCTTTCGTGCGGCCGACACCATCGTGATCAGCCCGGGCGTGCCGCATACCCTCGATCCTTTCGAGGAAGCCCGAAACAGGGGAATTCCGGTCATCGGCGAAATCGAACTGGCCTTCCGTTTCGTGAGCCGACCGATCGTTGCCATTACGGGTACAAACGGCAAGACCACCGTGACCACGCTCATCGGCAACATCCTGCGCCGAAGTGGGCGGCGCGTCTTTGTTGGCGGCAATATCGGCAATCCACTCATCGAATGGATCGACCGAAACGAGTCGGTCGACTGGATCGTTCTCGAGGTGAGCAGTTTTCAACTCGATACGTCCGAAACCTACCGGCCCGATATCGGGGTGGTGCTCAACATCACCGAAGACCATCTCGACCGCTATGCCTCCATGCGGGAATACGCCGCATCGAAATTCCGGCTTTTCCGCCATCAGCGAACGGAGGACTGGGCCGTGCTGAACGCCGGGGATGTCTATATCCGGGAATGGGCCGGTCGGATTGGCTCACGCCGCTTGTGGTACAACGTTGCCGAAAGCGATGCAGATGGGGTGCGTATCACCGATTCAGGCATCCAGTGGCGGATTCCGGATGAGCTGCTCCCAGCTGCCGGAAAGCACTCCGGCTGCACGTTGCGCGATCCGGCCGACCGGTGGTTTCGGATCGATAGGGCCGATATCGGACTTCCCGGACGGCACAATGTCGAGAACGTCGCAGCCTCGATTTTGGCCTGCATGGCCGCCGGTGCATCCGAAGAAGCCATTCGAGAGGAAATCCGGACCTTCACGGGTCTCAACCACCGGATGACCCTGGTGGCCGTCATCGACGGCGTTTCCTTTGTCGACGACTCCAAGGCCACCAATGTCGATGCCGTTGTCCGGGCCTTGGAAGGCTATGACAGAAACGTCGTGATCATCCTGGGTGGAAGAGATAAAATGAGTCCCTTCGAGCGGCTTCGGGATACCGTTTCCGCACACGCCCGACATGCTGTTCTGATCGGAGAGGCGGCAGGGGCCATCGAAGAGGCCATCCGGGATCTTGTACCGATCCATCGGGCATCTTCTATGGAAGAAGCCGTAACCACCGGTTTCCGGCTGGCCCGTCCCGGGGATGTGGTGCTGTTGTCGCCGGCATGTGCCAGTTTCGACATGTTCACCAGTTATGCCCACAGGGGGCAGGTTTTTTGCGAAGCAGTCAGGAGGCTTGGCCATGACCGATGATTTTCGCACGCGTTATCGAATGCTTCGGGATCGATACCGGTATGAACTGCTGCTGATCCTGCCGACCATCGCACTGGTCGGGTTTGGTCTCATCATGATCTACAGCGCCAGCTTTCCCATCGCTCTGAAAAAAGGATTGCCGGAAACGGCTTTCGTCTTGAAACAACTGGTTTTTCTGATGATCGGCTTCCTGTTCCTTCTCGTGGCCTACAAGACCCCGACCGAGCTTTCCCCAAAGGTCATGTATACCCTGCTCGGCGTTGCGGTCTTGATGCTCGTCGCCGTCAAATTCACCCCGCTCGGATTCGCAGCCGGTGGCGCCAAGCGGTGGTTCCGTTTCGGGCCGTTGTCCTTTCAGCCATCCGAATTCGCCCGGGTGGCGCTCGTGATGTTTTTGGCCTTTTCTCTCAGCCGCAAGGCGGAACGTATCCAGGAATTCTGGATCGGGTTTGCTCCCCATGTGATGCTCATGGCTGTGTTCGCCGTTCTGATCGTCATCGAGCCGGATTTCGGTTCCACCGTCATTCTAATCGCCATCGTGTGGGGAATGCTGTTTTTTGCCGGGGTCAAACCCATGCACTTGGTTCCGCCCGGGGTGATCGGCGCCATTCTGGCGATTCCCTACCTCATTTCCAAAGACTACCGCCTCCAGCGACTCTATGCCTATCTCGATCCGTGGGCCTATGCATCGAGCTGGGGGTACCAGCCGATCCATTCTCAGATGGCCTTCGGCACCGGCGGTCTCACCGGCACCGGTCTCGGGGAAAGCATTCTGAAACAGTATTATCTGCCGGAGCCGCATACGGATTTCATCGTCTCCATCATCGGAGAGGAATTCGGTTTTGTAGGGGTCGCTGCCGTCGTGCTCTGCTACCTCGTCATCCTGCTGACCGGTATCGCCATCGCCATTCGGGCGAACAGCCTGCGGGCCAGTCTTCTCGCAACCGGGTTGGTTCTGTCCTTGTCGATCCAGATCTTTTTCAATCTGGGGGTGGCGTTGTGTCTGCTGCCGACCAAGGGGCTGCCGCTGCCCCTGCTGAGCTATGGCGGTAGCTCTCTTATCTTTTCCCTGATTTCCATCGGACTGTTGATGTCGATTGCTCGGGAAACGACGCGATGATGGAACCGAGGGCTCCCAGTGAAACCATCGTCGACGAAACATCCGAGGCGGGGTGGCGTATCGTCGTCGCAGGCGGCGGCACCGGAGGTCACCTGTTTCCGGGGATCGCCATTGCGGAAGCCTTCCAAAGACGTATTCCCAAGACGGTTTGTCGGTTCGTCAGTGTCGGAACGCGAATCGAACGGGAGGCCCTCGCCCATGCAGGTTTCCCACTAGAAACCATTCGATCTCGGGGGCTGAAGGGAAAAGGCTTTTGGGGGCAGTTCAAGGGGTTGATGGAAATCCCCTTCGGTCTGGGACAGTCGATCCGAATCCTGAAATCGTTTATGCCCGATGTGGTGATCGGTGTCGGCGGGTATGCCGCCGGACCTGTCTGTTTGGCCGCCTGGATGTTGCGGATCCCCCTCGTCCTTCAAGAGCAGAACAGCCAACTTGGACTCACCAACCAGATGCTCCTGCCGCTGGCCGATCGGCTCTATGTTTCCTTTCCCTCATCCCTTCAGGACCATCCACGGGTTCGGCTGACGGGAAATCCGGTTCGGAGCGGTTTTCTTCAAACGAAACGTCCCGATCCGCGGCACGACACCCCGTTCACCGTTCTGGTTTGCGGTGGAAGCCAGGGGGCGAGAGCCATCAACACGGCCGTGATGGATGCCATGCATATCATCGGAGATCGCATCCGGCTGATCCATCAAACCGGAATACTTGACGAAGAACGGGTAAAGGCGCATTATTCCGATCGATGTCTTCCAGTTGAGGTTTTTGCGTTCATCCGTGATATGGCCGCGGCTTACGCCGAAAGCGATCTCGTGGTGTGCCGGGCGGGGGCATCGACCCTCGCAGAGATCACGGTTTCGGGAAAACCCGCCATTCTGATTCCGTTTCCGCATGCCGCCGGGGACCACCAGCGCTTGAACGCTCTGGCCTTGGTCGAGGCTGGAGCCGCCGAATGTATTCTTGAAAGCGAATTGACGGGCGAAGTTCTGGCCGAGCGGATCCTACAGGGTATGTCCCGTCCCGATGTGCTTGCAGCCATGGCCGAAGCTTCCCGGAAATTGGGGCGTCCGGATGCGGCGGATGCGATCGTTCAGGATATCGTGGAATTGAGAAGGTCCTTTCGGTAGTGAGCAGAAGGTAGAATCCGTGTATCAGAAATCCTATCACATTCATTTCGTCGGTATCGGTGGTATCGGTATGAGCGGTATCGCTGAGCTTCTCTTGAATCTGGGATACCGGGTATCCGGTTCGGATGCCGTAGCCAGCGACATCACCGAAAACCTGAAGCGGTTGGGTGGAACCATTCATGTCGGGCACCGAGCGGAACATGTCGTCGGCGCCGATGTCGTCGTCATGTCATCGGCCATCGGAAAGGACAATCCCGAGCTTGCCGCAGCACGGCAGGCATCGATTCCGATCATTCCCCGGGCAGAAATGCTGGCCGAACTCATGCGGCTGAAATTCAGCGTGGCCGTAGCCGGCGCACACGGCAAAACATCGACCACATCGCTGGTTGCAGCCGTTCTGGCAACAGGCGGATTCGATCCTACAGTCGTCATCGGCGGAAGGCTTCGCAGCATCGGCAAGAACGCTGTGTTGGGACAGGGTGATTTCATCGTTGCAGAAGCCGACGAGAGCGACGGCTCCTTCCTGAAATATGCACCCACCATTGCCGTCGTCACGAACATCGA
>JBFMBE010000221.1:0-4838 GCA_040755275.1 Thermodesulfobacteriota bacterium | reverse complement strand
ATGGAGTCGCAAAAAGTCGGAAAGTCTCGTCATCGTCGCATGGCAGGGCATACGCCTTTTTCGCTGCAGCGGATAAACTCAGCCGCCCGAGCTCGTAAGGGCCGGGCATTGGGTCAGTCATTCGATATGGGCCAGTAAGGTACAACAGTTTGATTTTCAAACATTCGTTTGTTGTTGAACGCCGCCCGGCCCAACGATCTCCGGCGGCTTCAAACAAGTATCCGCTGCAGCATCAAAAGGCATATGCCCCGCCATGCTCAGGCCCGGCTTCGAATGGAAATCGATGGTTAGCGACTTTTTGCGACTCCATCAAATTTGGATATCCACGATACGACAGGTTGTTGCTGACATCCTTTACGGTCAGATAGATGAAGTCGCCGAACGTCATCACCATCAACCAGTAAGGACCTCGGCAGGATCGCAACGGTCCCTTGCTGTTCCATTCCAACTGACCCAATCGCGTTCGAGACGGTAAACACAGCATTTTTCCAGGAGGGTCGATACCATGCGCCGCTCAAGGGTATGGATCATCGCGCTGCTGTTCTTTACGGCTTCCTGCGCAAGCGGCAAGCCGCAACACGTTCAAATGACCCTGGCCCATTTGAACGACACACACTCTAACCTCGAATCCGTGGCAGTGACAGCAATCCTTGACGGTGAACCGATCACCATACAGGCAGGTGGTTTCGGCAGATTGAAAACCATCCTCGATCAGATGCGCGGGGAAGATCCGGATCTGCTGCTCGTTCATGCCGGAGATGCGGTTCAGGGGACCTTGTACTTCACTTGTTTCGACGGATCGCTCGAATTCGATTTTCTAAATCTTCTAGGCCTCGATGTCATGACCTTCGGAAACCACGAATTCGACCGCGGTACTGCGCCCATTGCCGGCTGGATCTCACGCAGCAACTTCCCTTGGGTTTCTACCAACATCGATTTTTCCAAAGAGCCTGCCATCGCTCCGTTGGTCAAACCCTATTCGATCAAGATCCTACATGGCGAACCCGTAGCCGTGATGGGGGTCACTACGGAAACAACCCCCCAATCCACCATCGGATCGGGTAACACGGTATTCCGGAATGCCGTGGAAAGCGTGAAACAGCAGGTTGCCGCACTCAGCGCTTCCGGAATCAACAAGATCGTTCTGCTTTCCCATCTGGGATATGAACAGGACAAGGCGTTGGCAAGCCAGGTATCCGGTGTGGATATCATTGTCGGCGGCCATTCCCACACCCTGCTGGCGGACAGGCAAGACCTTTCGGGCATCGGCCTCATCCCCGACGGCCCTTATCCAACCGTCGTGAAAGCCCCCGATGGCAGTCGGGTTCTGGTGTTGCAGGCATGGAAATGGGGTCTTGTACTGGGTCGGATCGAGATCGGGTTCTCCGCGGACGGTGAAGTGACCGGGTATCGGGGATCTCCGGTGATACCAGTCGGAGAGGCTTTTCGCAGCCAGCAGGGAATCGTAGACAGTGGAAGCGCGGCTGATCTGCGGATACGCCGCGAGCTTGAAGAAACCGGCATCGTACAGATCGTGCCGGAGGATTCGGAGGTCGTGAATGCGCTGAAACCCTACAAAATCCTGTTGGAGCGTTTTTACAACGAGCAGGTGGCTGTTGCCACCCGTGACATACCGCTCGGAACCGACAGTGGCCCTGGCCCTCTGGCGGCAGTCTCCATGTTGAGGGCCGTACCCGGTGCAACCGTGGCGATCTTGAATTATGGCGGCGTTCGAAAGGGTTTTACCGCCGGTCCCGTTACCCTTGCCGATGTTCTGGAAGCGCTGCCTTTCGCCAACACCCTGATCCGGGTGGATCTGAGCGGTGCCCAGCTGAAACAGACACTGGAGGACGCCCTCGAATATCTGCATTCCAAGTATGGCCGTGACACCGCGGCTGCGCCCTACGTGGCCGGTGCTCTGCTGAGTGTTGAACCGTCGGCTCCCGCCGGCTCCCGGATCCGAACGCTTTCGATACGGGATGAAACGGGCGGGCTTCGTCCCGTTCAGGAGCAGGCTGTATATACAACGGTGGTCAATGCTTTCATGGCGGGCGGAGGTGACGGGTTCGGGATCATCAAAAATATCCCGGGCGAGGATACGGGGATTATCGACAGCGACGCTTTTCTGGATTATCTGAAGCGGCTCGGAACGATTCCTACGGGTGCGGAACAATCGGCAGTCGGCACCTTGCAGTTGGAACCGACTTCGAAGGTGACGATGTTTCGAGTGGATAGGATCTCGTAAAAAGTCGTCTTTGCCCCGATTGGGCCGATTGCCGGGCCTAAGCATGGGGTCGGAGTTGCCTGTTGAGCTTGCTGCTTCAAACAGTTTCCGCTGCTTCGAAAACCATCGCCCTCCTCCTGCTGGATGTCCGGCTTTGAAAGAAAATTGGTGGTTAGTGACTTTTTGCGACCTCGTCATGCTTGACATACAGGACGGAACGTGTCAATCGAATCTTGATGGAATCGTTCAAAACGCCCTGTGGTGACAAGTTCGACAAGGCCTGATTTCCTTTAAAGCGGAAATCAGGGGGCAGGTGTCAGGGGAAAAGCGAAGAACTCGTATTCCCATGCATGGAAAAGACGGGTAATCCGGCGGCATGTGCTGGCAAATGCGTTGATATCATCGAGTGAAGCGATATGACTTCAAGGAAATCCTACAGGTGGATCGTATCGGTAGGGCTGGTGCTGCTGCTCCATGCTGCGACAGCCTTTTCGG
This sequence comes from Thermodesulfobacteriota bacterium, assembly GCA_040755275.1. GTDB lineage: Bacteria > Desulfobacterota > Desulfobacteria > Desulfobacterales > Desulfatirhabdiaceae > Desulfatirhabdium. The sequence goes on along the minus strand of JBFMBE010000221.1, from coordinate 2,119 downwards.
GAACCCGGGTTCAGGATGTCTTCGACGGAGACACGTTTCTGCTTGAAGATGGGAGAACCGTGCGGTATCTCGGGGTCAATGCCCCCGAGGCCGTATCGGAGCTGCATTCCGCTCAGCCTTTTGCAGAGGCTGCTACGGCCTGGAATCGAAAAATGGTCCTCGGGAAAACCGTTCGGCTGGAGATGGATGTAGAGGAACGGGATGAATACGGCCGAACGCTGGCCTACGTGTATCTGTCCGACGGCACATTCGTCAACCAGGCGATTCTGGCTGCGGGTCTCGCGCAGTATTTCCCATACATTCAGAACATGAAACATGCCGGATCGCTGCTCGATGCCCAACGCAGCGCCATGAAGTCCGGTGTGGGCCTGTGGCGCAACTGGAATGAAAAGCCCGCCCTGTATATCGGAAACCGCAGATCCCTTCGGTTTCATGCAGCCGACTGCCCTTTCGGCCGGAAGACGTCCATCCGAAATCGCAAAGAGTTTCACCGCATGTGGGATGCCTATTGGGAAGGATATTTTCCCTGTAAACAATGTCTGCCGGAAAGGGGGCTTACCGCACGTCCCTGACGTCCGACCATGTGCCGGGAATCATGTCGATCATTCGATGCCACAATCTGTGCTACCGTTACCCGGAGGGGGACGGTCTTCTCTTCGAGAATCTGCAGGTTGAGATCCGGCAACCGGGATTTCATGCCATCTTCGGTCATTCGGGTACGGGCAAGACCACATTGGCCCGAATGATTGCAGGGGAGCTGGGAGGGTTCGAGGGAAGCCTTGTCATCGAAGGATCCAAAACGGTTTTCTATACCCACAATATGGAGCGACTGCCTGGATGGGCGGATGTGGGTGAACTGCTCCGAGCCGTAACCCCGGCCTCGGCCCGAAATCACCTCGATCGACTTACCGAAACGTTCGGCCTGCAGGCCTGCCTCCATTCTCGTTTCGCCCGCCTTTCCCTCGGGCAAAAGAACCGCGTCAATCTGACCCGCTATCTCGTTCAGCCCTTCGACATCCTGATCATGGACGAAAGCCTGGCCAATGTGGACGAGACCACCCGCGGCATCATCATCTCGGAGATCAAAGCCATCTTTCCGGAGCGATGCTTTTTATACATCTCCCACAATATGATCGAGGTCAGCCGATACTGCCGGGAAATCGTCGTCATCCGCTCCCCCCAAAAGCAACCGCAGGCCGTCTGCCTGAGCGGTCTGGATGCGTCATCTTCTGATGACGCGGGGCCGAGCGCCGGTTTGGAGCAGGTCTTGCTGGAGATCGCCCATGCTACGTAATCGCATGGTGCAGTTTCTGCTTCTATACGTGACGGCGCTTGCAGGGCTGCTTTCACTGAAGTACGGGCTTGGATTGTCGGACTATATCATTCCACCTTTTCAGGAAATCTATCGGACGGTGCTCGATGTAACCCCCCGGTATCTGGAACATGTTCTGAATACCTTGTCGATCGCTATCCTCGGCCATGCCGTTTCCTTGGTGCTTGCCTTCGCCATCGGCATTCTGGCCGCCGGAAAAAGCACCGTTGCAGCACTCGTCAAGACGGCGGCATACAATGTACAGTCCTATCCGATCGTTGCAGTGGCGCCGATCATCTTCATCCTGCTCGGAGACGGGCTGTTGAGTCGGCTCATCATCTCGGTTCTGATCTGTTATTTCCCCTTGTTGTTGACGGTGATGGGGGTGCTGTCGGAACCTGTGGAGGATATCGAGCATTTCTACAGGACGACCCGGCACATCTCCTGGGGACTTCAGGTACGGATCCGCATGTTCGAAAACATCGGCAAGCTCACCACCGTCGTCGTCGGCAGCGCAACGATGGCGATGGTGGGTACGATTGTATCCGAGTTCATTGCGTCCAACGCCGGAATCGGCTATAGTATTCGAATAGCGCTCTATCAGAGCGATATGGCCAAGATCATCGCCGCCCTCCTCTGGATCGGTGTAGCGACATCGTCGTATCTGACCCTGGTCGAGTGGATCGGGAAGCTGGTGCAAGGGAGGCTGGAGGTCCGGCGTTGAAGCAAGATCGGTAGATGCGACTTTTTGCGAGTTCATCATATGATGGATTTTTTGCGAGCACCTCAATGCTGATGGCCCCGCAA
>JBFMBE010000220.1:0-4984 GCA_040755275.1 Thermodesulfobacteriota bacterium | reverse complement strand
CCCACTTTTTTCTTGACGAATTTCCTTGGCGCTGTAATGTAGCTATCCTGAATCCGGTCCATTTCCTTTCGTCGGTTTCAGTTGTACCAGAGGGCTTCAACCCGCCGGCGTCTCGTGCCTTTCCCAAACCATACAGGAGGTCATCGATGAACAGAGGAATCCGTCAGGTATCCGCCGTCTTGTGTTGCATCCTCATGCTGACGACATCCGGACTTGCCGCAGACACGATCCGGGTCGGCATCATCGACTGCTACAGCGGCCCCCCCAGCACCTACACGAACGATGTCCGGGATGCCTTCAAACTGGCTGTGGACGCGATCAACGCCCAAGGCGGCATCCTCGGCAGAAAGATCGAGTTCCAGACCCGGGATACCAAGTTCAAGGTCGATCTAGGCATAGCCGCTGCCAAGGAATTGATCATGAAGGAGAACGTCAACTTGCTGATGGGTACGATCAACAGCGCCGAAGCCCTGGCCATTTCCGACATCTGCAAGGCGGAAAAGATTCCGCTTCTGGTCACGTTCTCGAAAAGCGAGGCGATCACCGGCGCCAAAGGACATCGCTATGTCTTCTCCTTCACCGAAAACACGGCCATGGCCGGAAAAGCAGCCGCCGTCGGTCTCGCGAAGAAACCCTACGTCAAATACTGGATGGCCGGTGACGACTATGAATACGGTCATGCCATCGGAAACGCCGTATGGGAAAATCTCAAGAAGCTGAATCCCAAGGTGGAATTGCTGGGACAGACCTGGTGGAAGGTCGGAGAGCCGGATTTCACACCTTACATTTCCTCCATTCTGGCCGCCAAGCCCGATGCCGTCATCGTGGCCACGGGCGGGGCAAGCTGCGTTCCTTTTCTGAAAGCCGCCAAGGCAACCGGCTTCAATGAAAAAGTCCCGTTCTTCATGCACACGGCAACCGAGCTGTCCACGCTCCAGCCGTTGGGCCTCGATGCCCCCGAAGGGGTCATCGGCACATCGAATTACTTTTTCTATTATCCCCAGACCCCGGATAACAAGAAGTTCGCCGATGAATTCCAGAAGGCCTACGGCAGACCTCCCAAGGTGGGCGCCCTCTACGGGTACGTCACGGCCATGTTCCTGAAGAAAGCCTACGAAAAGGCCGGAGCGATCGATACCGAAAAATTCGTCGATGCGCTCGAAGGTCTTTCGGTCGACAGCCCGATCGGTCCCCTGACCATGCGGGCTTTCGATCACCAGCTCATGCTGCCCATGTATATGGGCGTGACCCAAAAAGAACCCGGATACGATTTTCTGGTCGCCTCTGATATCGTCACCATTCCAGGGGAGGCTGTGATGCCCTCTATCGAAGACATCCAGAAGGCCCGGAGTAAATAGATGGCTGAAGGAGGCTCCTTCACGCTGCAGACGATCCTCCAGCAGCTTCTGGTAGGCCTGAGCCGGACGACGATTCTGTTCATCGTCGCCTCCGGCATGAGCCTCATGTTGGGGGTGCTTCGCATTCCGAATCTTGCACATGGATCGTTCTATATGATCGGTGCATTTCTGGCCTATAGCGTATCGGCAGCCATCGGATCGACGATGGGTTTCTGGGCTGCCGTTCTGGTGGCGCCGATCGGTGTGGCCCTTCTGAGTTTCGTGATCGAAAGGGGTCTTTTCCGCCATCTCTACGACCGGGAACACCTGATGTTGCTGTTGTTCACGTTTTCGTTCACGCTCGTCTTCTCCGATCTCATCAAGCTGATCTGGGGTTCCGACTACCGTTCGATGCCCGTTCCGGAGATGTTTCAAGGAAGCATCCAGGCAATGGGGCTCACGCTTCCGCTCTACAACGCCTTTCTTTTGGCTGTCGGGCCTGTTGTCGCCGTCGGTCTGTGGCTGTTCACCCAAAAGACGAAGATCGGCAAGATCGCCCGAGCTGCGGCTGTCGATCGGGAAATGGTCGATGCCATCGGCATCGACGTACAGATGGTCTACAGCATGGTCTTTGTGATCGGCTGTTTGCTGGCAGGGCTTGGGGGCGCGCTGGTGGCCCCCACCCAGAACATCACCCAGGGCATGGATCACGGCATCATCATGGAGACCTTTCTCATCGTGATTGTAGGCGGGCTTGGCAACATCTGGGGCGCCCTCACCGGGGCACTTGTCTTCGGATTGAGCCATGCCGTCGGGATCATGGTATTTCCGCAGTTTGCCATCGTCATCCCCTATCTGGCCGTGGTGGTCATCCTGCTGTTTCGACCCCGCGGACTTCTAAAATCCATCTGGTGACCATGGAAACGCCGTTCCGCTATTCGTCGTCATCCATCGTGACACCGATCGTCATCCTTGTCATCCTTGCCTGTATCCCATGGGTCGGATCCCGGTTCTTCATCTATCTCGTTTCCGGCATTCTGGTGACGGGTCTTTTGGCGACAAGCCTCAACCTCGTTCTCGGATTCGGTGGCATGTACCAGTTCCACCATGCCGTTTTCTACGGGACAGGCGCCTACTGCACGGCCCTGTTTCTCACCAAGACGGCCCTTGCCCCCTGGGTGGCCTTCGTGGCGGCACCCGTTGGGGCAGCCCTGCTTGGCCTTGCCATCGGGGTCATCTGTGTACGGTTATCCAAACTCTATTTCGGCATGCTCCAGATTTCGCTCGGTTCCCTGGTATGGGCTGTCGTATACCGCTGGTACGGATTCACCGGCGGAGACGACGGCATTCACGGCATCCCCCTGCCTTCGTGGATTTCGGGTGGAAAACCGGCCTACTACGCCGTTCTGCTGACGGTGGCTGTCTGTTTCTTTCTGCTTCATCGAATCGTCGAATCCCCTTTCGGCCGGATCTTCCAGGCCATTCGGGACAATCCCGTCCGGTGCGAGGCCGTCGGTATCCCGGTGCAGCGCCATCAGTTGATCGGCCAGGTCCTGGCCGCTGCCTTCGCCGGGGTGGCGGGTGCGCTGTTCGTCGTCGTCGAAGGTTCGGTGTTCCCGGACATGCTTTTCTGGACGCTCTCGTTGGAAATTCTCATCATGTGTCTTCTCGGCGGCTGGTTCCGGTTCTGGGGCCCCATGGTCGGAGCAGCCATCATCGTATGCCTTCGAACCTATGTCGGCTCCTATACGGAATACTGGACCCTGATTCTCGGGGTGTTCCTGATGCTCATCATCTTCTTTCTGCCGGACGGGGTTCTCGGTCTGGCCGAACGGCTGACCCGTCGGCACGCCAAGGTCTCATCCACCTGAGGTATCAACGAATACCCATGCTCCACGTCGAAAACCTCCAGAAATCCTTCGAAGGCTTCATGGCCGTCGCCGATGCCCGCCTCGATGTCGCCAAAGGGGACATTGTCGCAGTCATCGGCCCGAACGGTGCCGGAAAGACCACACTGTTCAATCTGATCACCGGCCAGCTTCGGCCCGATCGCGGTCGTGTTCTGTTCAAAGACGAGGACATCACGGGATTGCCCCCTTACCGCATTTGTGAACGAGGCATCTGCCGATCCTTCCAGATCGTCAACATCTTCCCGCGACTGAGCGTGTTCGAAAACGTCCAGGTGGCTGTGCTGGCGCACCGAAAACGGACGCTCGACCTGATGAAACCGGCTCGAAATCAGGGGGTTGCCGAAACCGAGCGCATTCTGACCGGTTTCGGCCTGCTCGAGCAACGAGATCGCAAGGCAGGCACCCTGTCCCATGGCGACCAGAAGGTTCTCGAGATGGCCATCGCTCTTGGAAACGAACCGGATCTGCTCATTCTCGACGAACCGACTGCAGGCATGTCCCCGGAAGAAACGGCCCATTGCCTGGCGCTGATGAAACGACTTTCCGCGGAGACGGGTGTCACCATTCTCTTCTGCGAACACGATATGGAACTGGTGTTCGCCGTTTCCACCAGCATCATGGTGATGCAGCAGGGGAAAACGATCATCCAGGACACACCGGAAGCCGTGCGCGCCTGCAAGCAAGTGCAGGAGGCCTACCTCGGAGAATGTTGAATGCTGCTTGAAGTCGAAGCCATCCACAGCTACTATGGAGAAAGCCACATTCTCTTCGATGTTTCGCTGAACATCGAAGATCGAGAAATCGTTTGCCTTCTGGGGCGAAACGGCGCCGGGAAAAGCACCACCATGAAGAGCATCATCGGCCTCGTACCACCGAGGAAAGGGGCTATCCGGTTTCGAGGCATCCGATGCGATGGATGGAGGCCTTACAAGATCGCCCGGCTTGGCATCGGTTTCGTACCCGACGATCGGCGGGTGTTTGCAGATCTCTCGGTGGGTGAAAACCTCGACATCGTCGTCCGGAAGGACACGCCCGAAGGCCCCTGGAACAAGGATGCCGTCTATGACTTTTTTCCGGCACTCCGACAGATCGACAAGAGACGGGCCGGTTTTTTGAGCGGCGGCGAACAACAGATGCTGACCATCGCTCGGGCGCTCATGACGAACCCGAGCTTGTTGTTGCTGGATGAGCCGACGGAAGGGCTCGCCCCCCTGGTGGTCGGGATGCTGGCCGAGCGGATCGTCGAGCTCAAACAGCGGGGGCTGACGGTCCTGTTGGCCGAACAGAACCAGAAAGTCGCCCTCGACATCTCCGATCGGGCCTACCTGATCGACAACGGTTCGGTACGGTTTTCCGGAAGCATCGAAACGCTTCGCAGCAGGCCGGAACTGCTGAAGGCGGCGTTGGGAGTGTGATGGCCCTGCAAAAAGTCAGGAAGTCTCTGTCGAGTCGCGGGGTGACTGGGGAACCTTTTTCGCTGCTGCGAAAAAACTCAGCCGCCCGATCTCGTAGGATCGGACGGATGGCCAAACAATGAATACAGGCTGGTGGAATCGCAACGGCTTGCTTTTCAATGTCCATTCGTTCAAGGGCGTCCGTCCGATCCAACGATATCCGGCGGCTTCAGACACGTTTTCGCAGCAAGCTCAAAAGGCTTCCCCAGCCACCCCGCTGATGCCCGGCATTCCCGAAAAGCACGGGAAAAGCGACTTTTTGCGGGGCCATCATCCATGATGG
>JBFMBE010000219.1:0-4988 GCA_040755275.1 Thermodesulfobacteriota bacterium | reverse complement strand
GATCCTACGAGCTCGGGCTGCTGAGTTTTTCCGCTGCTGAGCAAAATTCACCCGCCTTCCTGCGGGTCAATTCAGGGGCCTGACTTTTTGCGGGACCATCACCCATCATCGAGACACGATCTTTCAGGGACGCATCCAGCCCAAGGATAGCTCTGGCTTCGTTCGGAGTGGCAATCTGCCGGCCCACCCCCTGAGCAATGGCTGCAACGACCTCCACAAGCCTCGGGTTGGACGCCAGCTCTCCATTCGGCAGATAGAGGTTGTCTTCAAGGCCCACCCGAACATGTCCTTCCATGGCGATAGCCATTGCGGCAATCGGTATCTGGGATTTGCCGATCCCGGTTGCAGTCCAGGTTGATCCTTGGGGAATGCTGTCTACCAGAAACGTGAGGTTTCTCCCCCTGGCCGGCATGGCTCCAGGGGCACCCATGACAAAATTAAAGTGATGAGGCGGTTTCAACAGCCCTTTTTTTTCGAGAAACAGGGCATTGGCGATCATACCGGTCTCGAAGATTTCCAACTCTGGTTTGACTCCGGTTTCCTGGTACACCGATGCCAAGAACTCAAGGAACTGCGGAGAATTTTCGTAAACCATTCCGGGTAGATTATTGCTTCCTGTAGTAAAGGACCCCATTTCCGGAAGCAGCCGTACCGGATTTGCGCGTTCTTCCCATTCCTTACCGGCTCTTCCACCCGTAGACAATTGAATGATGACATCGGGCGCCTGCTTTTTGATGGCCGCAACGATTCTCTGGAAGGCCTCTTTCTTCAGGGTAGGTTGCCCCGCTTCATCCCGAGCATGAACGTGAAACACCGTAGCGCCCAACTCGGCACATCGAGCCACATCGGATGCAATTTCCTCCGGTGTCACAGGAAGATTGGGGTTCATCTGCTTGGTGGGAACATTTCCAGTCAGAGCTACGGTAATGATGAGTTTTTGCAAAACGAATCCTCCGGATGGATGAGATCATTGGTTGAATTCTGATGGGGTCGCAACAAGTCGTCTCTACCTCGATCTTGCCGATCGCCCTGCCATGCGATGATTCCGGAACTTTCTGACTGTTTACGACTCCATCAAATCCGGATGCCATGGCCCAAAAACGATGCGAAAATCCTATATTCGAACCTCAATCAAGTCAACGACAGGATAGAATCACCCCAAATTTTCTGTTTGATTCGGTCGCAGGAGCTATTCATCGTGTTCCTCATGTTGGAAGATAACCCATCACGTGTCAAACACGGGATGGGATCGTCTTCTTGATAGCACACTCCAAAGACCGTCAGTCCAATGTGTTCTCTCACCAGGTCCCGACTACTGTCAATTCCGCCCCATGGTTCAATCCGTCAAGTTCGGCCAATGGCGAGCTTCACCTTTTCAGCCACGCTTCGGGTCATCCCGGGAAGAGCCGCGATTTGATCGGGTGATACGTTTCGGATCGTTTCGACATCACCGAAATGCTCCAGAAGCATTTTTTTTCGTTTTGGACCGATTCCAGGGATCGTATCCAACAAGGATCGCAGATGAGAGGAGCGGCTTCGGTTGCGGTGATAGGACACGGCGGTTCGATGCGCTTCGTCTCGAATCCGTTGAAACAGTAGCAAAATATCCTTGTCCTTGCTCAAATCGATTGGATCGGGTTGATCCGGCAGGAAGATCCGGTCATCCGTCATCCGATCCTCCCCTTTGGCAATGGCCGCAAGGGCGATGGTCTGATTCATTCCCAGTTCCGACAAGACCCGTTGCGCCGCATGCAACTGCCCCCTGCCACCGTCCACCAACAAGAGGTCCGGATACGGAAGGCGGGCAGAAGGACGATGGAACCTTCTTTTCAGGATCTCCCTCATCGCTCCATAGTCATCCGATCGTTGCGTTTGACGAATGCGGTATTTTCGATATTCTGCAGAATGCGGTTCGCCTCTGAAAAAGACAACGATGCTCGAAACCGGTTCTTCTCCCTGCCAATGGGAATTGTCGATGCAAGCGATCCGTTCCGGAAGATGTTCCATTCCCAGTTTTTCCTGGATCCGGCGCAGAATGCCGATACGGTATTCCTTTCTGCTGATCCGGGCATTCAGCTCTCCTGCGGCGTTCTGATGAGCAAGCGCCACCAGCTGTTTGTGGACTGGATCCCTTGCCTTTCGAAGGACAAGCCTGCGATTGCCCAGTTGACGTAGATGTTTCTGAAGAAGTGCAGCACTTTCCGGTTTTTCGGAAACCAGAACCTCATCAGGCATCCCCGAGCCCTCACGCTCGTAATATTGGCAGAGGAAATTTCCCAGCATCACCGGCAGGGAACCTACTGCCTCCGAGAAATGAAAATGCCGGTTTTCCACCAGCTGTCCCTTTCGAATCTTCATCACCGTGATGACACACTGATCCCCCTCTTCGGCCAGTGCAACCACATCTCGATCGATTCCATCGGACGTCACAACGACTTGTTGCTCCACCACCCTGCGAATGGCAGCCAACTTTTCCCGCAGTACGATGGCGGATTCAAAATCCTGACGATGGGCCGCATCCTGCATGTCGGCTTCGATTCTATCCATCAAGGCCCGCCCCTCTCCTTTCAGGAAGAGAACCACTTCATCGACCAGCCGGGAATATCCCTCAGGGCTTACCGTCAGGCAGCAGGGCCCGAGACATCGGCCGATCTGATACTGCAGGCAAGGCCTCTGCCTGGATCGAAAAACCGTATCACGGCATTTTCGAAGCGGAAAGACCCGGTTGATCAGCTGCAAGGTCTGGTGGAGGGCACCGGATGAGGAAAACGGGCCGAAGTAAAGGGCGCCGTCCGCTTCGATGCGACGAACGAGCGAAAGACGGGGAAACGGTTCCTGAGTGTTGAGCCTTAAGGAAGGATAGTTTTTGTCGTCTTTCAGGATGACATTGTAGCGGGGGCGGTAGCGTTTGATGAGCGTGGATTCGAGAATCAGCGCCTCATTCTCGGTACCGGTCAGTATGGTTTCGATGATTCGAATTTTCTGAACCAGAATTCGTGTCTTGGGTTCCGGATGCGGATACCGTTGGATATAGGACAAGAGCCTTTTCCTGAGGTTCACGGCCTTGCCGACATAAATGACAGTTCCATCCGCATCCTTCATCAGATAGACACCGGGTGATGAAGGGGCCTCATCGATAACGGCTTGTAAATGTCCCAAGACTTCCGAGGTCATTTCAGAACAAGGCATTCAACCCCAGATGTACACCGAAATCCGGGCTGTTGTCATAGATGAACACGTTTTCCAACAAGGCGGCTTCAACCAGGAACCGTTTTCCCAAACGCCACCGTCCTCCCACGAGCACTTCGTGAGTCGGATTCGAAAACGACCCCAACTGTTTGACAGCCCCTTCGTCGATTCTGTATTGCACGATGACGGAGGAGGCTGGTGTCATTGGCCATTCGATTGCGAGCGACCCGGCCCACGCAGATGACGGTTGTTCCATCCCCCCGGCATATTCAGCTCCATACCAGTTGAATCCAGCCTGCAGATAGATCCAGAACGGGCCCAACCGCTCGGTTGCCCCGACAAACCACCCCACATCGATGGGAAAGTCCTTCTGGACAAAAGGACTCGTATACAAATCCATATCGATACTCATACCGACACTGACATTCGGCCACCAGGACTTTCCTTTCAAAACCCGCCAATGCCAGTCCGTCGAGAGCCGCCTCGAATATACACCCTTTTCATCCACAACGGAAATGGGTGCTTTCCCTTCCGGATACAGCGCAAAGGACATTCGACCATGTGGCACTTCGTCTCTTCCTGCCTGTTCGATGTGGGTCAGTCGATGAAAGGATTCGATCCATCCTTCCAAGATTCCACCGAAAACCGAGCGTTCTTCATAGCGAACACCTATGGTCATGTTCGGAAGCCATCCATACTGAAAACCAAGGTTGGTATCCAGTGTCTCAAAATCGAGGACATACCGGCTGCTCTCGTTGATCCACACATTGGCAAGGGTCGTATTCATCCGGACACACAACCTTCCTTCCGCAACAATAGAATCCGCTCCTGGAACCATGGTCGGTCGCAGGGACTGGAATGGAGATTGGGAAGAGAGCGGAAAGGGACCGTGAATATCCGTTTGGACCATATCCACTTCCGATTCAGTCATATCGGCTTGCGCAAGCACATGGACGGCTGCCCCGAACATCCAGACAAAAACAGCGATCATGAGGTAGAACGGTTGCTTCTGACGGTTCATCCAAACCAATCCTAGCGATTAGCGTTAAAGATGATGGCTTCGCAAAAAGTCGAAATTTTTTATTTTCACACGCATAACATGCTGAATGTATTGGGTTGCAATTTGCAAAAATGCCTTTTTTCCGACTTTTTGCAGCGCCATCATACCTGATTGGCAGCTGTTGCGATCAGCTCTTGTTTTTTAAACTCTGTATGCAAGAGCTGGTTTCTCCTTTCCCGAGGTTCATCCTCATTCAGACCCAGTACTTTCTGGATGTTGCGGTCATGGGCTTGAGCTTCACCAATCACCCTTCACCCATTATTCTTCCAACACTTCCTGCGCCATCGCCTGTATGTTTATAAGCCTGCAACCTGACGCAGAACATAGATCGCCTCTGCCATACCAATCTTGTAATCACCGTCCACATCCGCTGCCAGGTTGATCGTACCATCCGGTATCATTCCCGCCAATACCTACAAGGCCATTATCGCATCCGCCAGATTCACCTCGTGGTCGCCGTTGACATCGCCTTTCAGCGAATCGCTTCCCACCTCGAACGGCGCGCACATGGCTGCCGTAGTACTTATAGCTGTTGTAGCCGTAGCCGTGGCCGAAGTACACGATCCACGCGCCGTACGGATAGTAGGCATCGGTAGTAGACGACCAATGATGCGCTCGCAAAAAGTCGCTTTTCCCATGCTTTTCGGGAATGCTGGGCATAAGCGGGGTGGCTGGGGAAGCCTTTTGAGCTTGCTGCGAAAACGTGTTTGAAGCCGCCGGATATCGTTGGATCGGACGG
>JBFMBE010000218.1:1627-4994 GCA_040755275.1 Thermodesulfobacteriota bacterium | reverse complement strand
GGGCCTGACTTTTTGCGGGGCCATCTCGTTTTCGCAACATCGAAAAAGGCCCCCCAAGCCACCCCGCGACTCGACAGACACTGTCAGCCTTGTGGCATCCTCATCAAAACGTAATGATCTCGTATCCCCGCTTCTGAAAACCGGCAATGCTCGGATGGCCGCTCATGTCATCCAGAAAAGCGAGCCCCTGGCGTTCGGCCTCTTCGAAAGTTCCCAGCTTCCTGGAGCAGGCCTTGCAAACGCCTGCCACCAGCCCGGCGGTCTTCACCTTTTCCCAGAGAGCGTGCAGGGGATGATCCTGTCGGGCGAGTTCCGGCAGAAGTTTTGTCGAAGCTCCTTCCAAAACAATCGTCGGAGCATCCCCCCGTTCTTTCATGTCGAGGGCATTGAGCAGTACATGGATGAAACACATGGGATCTCCGTTGAACACGAACAATGCAATGGCCTTCATGATGCCTCCTTTGTCGTACCGTTCAACAGAATGTCGATCGTCTCCCGCAAGCTCTCCCGCCAGGGGCGGATGCGGACGCCGAAGACTCGTCGGATTTTGTCACAGTTCAGGGCCGAATAGGCCGGCCGTTTGGCGGGGGTCGGATACTGCTCCGTCGAAATGGGCTCGATGGATTTCATTTGGATCGGTATTCGACCCGAAGCCATTTCGATGGCCGCCTTCGCAAAGCCGTACCAGGATGTCACCCCTTCCCCACAATAGTGATACGTCCCCCAGACGACAGTCGGCGCTCCATAAACCGCCTTGCACAGCACCAGCAGTGCGGCTGCCAGATCCGCCGCACAGGTAGGGCATCCCATCTGATCATCCACCACCCGGAGCGTTTCCCGTTCCGTGGCCAGCCGGAGCATGGTCTTGACGAAATTGTTGCCGTAAACACCATAGAGCCAGCTCGTCCGAACGATGAGATGGCGGTCGAGACGCTCCCGAACATAGGCCTCTCCGGCCGCCTTGCTGTTGCCGTAGACGCTGAGGGGCCCGATCGGATCCTCTTCCACATAGGGCTGGGTTTTGGTTCCGTCAAAGACAAAATCCGTCGAAATGTGGATCAGGGGCACTTCGCGCAAGGAACAGGCTTCCGACAGATACTTGGGTGCCTCGGCATTTACGGCCCAGGCAGCATCCGGATCCGCTTCCGCCCGATCCACCTGCGTGTAGGCCGCAGCATTCACCACGACGATCGGTCCGTAGGATGCGATCAATTCGTTGACACGATCCGGGGATGTGATGTCCCATTCGGGAAGATCGACACCCTTGTGGGAAAAGCCCATCGCCTCGGCCTGCCGCAAGATCTCTGTACCCAACTGCCCTTTCGAGCCGGTGACCAAGATCTTCATTTCACCCCTCCCAATCGAAAGAGTTTCTCTTCGGGAATATCGCAAAGCCTCGGAAAGACGGCATCCTTGGCGGACAGCATCGGTCGCTCCACAGGCCAGGAAATACCCAGATCCGGATCGGACCACAGCAGCCCGCCCTCGTCCTGCGGATCGTAGAGATCGGAACATTTGTAGTAAAAGAGGGCGGTTTCGCTCGTCACACAGAACCCATGGGCAAAGCCTTCGGGAATAAAGAGCTGACGCTTGTTTTCGGAGCTCAGCACCACCCCCACCCAGTTGCCGAACGTAGGCGACCCGATGCGCAGATCGACGGCCACATCGAAGACCTCACCGGAGATGACCTGAACGAGCTTGGCCTGCGGATGGCGGATCTGGTAATGCAACCCGCGCAGGGTTCCCCGAATGGAAAAGGACAGATTGTCCTGAACGAAGTCGCAAGCGATCCCGGCATCCCGGTATCGCTTGACGTGGTAGGTTTCCAGAAAATATCCCCGCTGGTCCGAAAACACCCGGGGTTCGAGAATACGTACATCTTCAATGGCTGTCTGAATCACATTCACGGGTCAATCCTTCTGGACGATTCTGATGATGGAATGGGCAGCAATACGGTGAAGCAGCTGCCCTGCCCGGGGATGCTCTCCACGGTGATATCGCCTCCGTGTTCGGTGACAATGCCGTAACTGACGGAAAGCCCCAGACCGGTACCTTCCCCGGTGGGCTTGGTGGTGAAAAAAGGATCGAAGATTTTATGTCGGATAGCCGGATCGATGCCGGATCCGGTGTCTTCAACGGAGATGACGATCCGGCCGTTTTGCGCCATCGTCCGGATGCTGATCCGGCCTTCGTGGGAAATGGCCTGTCTGGCGTTCATGACGAGGTTCATGAACACCTGCTTGAGTTTTTCCATATCTCCGACGATCGAAGGCAGGTTCGGATCGATCTCCAGGACGATGTCGATTCCTGACAGGGAGAACTGGTGGTCGAGAACGGCCACCACCTGCTCGATGGCCCGGTTGATATCGACTTCGGCCATCTTGGTTTCGGTTTTCCGGGCGAAATTGAGCAAGGCTTGGACGATGCGCTTGCAGGAAAGTGTATTTTTCTCGATGGTCTTCAGGTCTTCGTAGAGCTGGCTGTCCTTGGGTTGAGAACGCAACAGCAGCTGACTGTAGCCCAGGATGAGGCCGAGCGGATTGTTGATCTCATGGGCGATGCCCGCCGACAGCTGACCCAAGGAAGCCAGCTTGTCTGCCTGAAGCAACTGTTGCTCCATGCTGCGACGTTCCGTGATGTCCTTGACGATTCCCTCGCATCCAGTGATGACGTTCCCGGATTTCTGGGCGGAGCAGCTCAGCAGAACGGTGAGGATTCTTCCCTCTGCGCTGCGGATGCACACTTCCCGATCTTTCACGAAGGACGTAGTTTTCAGATGTGCCACGATGTCGTCGTATTCCTTCGGTTGGCAGAAAATGTCCCGAAGGTCGATCCGATTCAGGATGTCTTCCTTCGATCGATAACCGAGAAGACGGATACCCGCCTGATTGATGTCGAAAAACCGGCCGTCCGTATCCGTGGCAAACACCATGTCCATCGAACTTTCGAAAATCCGGCGGTATTTCTCCTCGGAAAGAGCGATGGCTTTGCGGGACTCGCTGAGCTCGTGAATGTGAGCCGACAGAGATCGGGCCATGGCTTCGAAGGATTCGGCCAAATCCTGAATTTCGTCTCCGGAAAGCTGTCGATAGATGGTACACTGTTTACACCATTTTTTCTTATCGGCATCTTTCCCTTCCGGACAATTGTGGCAATGGGTTCCTTGGATGTACCAACATCGGCGGAGCCGATCTCCGTATGCCGGGCAGGCCGTATCCGTGCAACCGGTCAGATCGAAGCAGGTTAAATGCTTGCTTCCCGTGATCTGGATATCGAGATTTCCGGCAAGCACATCTTCCGATGCCTTCTGAAGCCGCTTGATCCGGTAGGTCACCTGGCTGGCGAATCCGGCGCCGATCAGGGCGGC
>JBFMBE010000218.1:0-1527 GCA_040755275.1 Thermodesulfobacteriota bacterium | reverse complement strand
TGATCCGGGTTCTGCTCGTCGAGTTCGAAGAGGGCCTGCCGGATTTTGGCGATGACGTCCGTGGCCACGTCGGGTCGGGCCGAATAGACCCATGCGGGATACCACTCGCTCGTCGCAAGCACCCGAATCTGATCGATATCGATCTTGTCGGCAACGACATTCAGGGTACCTTCCCGGATGAGACCGACATCGAACTGCCCCGAATACACGGCCAGAACCACTTTTTCCTGCTTGCCGCCCGGACCGGGAGAAAAGCTGAGCTCTGCGAAGTCTTCCTGCCGGATGCCATGTTCGAAAAAATGACCCATCGGATACAGAAATCCGCCGGCGGATGTCAGATCGACGGCAATGACCCGCTTTCCCCGACAATCCGCAAGGGTTCGGATGGCTTCGTTGTCCTTCCTGCAGATGATCTGCCCCCGAAAGGCGGCTTTTCCGGAGGATTCCACGATCTGGGCGAAGACCTTCTGACCGTATCGTTGGGCGGTGATGACATAGACATAGGGATTGGTGAAGGAAATGTCGATCTTGCCCTGGCTGACCATGCGCATGTGCTCATTGAAGGATTCCGGAAAGACCTGTTTGATATTGAGGCCGGTCCTTTCCCGAAGATAGGCGATCAGCAGGTGATGTCGTTCATAGGAAACCGAATGCGCATACTGGGGAAGATAGGCATAGGTCACAGCGGGCGTTCTGTTTCGGGTATCGACGGTTTCCCGTCGATTCATGTCGATGGAAACCACCTGTTCGCTATCCGTGCATCCAGTGATTCCACAAAAAGATACCCATACAGATATCCATGCAATCATCCACTGGAAACGGCCGTTCATGACAGATCGACCTTGAAAAACTGGACCCCTTCATCCTGAAGAATCTTTTCTTCCTGAGGGGTGCTGACCCCTCGGATGTTGCGGGGCTCCGCAACGCCATAGTGAATCTTCAGCGCTTCGGCCGCAAATCGGCTGCCGACGTTTTCGAAATGCTGGTCCACAAATTCGGCGATCCGTTGTTTGAGCTCCTGAATATCGGTGGAACTGCGTTTTCGGTCCGGCTGAGATGATGTGTGGGTCCGAACAGCCGGTACAAAGGGTTTTCGGACAATGGTCTCGTCGTTGCAAACCGGGCAGAGAATCAGCTTATCCGCCAGCTGACGTTCGAAGGCAGCGGCATCTTCGAACCAGCCTTCGAAGCAATGCCCGTTACAGCATATCAGATCATATACAACCACGAATGTCTCCTGAAGCGTTCGTCCATGTTGAATGTTCTCGCGACCAGTCAGCTCCTTTCTACGGACCCGGACGCCTGAGGATCGAGAGAGAGCGCCTATGCGAGACCTTCATTTTATAACGGGAAACGGAAAAAGGGAAAAGGGAAAAGTGATGGCCCCGCAAAAAGTCGTCTTTCCCGTGCTTTTCGGGAATGCCGGGCATAAGCGGGGTGGCTGGGGAAGCCTTTTGAGCTTGCTGCGAAAACGTGTTTGAAGCCGCCGGATATCGTTGGATCGGACGGACGTACTGGATCGAAATA
>JBFMBE010000217.1:0-5003 GCA_040755275.1 Thermodesulfobacteriota bacterium | reverse complement strand
AGTGGGTAGCGACTGTTGCGAGCTCTTATTGACTGACCAACGTCGACGGTGAGGTCCTCTGACTTCTGCCTTCTGATATCGTTTCTTATCACTCTGGAGAACCCTGATGATCGAAGCCGTCCTGTTCATGCTGGGACTGGGATGCGCCTGCGGCACCTTGCTGAGTGCGGCATCCCGCATTTTTTACGTGTATGAGGATCCACGAATAGCAGCCGTGGAGGAATGTTTGGCCGGAGCCAATTGCGGTGGATGCGGGTTTGCCGGGTGTTCAGCGGCTGCAGCCGCCGTTGTCGCCGGAAAAGCCAAACCCAGCGTCTGTATCGTTGCCGGTGCAGAAGGCGCTCAGAAGGTGGCCGCCGTAATGGGAATCGATCCGGGCGCTGCCGAGCCGCGAAAATCCGTGAATGCTTGCGACGGTGGCTCCCGTGCGGCGGATAAGTATCGCTATGACGGGGTCCTCAGCTGCCGTGCCCTGGCTGCCTTTTATGGCGGTCGACGGGCATGTAGTGTCGGATGCCTGGGCTATGGGGACTGCATCCAGGCATGTATCTTCGATGCCATCCACATGGGGCCCGACGGCTATCCCGTCGTCGATGAAGCCAAATGTGTCGGATGCGGAGCCTGCGAAAACATCTGCCCGAAAAACATCCTCACCGTTCGGACGATGTCCGAGCGACTGCTGACCTTCAACACGGAAGATGGAGCGCTTTCCCCCTGTCAGCAGACCTGCCCGGCAGAAATCGACATTCCAACCTATATCGATTGCATCCGCAAAGGGGATTATGCCGGAGCGGTCAACACCATTCGCGAAAGAAATCCGCTGCTGCTGTCCTGCGGCCGGGTCTGCCCCCATCCCTGCGAAACCAAATGCCGCAGAGGGCTTGAGGACGAACCGGTTTCCATCAACCAGCTGAAACGGTTTGTGGCGGACTACGAAATGAATTCAGGAAAGCGGCTGCCCATCTCCTGTGCACCTCCTACTGGAAAGAAAGTGGCTGTTGTCGGTGGAGGGCCTGCGGGACTAAGCTGTGCCTATTTTCTGCGGCGGCTCGGCCATGAAGTGACCGTTTTGGATATGATGCCCGAGTTGGGCGGCATGATCCGGTACGGCATTCCGGAATACCGGCTGCCGAAAGCCGTCCTGAAATGGGAAACCGATGGCCTCCTGAATCTTGGAATCATCCATCGACCCAATGTCCGGTTGGGAAAGGATTTCGATATCGAAAGCCTCAAGGCCGAAGGATTCGATGCCGTTTTCCTCGGGATCGGAGCCTGGCAGGACTATGCCCTGGGTATCGAGGGGGAAAACGCCGAAGGCTGTACGACCGGAATCGATTTTCTGACCCGATTTGCCCGCTACCAGCAGGAAGGCAAACCCGTGAAGCAGTTTTCGATCGGGAAGCGGTGTGCCGTCATTGGCGGGGGCAATACGGCCATCGATTGTGTTCGGACCCTGATTCGGCTGGGAGCGGAAAAGGTCTATCTCGTCTACCGCAGAACCCGCAGCGAAATGCCGGCAAACGAGGTCGAAATCGAGGCGGCCGAGCACGAAGGCGTCGAATTCGTGTTTCTGGCGGCTCCGGCACGGGTGATTGCTGATGAAGCCGGAAAGGTGAAGGCACTCGAATACCTGAAAATGGAGCTTGGAGAGCCGGATGCATCGGGAAGAAGACGGCCGGTGCCGGTGGCCGGATCGGAAACCTGTCTCGATGTGGACATGATCGTATCGGCTATCGGTCAGGGGCCCGATGTCTCCTTCAAGCAGCAGGACAAGGGTCTTGCGGAACTTCGGATCAGCCGCAAGAGCACGATTGAAGCGGACCGGGAAACGCTCCAGACGAATATACCCTACGTGTTTGCTGCCGGAGATGCCTATACGGGCGCATCCCTGGTAATCGAGGCCATCGGAGGCGGAAGGCGTGCAGCGCGATCGATCCATCTCTACCTGACCGGCCAGGAAGTGACATCGGTGCCGCTTTCC
Source organism: Thermodesulfobacteriota bacterium (assembly GCA_040755275.1). Classification (GTDB taxonomy): domain Bacteria; phylum Desulfobacterota; class Desulfobacteria; order Desulfobacterales; family Desulfatirhabdiaceae; genus Desulfatirhabdium. Next base: position 3,022 of record JBFMBE010000217.1, on the reverse strand, counting down.
CTTCAGAAGCGGCATATTCCGGAATCCTTGTTCAACCACGTCGAAGGTGTGGTGAAGCGGAAACGTACGCCGATGCCCGAACTTCCTGTGGCCGAACGAATCACGTCCTTTGTCGAAAGCGATCTTGTCATCAGCGAACAGGATGCCCGGTATGAAGCCAACCGGTGCCTGAACTGCTGCAGGTTGTGCACCAACGTGGATCAGGCAGCCTGAGGTGTGAATATCCTCTTTTACAGCCCGATGAAGCCGATCGATCACCCGAACCCCTCCGGGGACCAGACGACGGCCATCGGGCTGGTGTCTTTTCTGCAGACAGCTGGTCATTGCGTTGAAGCTGCCAGTCGGGTTCGTGCCAGGTATGTGTATTGGAAACCCTGGTTGATCCCGAGACTCGTTGCAGACCTGCGTCGTCTCGAACGCCGGGCGTTCCCCCCAAAACCCGATCTCTTCCTGACCCACCACACCTACTACAAGGCTCCGGATATCCTCGGTCCTGTCGCATCCCGAAGGCTTCAGATTCCATATGTCGTGTTTCAGGGGATTTTCTCCACCAAACCTCGCCGGAATCCGAAGACGTGGCTGGGGTTTGTGCTGAACCGAAGGGCGTTGACTGCGGCAGCCCATGTCTTTACCAATCGCTGGGTGGATCATGTCAATCTCAAGCGGCTGATTCCGGAGTCGCGACTCAGTTATGTCCGGCCTGGGATCGTTCCCAGCCGGTTCGGTTTCTCGCAAGATCACCGGTTCGAATGGCGAAATCGTTTGAAAATCCCATCCGATGTGCCGGTCATCGTGAGTGCGGCGATGTTTCGGCCGGGCGTCAAGGCTGACGGTATTTCTTGGATGATCGAGACCAGCGGACGAATTCTCGCCAAGGGATTCCGCCATGTCCTGCTTGTCGTTGGAGACGGGCCGGAAAGAGCCCGCTTGAAATCCCTTGCGTCTACAAATCCCTCCATTGTATTCTTGGGAAAAATCCCCCGAAGCCGAATGTACTCCGTATACAGCGCCGGAGATGTGTTTGCTTTTCCTGGAATTCGGGAAAGTCTCGGAATGGTGTATCTGGAGGCCCAGAGCTGTGGGCTTCCGGTTGTCGCCTTCGACAACGGCGGCATTGCAGAGGTGGTTCGTAGAAACGAGACTGGATTTCTGACCCGGCCGTTCGATCTGGAGGCCTTCGATCGAGCGATCATCCAATTGTTGACCGACGTCGACCTACGTCACCGGATGGGGGCAGCCGGTGCCCGATCCGTTCGGATGGATCATGATGCCTATCGCAATTTCGGCGACGTAGAGCGCGTGCTCCGGTTGTTGACGGGCGTCCAATAGGGTTTCCAAGAATTTTGATGGTCTAGCGATCCGATTGGAGAAGCCGTCCACAGAATGGATCATTTGCGGATCTTGTAACCGAAAGCTCGTTTCCATTGTCGGAGAATTCAACCATGTCAGAACCATCCCTTCGCTTGACGCAGACCGTCAAAGGTGCCGGCTGAGCATCGAAATTGGCTCCTGGGGACCTGGAGCGGGCTTTGTGCGGCTTGGTGTTTCCGACGGACGAAAACGTTCTGGTGGGGTTGAGTCGGGCCGATGATGCCGGTGTTTACCGGATTTCGGAGGATCTGGCCCTCATTCAGACGGTCGACTTCTTTACGCCGGTTGTGGACGATCCCTACTGGTTCGGGCAGATCGCGGCAGCCAATGCGCTGAGCGATGTCTATGCCATGGGGGGTGTACCGAAAACGGCCATGAATCTGGTCGGATTTCCCAGCAAGACGATGGACATCGGTATATTGCGCGAGGTCATTCAGGGGGGAATCGACAAGATCGCAGAGGCAGGGGCCGTTTTGATCGGTGGTCATAGCGTGGATGATACGGAGCTGAAATACGGTCTCTCGGTGACCGGATTCGTTCATCCCGATCGCGTATTGATCAAGACAAACCTTCAGCCCGGGGACCGGCTGATTCTGACGAAACCTCTTGGTACTGGAATCGTCAATACAGCCATCAAGGGCGGGCTTGCAGAGCTCGAACTAATCGATCGAGTCACGCGGCTGATGGCCACCCTGAATCGGGATGCGTCCGAATCGATGATTTCCTATCCCGTTCATGCATGTACCGACATCACCGGATTCGGATTGATCGGACATTTGGCTGAAATGGTGCTGGGGTCAGGTTTCGGGGTGCATATCGACATCGGAAAGATTCCTATCCTCCCAGAAGCGCGGGATTTTGCAGCCATGGGGCTGGTTCCGGCAGGTGCCTACCGAAACCGGGATTTTCGTGCCCTCATGGTACATACCTCTGCCGATATCGATCCTTTCGTGATGGATATCCTGTACGATCCGCAAACGTCTGGGGGCCTCCTGATCTGTGTTCCTCCGTCTGTTGCAGACAGGCTGCTTGAGGATCTTCATCGGAAAGGCATTGTTGAAGCCGCATGCATTGGCGAAGTGCTTCGCACTGCCGAGATGGTGATCGAAGTGGCCTCCTGAAAAACAGGATGCAGCCTGCGGCCATGTGGCCGCGTACGAAGGTGACATCCGCAGGAATGGATCCCAACGGTAAACCGATCCTATGGAACATCCCAAAAAACCCATCGTCGATCTCAGCGAATGCATCCTATGTGGTGTCTGCGTGGATGTGGCTCCCATGGTCTTTCAGATGAATTCATCCGGTTACATCGAAGTCATCGATCTTGACGCCTATCCCGAAGAACCGGTCAACGATGCCATTCGAAACTGCCCGGGTCAATGCATCGAGTGGGGGGCATGATACGGTCCCCACAGGCCGCCGATGCCTTTCTCCTGCTGGAGGCTCGGCTTTGAAGGAAAACCAGTGGTTAGCGACTTTTTGCGACGCCATCATGATTTGTGGCGTCGCAAAAAGTCAGGAAGACTCTGTCGAGTCGCGGGGTGACTGGGGAACCTTTTTCGCTGCTGCGAAAAAACTCAGCCGCCCGATCTCGTAGGATCGGACGGATGGCCAGACAGCAAACAGAGGCTGGTTGAATCGCAACGGCTTG
>JBFMBE010000216.1:0-5069 GCA_040755275.1 Thermodesulfobacteriota bacterium | reverse complement strand
ACCTGTTATGACACGCGCTCCGAAGTTCCGCGTCCCCAACCCGGCAGGATCCTCTTCGGTTCACCCAACCCGGCCAATACCCCTCCCCCTGAGTTCATCAAGCTGAATGGAACCGGGAACGAACTACCGTTGGAATCCGGAGACTGGGCCATGGTGCAGGACAAGACGACGGGGCTTGTCTGGGAAGTCAAACAACATAAGGACGGAAAGCCGGATCCGAGCAATCCCCACGATGCGGACAATCGGATGCGTTGGTACGATCCTAACCTGTCGACGAACGGCGGAGCCGCCGGAATGAAGGGAACGGATACCCAGACATTTTTGCAAGCCCTCAACGATCGGAACTTCGGCGGGTTTTCCGACTGGCGGCTTCCCACCATCTATGAGCTGGCCCGACTGGCGGATTATCACCGATTTTATCCGTCCATCAGCACACAGTACTTTCCGGATACATTGGCTTCTTTCTACTGGTCATCCTCCAGCGTCGGCGGCTATCCCCATTATGCATGGGGCGTCTATATGAGTGATGGCTGCGATTATTTCTTGAACAAGAACCAGTATGCCGGTTATGCCATGGCGGTTCGTGGCAAGCCGATCATCAGCCATCCGAATTGGTGGTAGACGGAACATGGATCGATCGGAAGCCGATTTCCTGTTCGAAGCCCGTTTCCTGAAAGCGATTCCCCGGTCCGGATTTGCATTTTTGGGGGCCGGGCGGGAATCTGTGGCAGAACATGTCTACCTCACAACCATCGTTGCCTACGTTCTGTCGTTCATGGTGCCGCATGTCGATCGAAACCGGTTGATGTTTCTGTGTCTGTTTCATGATCTTCCGGAAACGAGAATCGGTGATTTGAACAGTGTTCAGAAGTCTTATCACAGACCCCAGACGGGACAGTGCCTGAAGGATTTGACGGACGGCCTGATCTTTGGGGGACAGCTGGCCGAATGGATGCACGAATTTGAAACCGCAAACACGCAAGAGGCGCTTTTGGCCCGGGATGCCGACCAGATTGCTCTGATCGTTGAACTGAAATGGCTTCTGGACCATGGAACGGCTGCTGCAGGTCGATGGATCGACAGCGTCCGGCTTCGCGTTCAAACCGAAGCCGGACGGTCCCTGACGGACGAGATTCTGAAAACGGAAAGCGATGCTTGGTGGTGGCGCATCGTTCATGCCTGCAACCAGGCGAAGCGGTTGGATCATGAGAACGAACAATCGTCATGAAGAAGGGTTTCACAGACCTTTTGCGGACTTGAAGATGAAGCTGCAGCTGCAGAAGCGGCCCGATGCCCAAAAGCCTTGCAATCGGCCTGGTTTGGATATCGATGACGAGCCTTCCGACATGAGCGATCGGGAAATGTTTCTGGCTGCGATGAAAGGGGTTGTCCGGCTGGATCGATCCAAATATTGGATGATACCGAAGGGGTCCTCCAGCTCGACTCGTTATCGGATAGAGTCGGACATGGATGGTAGCGACAATCTCCACCGCCTGGTCCTGACCGGAGAAGGCTTCGATGTTTCCCTGACACCTGAATATATCGAGGGGACTTCGCCGGACCTCGATCCGCATGTACCGCGTCTGCTGCACCGGGGGAAATACGCCATTCAAGCCCATCTGGATCTGCACGGGTTTACGGCGAGGCAGGCGCGCCTTCAATTCGATCGTTTCATGGAAACCAGCCTTCGGGAGGGCCTGCGGACCGTTCTGATCATCCATGGCAGGGGGCTTTCCTCTCCAAAAGAACCCGTTTTGAAACACTGTCTTCAGGAGTGGATTCTCCGTTCCTCCTGGAGAAGATGGGTCAGCGCCTATTGTACGGCAAGGTCCTGTGACGGCGGGGCCGGGGCGACCGTTCTTCTGCTCCGTAGGGTTCGCAGCAGAAGAGGGGCGAGGATGCATGGACGCTGACGAAACGGAAGCCTTCCACCACGAGAACGGGGTGCCTTACAGGAGAGTACCATGAAGGGAAGTGAGCGCTTTCAGGCAATGGTCGTGTCGATCGATGCCGATGGAAAACCGGTGCGTACCGTGACGAGCAAGCGCATCGACGAACTCCCGGAAGGCGATGTGCTGATCCGCGTCCGCTATTCCTCGCTCAACTACAAGGATGCTCTTTCTGCTTCCGGCAATCGAGGGGTGACCCGAAACTATCCACACACGCCGGGGATCGATGCTGCCGGGGATGTCGTCGAAAGCCGAGATCCATCGTTTGCGAAAGGCCAGCCCGTTCTGGTCACCGGTTATGATCTGGGAATGAATACGTCCGGTGGGTTCGGCCAATACATTCGCGTACCTGCAGACTGGGTGGTCCCCCTTCCCAGCGGCTTGAGCCATAAGGAAGCCATGATGCTCGGGACCGCTGGGTTTACGGCTGGGCTTTCGGTGAACAAACTGATCAAACACGGGCTCATGCCGGATGAAGGGGATGTCCTGGTCACTGGAGCCACCGGTGGGGTGGGGACTCTTGCCGTTGCCATTCTGACTCGACTGGGGTATTCGATTGCGGCCGCTTCCGGAAAGCCGGATGCGGGGCAACGGCTTCAGGCATTCGGGGTCCGCCGAATCGTCGATCGCAGCTCCCTTCAGGACAATCCGCAGAAGGCCCTTCTTCCGGCAGTATGGCACGGGGTTGTCGATACGGTCGGAGGTGAGGTGCTCGCCTGTGCGATCAAGTCCACCCACCAACATGCCCCCGTAACGACCTGCGGAAACATCGCATCTGCACAGTTGGTGCTGACGGTATATCCGTTCATTTTGAGAGGGGTGACCCTCTATGGCATCGATTCAGCCCAGACGCCGATGCCCCTTCGGCGTTGGATCTGGGAAAGGCTGGCATCCGATTGGAAGCCGGAAGGGCTGAGGATGATCCACCGAGAGGTGGAGCTGAATGAATTGGAAACGGAAATCCGGACCATGCTCGCCGGAAAGGGGACGGGGCGCGTGGTCGTTCGGATGGGGTGAACGCGAACTTGAAAAAGGGATCGTTTCATGTGTGAAGCCAATGCGTATTTGATCGAAGATGGAGAAACCAAACTCGTCATGGAAGCCGTGGATGTCGTGGAACCCGAAGAAGGGGGTCTGCGGCTGATCAACATTTTCGGGGACCAAAAATTCATCAAAGCGAAGATTCATTCCCTGTCGCTGGTGGACCACAAGGTGTTCCTCAAGCATGAGCCTTTTTCGGCGTAACATGGGGGCCGGCACCGGGATGGGACGTTCTTCGGATTGCGGTGCGGGGATGAGATGAAAATCGTCGTCGCCCGAACGGCCGGCTTTTGCATGGGCGTCAAGCGCGCCGTCGAAATGGTGTTGGATGCTCCATCCGAACAGGAACCACCGATCCAGACCTACGGACCGCTGATTCACAACCCGCAGGTTCTTGAGCTGCTGGAAGAAAAGGGGATCCGTGTTCTGGACACCATTCCGGAAACCGGATCGGGAACGATCATCATCCGGGCGCACGGTGTACCTCCCGAGGAAAAGGCTTCCCTGGTGCAGGCGGGCTTTCACGTGATCGACGCTACCTGCCCCCGAGTGATCAAGGTGCAGCAGATCATTCGCAAGCATGCCCGGCAGGGGTTTTCGATCGTAATCCTGGGAGACGCCGACCATCCGGAGGTGAAAGGACTCAAGGGATTTGCAGAGGGAAAAGGGTTTGTCGTCGCAGACCTCGACGAGCTTTCACGCCTTCCGGTGCTCGAGCGTGCGATCGTCGTCGCACAGACGACCTACAACTCGAATCTGTTCGAGGAAGCCAAAGGTTGGCTGCAGCACCATCGGCCCGATTACAAGGTGTTCGATACGATCTGCGATTCCACATCCACCCGTCAGGCGGAGGTCAGGGAGCTTGCCCGGGCCTGTGATCTGCTGATCGTGGTGGGTGGAAAGACAAGCGGGAACACCAGGCGGCTTGCCGAGGTCGCCGAGCAAAACGGCGCCCGAACCCTTTCGGTGGAATCGGACTGGGATATCGATCCGGCTTCCCTCGAAGGGGTGCGTGTCGTCGGTATTACCGCCGGCGCTTCCACACCGAACTGGGTCATCAATCGAGTGGTGCGCCGTGTCGAGGGGCTTTCCCTCAAACGGAGCCTGGGGCTCAAACGCACCTGGTTCGTTTTGCAGCAGTCGCTGCTGTTGACCAATGTCTACGTGGCGCTCGGCGCCGGCGCCTTGTGTATGGCCTGTTCCAGACTGCTTTCCGTCCCCGATTCAAAGCGGCATGCCGTCATCGCCATGCTGTATGTGCTTTCGATGCACATGCTGAACAACTTGACCGGAAGCCATGCGGACCGGTACAACGATCCCGATCGGGAGAAATTCTATCGAAAGCACCGCAAGGCCTTGGGAATCATGGCCCTCGCTTCCGGTGCATCCGGCATCTGGTATGCCTTCCAGCTGGGATGGATTCCCTTTCTGGTGCTGTTCTTCATGAGTGTCACCGGTCTGTCGTACAATGTTCCGCTCATCTCCCATCGTCCCGGGATCCGCATCCGGAGGCTTCGTGACATTCCGGGTTCCAAAACGGTGCTGATCGCGGTCGCCTGGGGGGTGGTGACGGCCCTGCTGCCGGCGCTGTCGCATTTTCGAACGCTTCCCATCGAAACCCTTCCCGTGTTTCTGTGGGCCTCAAGCCTTGTATTCGTTCGAACGGCTTTCTTCGACATCCTCGACATGCAGGGGGACCGGATCGTCGGCCGGGAAACCATTCCCCTCGTGTTGGGCGAAGAAAAAACCTTTCGAATGCTGTACGTGTTTTTGTATGTTTTGGCCTTGCTGCCGTTTCTCGGGGCGTTTCTCGCCTCGTTTCCCTCCTGGTCGGTTTTTCTGGCGATCTGTCCGGTGCTGATGGGCTGGATCATCCGATGGCATCGCAGCGGCCACATGATGCCGGGCATTCGTCTCGAATTCCGGATGGAAACGACCCTGCTGCTCTCCGGGGCGGTGACCGGGATGGCCGCACTGTTCGGATCACCATGAGAGGATATCCGGTGGAAGTGAGCCGGATGACCCTACACCGGCAGCGAATGCCGAAACATCTTCAGGTAACTCCAAACAGAAGGGTTT
>JBFMBE010000215.1:0-5093 GCA_040755275.1 Thermodesulfobacteriota bacterium | reverse complement strand
AGCGAATCATGGCGATCGACGACCTGGAGATATTGCAGATGTTGAAAACGAAGGCCCTGACAACATCATCGATCCGGTCTTTTGCAGCCGATCTGAAGAAAATCGCCCGATCGACCGAATCGTGAAAAGCACTCGCAATTTTGTAGCGGCGTCCCCCCCCTTGTCATGTGCTCTTGCATCATTGCCGGCGGTCAATCCGCAAGGCGCTGCGAATCGCCGGCTCCATCAATCTCATTTCGTTTCAAGAAAAAAAGTTTTCCCATCGAAAACGGAAGCCATCGTGTAAACGATTCGGTCTTGAGAATCTGCGTATTGGATATGGACCCGAATGCAACGAGGTATTCATCATTGGTTACCCACCACCAACTGCGCGGATGATTTCGTTGGATTGGCGGTTTTGTCGAATCTTTTTTCTCGCCGCCTTGAAACGTGTCGCCGTAAAAGACGAGGCCGTTGAATTCAAATCCAGCGTCGATGTTGGATGGCGGTATGCCTGAACCAACGGCATCTTGAATGAGTTTCCATCGGGCACGGTTCCAAGAAAAATAATCATGGGTTCCACCGACGGCATAAATGCCTTGCAACAGCAAGAGGGGGACGGCGACCATCAGCACATATTTTCTGGATGAAGCGTGACCGAGTAAGCGAGATTGGGACTGGTCCGAGGCGATGGTGATACACAAGAGTGCGATCGGGAGAATCAAATAGCGATCAAAGGATGGGATCAACGACAACGGTATCATATAGACCAGGAGGCATGCATAGATGAAGACTGGGATGCCGTCGAACAGATTGAACGATCGGTTTTTGAAGTGAATCGTCAAAGTGCGAACTGATTCGAAGATGATCCATAAGAGGGTTCCCATACCAAATCCACCGAATGCGGTGACCAATTTCCATAATGATGGGGGAAGCTGCCGATAATGATGGAAACCGAGAATATAGGTGTCATGCAGCGTTAAAGGACCTATTCCTCCTTTATGAAGAATATTGCCGATTAATGGGAATGTTTTTCCTTGGATTAGAAAGGCGAAGGCGGTCAGGAACCCAACCGTCAGACAGATGCATCCGGAAATCATCGTTGCGGGTACGATCTTGGCTTTTCGAAAGAGACAGAATCCTCCCAACAAGGAAAAAGGGAGGAGGAAAACACCGATTTCGATCAACTGCGAGGCGATGTTTTCGATCATCCATCCGGAAGTCGTCCAAAAATGATCCTTGAGACGTTGACACATGTCTTGAAATGCATGGATCTGCAACCCATAGAGGGACGGTGTTCTGCCGGTACGATCCATCCACATTTCAAACTGGTGCAAAGCTCCCCAACTGGTAACGAGCGGGAATGCGCTTTTGATAAGGTTTTTGAAAGAAAATGGATGAATGACCAGGCAGGCCAGTAAAAAAGCGATCGGTAAAAACAAACCGTTCTGCCGTACAAGCAAGGAGGCGATGCACCCTATTGCTGATAAAACGAGAGCGCCATCGGAGCGATGCAATAAATAGTGAATCATGAAACCGATCGTTGCCATGTTGAAGAACATGGCTGTGATATCCGTCATGAAATTGAGAGAAAGGTTGAAAAACAGAGGGTTGAAAGCGAGGCTCAAGGTAGCGATTCGGGAGATGAAGCGGTCTTGTGAAACGGCATGGCAATAGAAATACACCATGCAAATGATACCGATCCCGGCAACCCATGTGGAAAGGCGAAGTACATTGAAAGAAAACCCCAACACCTTACAAAAGAGACCACCCCAGAATACATGGCTGATCAAAGTCATGCTGGTCCATGGTGTGGGGATATAAGCGCCGGTATCGAGCCAGCGTTTCACGGCAATGGCATAAGACCAGTCGTCGTTGAGAGGAAAATCACCCCATGGCTGTGAGATCCAGACAGAAAGCGACCAAATCCCCAGAATCCACAACAGATCGAATGATGCCGAAAGATTGTCTTGAAGATGGAAGTAATTTTTTCGAAGGTTCATGACTGATCAGTCGTGATTTACCCGATGAACCATGCCCTGGATAATCGATTGGAAACACTCCGAATGTTGAATGGGATGGAAGTTGAGATCGGATGGGATTTTCGTCAGATCGGTATAGCCTTTTTGGATGGCTTTTTCTAAATGCATGCAGGCGTTGGATGGATCGTTCATCCTGGCGAGTATCGTTGCAATTCGATAATCCCACTCTGGATTGTGACTCTTGGAAGCAGAGAGCCTTTGAAATACCTCGAGCGCTTTTGGATAATTGCCCTTTTCTGCGTAGGCTATCCCCAGACGCTTAACACCTTCTTCAAAATCGGGAAATTGACGTGAAAGTTCTTCCAGTAGTTGCAGTTCTTTCGAAAAATCTTGTAAGGATCGGTAGATGAATGAAAGTTCCATATATGCTTCAGGGCCGGACGGCATATGGGAAAGCTGATGAGCCAGTATATCGGCCTTGCTTCGGAGTTGCTTTCGTTCAATCAAAGCACTCCGGTAGCGTTTCAAATAATCCTGGTTGTCCGGTTCAAGCGACAAGGCTTGCGCGAAATGCGATACGGCGTCTTGAATTCTTGAAAGCTTACGGTAGTTGACCGCCAGATTGTTGTGAATCATGGCATTCTGGGGCTCCAATTGGACGGCAAACTTGAAAAGGTTCAATGCTTCGAACAGATTTCCGGTTTCCGCTTCTGCGATACCCAGATAGTTGTATGCAACACCATCCATTGGGTCCCGTGCCACTACCATGGACAATTGGTTTTTTGCCTGATCCCATTCTTTTCGATCGATATAAATCCTGCCCAAGCTTTTCAGAATTTCTATTTTATGACTATTGCATTGCATGAGTCTTTGGAAATGATGTTCCGCCAGCTCGATTTTGCCGGCTTGATGGTATAACGTCACCAAGTTTATGTGGATGAGTGGATCATCGGGTGTCAATTGCAGGGCTTTGTGGTAGAAAGCTTCCGCTTCTTCCGTGTGTTGCTTCGATTGGTGGTAAGCTGCCACACAAAAATAGGCGGTTGCATTATCTTCTGTATGCTGCAGCGCGTCTGAAAACAGGGTGAGACTGTTCTTCCATTTCTGTACTCGTTGATCGGTCTGAAATGTTATTGCAGCAACGACAAGAATTCCGAAGATTGCAACAACAGGTTTCAGGTGATGATTTCTTCGTACAAATTCAGACGCTCCGCATGCAACCAATAAGGCAATACCCGTCATAGGCACATACATGTATCGGTCCGCATGGGCCTGCAGGCCTACTTGGACGAGACCGATCACGGGTATCAACGTACCGACGAACCAGAACCAGCCGACAAACCCATAAGGGATCCGTTTTCTTTGAAGCCAGAAGAAGAGACTGATGGATAGCAGCAAAAAGGAAGAACCGAGATACTCATATAATTGAAAGGATTTGGGATAAGGATAGAAAACGGAAAGCGGGCTGGGCCAGAATGTCTGCACGAGATAAATGATGTAGCTTTTGGCTGCATTGGCCGCTCTGACGAACCATGGAAGCTGGTCGATTTTCGATACAGCACCGGTCAAGTTCTGAATAAAGTAGGTAATGATGCTGAAACAAAGGGTGATGAAAAAAAAAGGAATTTTTTCAATCCATACGACGATCGTTTCTTCTCTGCTTTCCGTCATCCGTTGGAGCGGCCAGAAATCAATGAGCAAGAGAACGAACGGTAGGGTAACGAGCATGGGTTTGGCAAGGAGCCCCAATACAAACAGGAGAATGGTCCTCCAATAACGAAATCGGGAAGGCTTTCGCGTGTATCCAATGTAGGAAAGCATGGTCAGAAACCAGAAGCATGTACTCAAGACATCTTTTCGCTCGGAAATCCATGCGACAGATTCGACATGCAAGGGGTGTAACGCGAATACGGCTGCAATGAAAGCGGATGCCCAGAGACCTACTTCAAGCCGATAAAAGACCAGAAACAACAGGAGGGTGTTCACAATATGAAATTGAACGTTGGTTAGATGGTGCGCTCCTGCGTTCATGCCATACAGGGTCACATCCAACAGGTGACTCAACAGTGTAACGGGGTGCCAATTCGAACCGACTTCGCCCAAAAAAAACCATTTGAGTGTATCGATGGAAATCCCTTTCAAGACATAGGGATTGGCTGTCACATAGGCGGGATCGTCATAGTTGATGAAATCGAAATCACCTGTTTGAAAATACACGAGGAGAGTCAACAGGGTAAGAACCAAGCACATCCAAAAGTGCGAACGAGCGCCAAGTATTGAGGATTGTTGATTGCCCTGATGCGATAATGAGGTGAGGAGATTAGCGCGCACAGCCATTGGTCAGATTTTGAAAAACTTTATTTTGATCTACACTCCAGGCATCTCCCTTGGGGCCGTTCGATGCAACGGCGAGAAAGGTTTGATCGTTTCCGCCTGCGGCATATGTATACCAACTAGTTGATTTTAGAACAAATCCAATATCGCTAAGTGTTGAAGCATACTGATTGTATTCGACATAGTATGCTGTTTGGGCTTCATAAATCGTCGAGAGATTCTTTTTCGCCTCACTTTGTTTTGTTCGGCAATCATATCCTGAATAAATGGCAATGGCCATGGCTGAAAGAAGACCAATTAAGGCGACAACAATCATGAGTTCAATCAACGTGAATCCGCGGCTCGTCATTGCCCCAGGTTTTCGAATCTCCATCGTAACTTATCCTGTTCACGCTGAAATGAAAGGGAAATGTCGATTGGGTCATTCGTAGTACAACGGCACTATCAATGTGTCATCATTATCAAATTTTTATGGATAAAAAACCACGCTGTAACAGCTTGGTTTTTTATCCATGTTCGACTTCTTAACTACATTTGTTGGTCGGGTTGGCCAATGTCCCGTTATTATCAATCGTCCAAGTGTCGTTAACCAGTTTGCCGCCTGCGGTTGCAGATGCTGTTGCAACAAAAGTAGCTGCCGCGCCGGTTCCGCCTGCAGCAGCTGTGTATTGGTAATTGGCAGTACCTTTGGTTGCGAAGCCGATCTCAGTAAGAGAGCTCGAATACGCATCCTTTTCAGCGTAATAGGCTTCCTGTGCCGTACGAATATTTCCCAGGTTGGATTTGGCTTCACTCTGT
>JBFMBE010000214.1:0-5100 GCA_040755275.1 Thermodesulfobacteriota bacterium | reverse complement strand
ACATTGAAAAGCAAGCCGTTGCGATTGAACCAGCCTCTGCTTGCTGTCTGGCCATCCGTCCGATCCTACGAGATCGGGCGGCTGAGTTTTTTCGCAGCAGCGAAAAAGGTTCCCCAGTCACCCCGCGGCTCGACAGAGACTTCCTGACTTTTTGCGACTCCATCATCATTGACACATTCCAAACTGAACAGGGTGAGCTGGAATCAAGGGACTAAGAGCGGGATGTTCCAGCATTCTATCGATTTGGATGGGGCCTGGCATCTTGTCGTGCTGGGTGACTTGAGCGAATCGGGGAGTTCGGCTTGTCGAGCTGTGAGGGGGGATTGTTGGGCAAGCTACCGCCATTCGGGTGAAACGTTTCCGTTCATCCGTTGAACCAGCAAATAGGGAATTGCACCCGGTTTGTCAACCCCTATTTTTGGGGAGGGTCGAGAGAGGTCAAATATTCGTTGATCCGGAGGATGTCGGATGCTTCGGTCCCCGTCATTTCCCCAATAGAGGTCCTGGGGGGAAAGCTCCGGATTTCTGGGCATCGGCTTTGACCAGGGGGGGTCGGTTCATCGTCCGACCATCTGGCTCATTCGAGCCCTTTATCCCCGATTTCTGCCTTGAGCGCCTGGATTTCCCGTTTGAGCCGGTCGTATTCCTGCATCTTTCGTTGCAGAAAGCGCAACGTCAAAAGGGTCTTGGCCTCGATGCCCTGGGGGGTGAGCAGGTAGGCGTATCCCTTCTTGTCCGGGTTCCGGGAAAAATTTCCCATCTTGACCCACCCCTTGTCGATGAGCGCACGAAGGCAGTAGTTGAGCTTTCCCAGGGAAACGCCCAGAGCTTTGGCCAATTCGCGCTGGGTGATTTGGGGATTGGCCTCCAAGTGCTTGAGCAGCTGGTAGGGTGTTTCACTGGAGAGATGGATGGTGGATCTGTCGATCATGTAGCGCTCTGTTGATGGACGCGTAAGAAGATAGGTGCCGGTCCGCTCCTCGATTGCAATGGAAGCATAAGAAGGATCAACTTAATGGGCGCCGGGGTCGCTTGTCAATGCTTTTCTGGTGTTCCTTCCTTTTCGCAGACCACAAACACCTCGTACAAGGGCCGAAGCCCCTGGAGCAGGCGGCGCAGCATCCGAAAACCCACCTCCCCGAGGGAAAGCCTTTCGGCCCACACGGCTGCAAACCGATCGTAGCCGTAGCGTTTGAGCGAGGCCTCGATGGCCCGAAAGCCGGTGCTCTCCACGAGGTTTCCGAGACTTTGAACGTTCCAGGAATACAGATGGCGGTTGGGCTCGAGCGGATCGTATCGTCTGTATTTGCGGCCGGTTTCGTAGGGGACGACCAGAACGAGTCTTCCATTGTCCCGGAGCATCCGATGCATGTTCTCCAATGCCGCAAGGGGCTTGGCGATGTGTTCGAGGACGTGGTGGCAGATGACGACATCGATGGACCCGTCCGCAACGCGTGCCGGATCAGCGACGAATGCAATGCCGAGGGATTCGAGGGTGGATTCGAGGTGTTCGGCAACGTCGATTCCGATGCGTCGGGCGCAAGTCAACCCGGCAAGGTTCCATCCCATCCCGACCCCGTATTCCAGAACGACATCGGATGCCCGCACATGGGGCGACAATTTCTCCCGCCTCAGGTGCACCAGCCAGGGTATGGCCCGGGCGGGGATCCGGTGCACGGCATCGTGGTAGATCTTCCCCTGCTCTCCGGCATAGCGCCCCGCAATCTTCTGCGCAGCCTTCATCGGATATCTCCTCTCGTTCGTCAAAATTGATGGACTTGTTGCGGAGCCATCAGATGGTATCCGGTTTCCGCACGGGTCTTCCCACAAGCCGATCGCCTTCTGCCGCGACGATCCGCACCTCCACGAGCCGGTTTTCCGGAAGGCCGAAACAGCCTTCGATCGCGACCCGCTGGTAATGGGGCGAAAGGCCCAGGGACCAGCCGGTCGTTGGATCGGTTTTGGATTCGATGAGGACTGTCGTCGTAGTGCCCAGAAGCGTTGCGGCAAAAGCGGCCTTCTTGCCTCTGCCGATGGCGCGCAGCACGCTGCAGCGGCTCTTGACGATGTCCGGATCGACCCGATTGGGCAATTGGAAGGCGGCTGTACCCGGCCGCGGACTGAAGGGAAAGACATGGAGGTAGGTCAGCGGCAGGCTTTCGATCAGGGAGCGGGTGTTGGAAAAGGCCTCGGCCGTTTCGCCCGGAAACCCGACCAGTACATCCGATCCGATGGCTGCATCCGGGATTCGGCTCCGCACCCGTTGCACCACATCGGCGAAGTGCCGGGCGCTGTATGGCCGGTTCATGACCCGAAGGATGCCGTCGTCTCCACTCTGCAGCGGGATGTGGACATGCGGGCAGAGGCGGCCTTCGCTTTGCGCGATCAGATCCACGATGGCCTCGGTCAGTTCCGTCGGTTCGATGGAGCTCAGCCGGATTCGCATGGAAAAGCGTTGTTCGAGGATCCTCACCAGCAGGTCATGGATGTCGAGCCGAGGCGAGAGGTCCAACCCGTAGCGGCCGATGTGGATGCCGGTCAGCACCACTTCCCGGAAGCCTGCGGCTTCGTATGCCGATAAGGCCCGCAGGACGTCTTCGGCCGGAACGCTGCGGCTTTTGCCCCGCGCATAGGGTACGATGCAATAGGTGCAAAAGCTCTCGCACCCATCCTGGATCTTCAGGAAGGGACGGGTGCGGTGCACGGCCGATGCGGCCTCCGGAAGCGGCCCTGTATCTGTCGTCCGTAAGGATGCATCGCGGCGGATGGCTGCGGCATCGAGGGCCAGCACTTCGGCCACGACGGTGGCCGTGTCGGCCTTGCGGTCATTTCCGATGACCCGAACCACGCCCGGCAGCCCGGAAAGGACATTCGGTTCAGTGGTTGCGTAGCAGCCGGTGACGATCACCCGGATGCCGGGGTGAAGGGCGCTCAAGTGGCGGATGGCCTGGCGACACTGCATGGCTGCCCGGCCCGTGACGGCACACGTGTTCACGATGCAGATGTCGGGCCTCTCGCCATCTTGGATCCGACGCAGACCGAGCGCTTCGATGGATGCTGCGATTTGCTCGGATTCACACTGGTTGACCTTACAGCCGAGGGTGAGGATGTGGAAGGAGTGGGCAGTGGGCAGTGGGCAGTGGGCAGTGGGGGAAGAGCAGTCGGCAGTGGGCAGTCGGCAGTGGGCAGTAGGGGGTGGGCAGTGGGCAGTGGGCATTGGGCAGTGGGCAGTGGGCATTGGGCAGTGGGGGAAGAGCAGTGGGCAGTCGGCAGTCGGCAGTGGGCAGTGGTGGAATTGAGCGGTTGCATGTTTCATTCGCGTTGTTTCGGTTCTTCTGGTTGTCGTCATCACGGATGATGGAGTCGCAAAAAGTCCATCATATGGACGGCTTCGAAAAAAGGCCGCAGGCAAGGAGTGCAAATCCCGTCTGTGAGGCGTACTTAAACGTACGCCGCAACGACGAGGGATGCAGCACGACACAGCATCCGGCCTTTTTGCGAAGCTGTCAAGGATGTCATGCATCTTGACTTTCCCAATACGATTTTCTATGTCCAATGGACCGATTGAAAGGCCTTTCGAGGAAACAAGATAGGGTTTCAAACCCACCTGATCGACACCGCGTCCTCTGTGGCAGAATCGTTGCCTCATCGTCCGATTCAGAGAAGCATCGAGCATGCCTACGGGGCCAAGGAATATCGGATCGGGTGGCTTTCCGATGGCACAACAATGTAAAAGGAGGTTATGAATGATCAACCGAAGGGAATTCATCAAGAAGTTGGCCGTCGGCGGTGCGGCCGCATCGATGTTGGGACAAATCGGTACCGGGCCGGATTTTTTCGGCGTTCGCGAAGCTCGCGCCTCGGAGCGAAATCGGCTGGTGTTCCTGAGTGACCTTCACCTTGGAGCCGTTGCACAATACGCTTCCCTATCGGAACATGTGGCCGACCTGGCCTCCTTTCTGGAGCGCCTCAACGACAGAACGGATGTGGCGGAACTGGTTCTCCTCGGGGACATTTTCGATGACTGGGTTTTCCCTGCAGAAGACACCCCCCTCGCCTTTACCGACATTCTCGATGCCCCGCAAAACGCTTCCGTCATAGCCGCTCTTCAGGATATCTGCAACAACCCGAATATTCAGACAACGTATGTCACCGGCAACCATGACCTGCTGTCCTGGCAAGAGGAAAACCGTCTGGCGATTGCGCAAACATTTCCACAGATGACCATTCTGTCCGATGCTCCCGGTCTTGGCTCCTATTCCAAGGACGGTGTGATCTGGGCGGAGCACGGTCATCGGTATTGCCTGTTCAATGCCCCGGATATCTGGAGCCACCAGGGAAGCCACTTGCCGCTGGGCTATTTCATCACCCGTCTGGCCTCATCCAAGTCCGTCACAGACCACCGGATGTATCATCCATCCGATGTCCTCAACACCCTCCTGAAGGAAACAGCGGCATCCCTCAACCGCTCCCGAAAAGGGTTGCCGCCGTACTGGGCCGGCCCGGACACGGAAGGCATCGTCGACGATGCGCTGATCGTCGCACTGTTCAATGCAATGGCTCTTTGGGCGGGAAAACGTCCTCGAGATCGATTCATCCTGAACGGGAAGGACGGCTTTCAGCGAAATCCGATGGTCGAAAGGGTGGCGTTTCTCTACGATACCATTTTCTCCCAGTGGCCCGAACGACAGAACATCGTCACCAAGCTCATCGCAGTCACGAACGATCTGGAAAAAATGTATGCAACAGCCGAACTTCTGCTGACCATGCCTGAAAGAATCCGTCCGCTGTATCCGTTTACCCCGCGGATCGTTCTTTTCGGCCATACCCATCAACCCTGTCTCTTCTATCATGCACACGGCAAAGGAACCGTCTATGCCAACACGGGAACGTGGGTCGACGACAAGCCGATGACCTGGGTCGAAATCGAGGTGACGGAACCAAGCCCCAGCCAACGCTCCTATCGCATCGAACTTTGGTATAACGATGAGGCCCAGCCGAGGCAGTTCGCCACAATCGTAGTGGACAATGGGGGCGGCTCCATCCCGACGGGTTCCCGCTAGGTCGTCTCTCCCGCCAGCACCGCCACGATACGCTCCG
>JBFMBE010000213.1:0-5122 GCA_040755275.1 Thermodesulfobacteriota bacterium | reverse complement strand
CCGAGGAAGGGATGCTGGCCGGGTTGAAGACGTGGTATCGGGACACGAAGGCCTTCTGGAAACAGTGGGCCAAAGAGACGTTTCAGACCGGGGTACCCACTGCAGCACCCAGCGAAGAGGATGCAGACGCCGATCTCGTCGATGCCTTTCTGGCGCGACTTCAGGTGAAACCGGTCCGTCAGAGCCGGGTGGTGGACATTTTGTATGAGTCGAAGGATCCCGTTCTGGCCGCCCGGATCACCAACGAAGTCGTGAAGAGCTACATCGATCAAAACCTCGACACCAAGCTCAATGCCGCCAAGGAAGCCGTCAAGTGGCTGAGCGAGCGCATGGAGGAAGAGCGCAAAAAGGTGGAGGAAGCCGAAAGTGCACTCTTGAAGTATAAGCAGCAGCATCAGATCATCACGGATTTTTCGAGCGATTCGGAAAAGATCACCGCCCAGAAGCTGGCTTCTCTCAACGAGCAGGTCGTGGATGCGCAGGCCAAGCGGGTGGAGGCCGAAACCCGATATCAGCAGGCACTGGCACTGGAAAACTCGCCGGAGCTGCTCGACTCGATTCCGGAGGTGTTGAAGAACGAGCTGGTGCAGAACATCAAGAAGATGGAAGTCGACATCTACAACCGGATGTCCGAGCTTTCCAGAAAATACGGCCCGAACCATCCCCAGATGGTGGCCATCCAGACGGAGCTCGAGGAGCTCAAGAAGCAGAAGGCCAAGGAAGCCAAGCGCGTATTGGCCTCGCTGCGGAACGAGTATCGGTTGGCCCAGGCTCGGGAAGAAAGCCTCAAAAAGGCCTTGGATGAACAGAAATCGGCCAGCCTCGATATGAACCGAAAGGCCATCCAATATGGCGTGTTGCAGCGACAGGCCGAAAGTTCCCGAAACATTTACGATCTGTTGGTGAAGCGTTTCAAGGAAACGTCGCTTACCGAAGAGATGAAGACCGGGAACATCCGGGTGGTGGATCGGGCCGAGGTTCCCAAAGAACCTGTCAAACCCAAAAAAGGGCTCAGTCTTTTGTTGGCTGCAGTCGTCGGCTTGATGGGCGGGGTGGGCTTGGCCTTCTTCGTGGAGCATCTCGACAATTCCATCAAACTGCCCGACGAAGTGAAAGATGAACTGGGGCTGGCCTATCTCGGGCCGATTCCGGACTTCAAGCCGGAAGCCGTTGTAGAAGGTGTGGAACCGGAGCTTGTCCTGGTCCATTCTCCCAAGAGCACGGCAAGCGAATCCTTCCGGGGCATCCGGACGGCGGTTCTCTTTTCGTCGGCCGATGTCCCGCCTCAGGTTCTGTTGACCACCAGTGCCGGGCCTGGAGAAGGCAAATCCCTTCTCGTTGCCAATCTGGCCCTGACCCTGGCCCTTGCCGGCGCCAAGGTGCTGGTGATCGACTGTGACCTTCGAAAACCCCGGATTCACAAGTTGTTCGGGATCGGACGGGAAAAAGGCCTTACGAGCGTTTTGGTGGGTTCGGCCGATCTGGCCGAAAGCATCGTGTCCTCGACGGTCGTTCCAGGGCTCGATATCCTGCCCTGCGGCCCGATACCGCCCAATCCGGCTGAAATCGTCGGCTCCAAGAAATTGCGGAATCTGATCGACGGATTGAAGGGGAAGTATCAGCACATCCTGATCGACTCACCGCCTGTGACCGCCGTGACCGACGCCCTGCTGCTCTCCCAGGCTGTAGACAGCACCATTCTCGTCATCCGAGCCGGTGTCACCCCCAAGCCGATCGTCGTCAACGGTCTCGAGCAGCTTCGCTCGGTGAACGCCCATGTTCTGGGTGCGGTGCTGAACGCGATCAAGACGGGCAAGGACAGCTACTACTATTACCAGTATTACTACTACTATTACGGAGAGGACGGAGAGCGCCGCAAGGCCACCAGACGAAAGAAGCGGCATTCCGGACCTTACAAGTGATGGCCTCGCAAAATGTCGCTTTTTCCGTGCGTTTCGTAACTGCCGGGCATGAACGAGGTGGCTGCGGAAGCCTTTTGAGATTGCTGCGAAACAGGTTCCCCAGTCACCCCGCGAACCAACTGATATTGCAGGATATTTTGCGAGACCATCCCACGTGATCGACCTGCACTGTCATATCCTGCCAGGGATCGACGACGGCGCTGCGGACCTGGCAGAGAGCATCCGCATGGCGGAATTGGCCGCAGCAGACGGCATCCATGCCATTGTGGCCACTCCCCACAACGGCAACGGTGTACACGTTCAAGTTGCTGCGACCATACGGGAACGGGTGTCGGACCTCCAGAACGTGCTGGAGGAACTCGGCATCCCGCTTCGGGTCCATGCCGGAGCAGAAGAACACTTCCGGCCCGAGCTGGTGGAAGACGCCCGAAACGGCCGGCTCATCCCCATCGATCCGGCCGGCCGGGTGCTGCTGCTGGAATTTCCCTTCATGACCCTGCCGGATGGGGTGGAGGAGCGGATCTTTCGGCTGCAGACGATGGGCTATCGGATCGTTCTCGCCCATCCGGAGCGAAACGTCGTCTTTCAGCACGAGATCGACCGGCTCTTGGGCCTCGTTGCCGCCGGATGCCTCACCCAGATTACGGAAATGAGCCTCACCGGGGATATGGGAGAACCGGCCTTCGACTGCGCCCTCGAAATGATCGAGCGCCGCATGGCCCATATCCTGGCATCCGACGCCCATTCGGCAGACTTTCGATACCCCAGGCTTTCCGAAGGGGTGAAGATCGTCCGCAAGATCACGAAGAGAGAGGAGGTCGGCAGGCGTATGGTGCTCGACTGGCCGCAGGCGCTTTTGGCCGGAGAGCCGATCGAATGCCCCGAACCGCTTCGGCCCAAACGCAAGCGGTTTTTCTTTTTCTGACGAGACCCTCTGAGCATGACATCCCCCTTGCCCATCCTCCTGATCTACAGCATCGTGGTTTTGGTGCAGGCCGCCGGTGTCGGTGCCGGCGATGTGCCTGTGCGAAAAGTGGTCTACGGTCTTCCCGCCGTCCAGAAATCCGACTCCGAGGCTGTTCACCGAAATCTCCGCCAGGCAGGTGTCGATGCCGTCTTCGTCCCGCCGGACCGGGATTCGATCGCCTTCTACCGAAAGAAGGGCTACCGGGTGTACCTGGCCTTCAACGCTTTTGGCGGAAAGGATGGATGGAAGCGGCATCCGGACAGTGTGCCGGTGATGGCCGATGGGATGTCGATGGATCGAAAGCCCGGATTGCGCGGGTTCGGAGGGATGTGCCCCACCCACGAGGGCGGACGGCTGGAGCGTTTGGCCGAGCTCTCCCGCTGGGTGACGTCCTTCGGGGGGTCGGATGGGATCGACGGGGTCTTTCTCGATTTCATCCGCTATCCGGGATACTGGGAGAGCCCGGATCCGGAGCTGATCGACACCTGCTACTGCGACCGGTGCATGGCCCGCTTTTCGGCGGATACGGGCATTTGCCTGCCGGACATCCCCGCATCCCAGCGGGCCGACTGGATCGGCCGAAACCACCATCGCAGCGTGTGGGCGGCGTGGAAGGTGGAGCGGATCCTCTCCTTCATCCGGGAAGCCCGAGCCGTGCTGCAAGCCAATCCTTCCGGCCGCAAGCTGGTGCTGGGGCTCTTCACCGTACCCTTCACGGAATACGAGCGTCAGGCGGCCCTTTCCGCGGTTCTGGGGCAGGATGTCCGTCGCATGGCCGAGCTTGTCGATGTGGTCTCTCCGATGCTCTATCCGGGCCTGATGGGAAAACCGGCTTCCTGGGTGGGCAGGATGGTGGGCTACTATGGGGAAATGCTCGCCGCAAGCCCGTGTCGGTTGTGGCCCATTCTGCAGGCCACCGATTGCGCAGTGGAGCTCTTCGATCGGAGCCTTGCCGCTGTCCGGGACGCTGGTGCCGAAGCCGTTTCGGTGTATAGCTTTTCCGGGATGGATGCGGCGAAATGGGGGGCACTGGCAGACATTGCCCCGCTTCCGAATCTTGTGCTGAATCCAGAGCTTCAGCCTTTCGAGGGCCAGCCGTCGGCCGAGCCCCTTGCCTGGCGGAAGTTGTCCAACCGGGCTGCAAGCAGCGGATTCTTCGTGATCCATCAGCAGCCGTTTGCAGCCGTCGGCCTGAGGCCTGGGGTCATGGAGCCCATCGGTTGGGAGGCCGAGACGGCCGCCTGCCTTCCCGGAGAGCGTTATCGGTTTTCGGCCCTCTTCCTGCGGTCGCATTTCGAAAACGGGGTCTATCCCGAGCTGCGGCTCTGGGGAAAGGACATGCGGCTCAATACCCATCTGCTTCAGGGCCGCTTTCAACCGATCGCATTCGACATCGACTGCCCGAAGGGAGGAGAGGATTCGCCTGTACTTCGGCTGATCAACCGGCATCCATCCGAGACGTTCTGGATGGCCCAACCGGCGATTCGTCGGGTAGTGCCCTATGCGCTGGACGATCGGCCCCAACCGGTTTCTGTGCCGCTTCTGTCGGCGGATGCCTCCTTTCCGATCGGCGTTTATGGCGCCGAAGCCGCCGATTTTCCCGAATTGAAGCGGCTCGGTGTCGATACGGTCTTCGTTTCCGCAGGCGGAGCGGGCCAGGAAGAAGGGGTGCTTCAACGGGCGCTTGCAGCGGGGCTTACGCCCATCGTCAGCCTTCCAGAGGATCCCGTCCGGATGACGGATGGGCTCGAGCGGCTTGCCCAGGCGCATGCACAGGGGGATATCGCCTTGTATGCGGCGGACGAACCCGAAATCCACGGCACATCCCCGCGTCGGCTCGAAGAAGTCTACCGGGAAATCCGGAGCCGGTTTCCGCGATCCGTCGTCACGATGGCCGTCGTTCGTCCCCAGGCTGTGGCCGAATTTCGGCATGCGGCCGATCTCTTTTTGATCGATCCCTACCCGGTGCCCTCTATGCC
This sequence comes from Thermodesulfobacteriota bacterium, assembly GCA_040755275.1. Taxonomy (GTDB): domain Bacteria; phylum Desulfobacterota; class Desulfobacteria; order Desulfobacterales; family Desulfatirhabdiaceae; genus Desulfatirhabdium. The sequence continues at coordinate 254 of JBFMBE010000213.1, read as the reverse complement.
CATGATCTGGCTCTCGGATGCCATCGACGAGGCTGCGGGTGCTGTTGGCACCGGCCGCCTCGCTGCGGTGATCCAGGCATTCGGAGGGCCGGAGCATGCCGTCTGGGGATGGCCGCGGATGCCGAGTCGCACGGAAATGGAATGCCTGAGCTATCTGGCACTCGTTCATGGTGTCCGGGCCGTGTTCTTTTACGCCTGGAAGGAGGCTCGGCAAACCGAGCAGGGGAGGGCCGATCTGTCGGCGGTGATCGAGC
>JBFMBE010000212.1:0-5212 GCA_040755275.1 Thermodesulfobacteriota bacterium | reverse complement strand
GAAACATCACCCGAAATCGGGCCCCGCCCAGGCAGGGGCTGGTTTCCACCTGGATGTGTGCACCATGCCGCATGGCGATCTCATGGCAGATGTACAATCCCAGTCCCGTGCCCTGGCCGGGCGGTTTAGTCGTAAAAAACGGCTTGAACATATCGTTGCGGATATCCGGGCACACCCCCGGTCCATTGTCGTCACAGTCGAAAATAATCCGTCTGCCTTCAAAGTCAACCGAAATCCCCAATTGAATGACCCCATGGATGGGGTCAACGGCCTGGATGGCATTGTCCACGAGGTTGAGCACCAGTCGGCCGATGTCGCCGAAGCTTCCCGGAAATTCGGGGACATCGGCCGACTGCACGACATCGATGCGGATATGGGTGTGTTTGATCCGGTTGTGGAGAACCTTCAGGGCATCCTGCACGACATCCGGCAGGTGGATCGATTCCGGTTTGTCGGCGGTCTGTCGGCTCAGGCCAAGAAGGCTTCGAACGATTTCCCGCGCCTTGCCCAGTTGCTTGTGGATGAATGCCAGGTCTTCGAGGATGTCGGCATCGATGTCGGAGCGCTCGCGCAGCTCTTCCAGCACCGACTGGACGAGGCTGTCCGCCGACGCGATCGGGTTGTTGAGCTCATGGGCGGTTCCGGCCACGAGTGTGCCGATCGATGCGAGGCTCTCGGAGCGAATCATCTGTTCTTGCATTCTGCGGGCGTTCTCCAGTGCCTCCTGAAGCGAGCGCGTTCGTTCCGCCACCTTGTCTTCCAGCTCCTGATTGAGCGCCCGCAGCTGCTCCATGGTGGTCGCATTTTCCAAGGCCAGCGCGCTTTGGCCAGCCAGGATATCGAGAAGCCGGATGTCTTCGGACGTGAAGGGTTCAGCGGACATCTTGTCGGATACGATGAGCAGTCCATGAAGATGGTGCTGACAGACCAGTGGAACGATGAGCGATGCCCCGAGTCGTTCGATGTCTGCTAAAAATTGTTTCGAAAGAGAGGCTTCCATGCATGTCTGGATCATCTCGATCGAAATCGCCTTCCCCTGGCTGAGGAACGTTTTCCGTACGGCTGCATCCGGGCGATAGATTGGTGGGAAAACGATTTCAGGCGATGAACTGCAAAAGGCCGCGAGTTCAAACCCAAGTCCCTCCGGTTCGCCTTCTTTCCGGTAAAACGCGCATCCTGTAAGCCTCATGGACGTATGGACGGTATCCACCAGTCTCTCGATGATCCGGTGCGATTCCTGGATGATGATGATGTCCCGGGAAAGCGCTCGAATGATGGCCGGGTATTGACGGGCATCCTTTCCGATCCAGCTGTCGATCCTCTCCTGAAGCCGACGCTGAAGGGGACCGATCGATATACCGACCAGCAGGAAGAACACGAATGTGAACAGGAGGATGGAGACGTCGTTCGACACCGGAAAGACGAGGTGCATGCTCCACAGAGCCGTCGCGTAAACGGTACTGAGAACGAGGCCGGTCAACCCATAGAGCAACCCCCTTCGCACCAGCAAATTCATGCCGAGCAGATCGTAGCGGAACAGCCCGAAGGCGAAAATCCCCAAGGGAACGAAGGCGAAGTTGCCGGGGGGATAGATCGAAAATCCCAGGATCGGCAGGATGTTCAATCCGATGAGCAATCCCAGCGCGCCGAAACCGATACCCATGTAAATGAGTTTGATGCGGAAGACGGAGCGTCGTTCGCTTCGGATCGCCTGAAGGAGCATCGAAAACACGATGGTGATGGAGCAGGCGGCCAGAAGTCCAACCAACCAGTAGAGCTCGCCTCCGATCGCCCAGTATCCGAAGCCATGATGCTGCATTCCCCGGATCAGCCAGTCCGTGGGGGCGCTCAGCATCAGCAGAAAGGATGCACCATAGACGATCCGGATGACGTTCCGGTATCGCTCGATGCCGAGATATGCCGAAAAGAACTGCAAATACAGCGGAATGAGATAGAGGATGAAGATGTGGTCGATGCGGCTTACCCAGAGGGCGACCGTTTCGGAGGATACGCTGAAGATGATCAGAACGTCGATATAGAGAAAACAACCGAGAATACAGATGCCGATGAAAAGGTTTCGGGCGGGGAATGGCACGTGAAAACGGGCCGCAAAAGCTGCAAGCCATCCAAAGCCGATCAGGCATAGCAGCGGAGGAATGCAGTGGCCGACGGTCATGCCGTTTGCAACAGTTCTCTGGCGTGGGCCAGGGTCGTTTCGGTCAGATGCTCCCCGCCCAGCATCCGCGCCATTTCGAACACCCGCTGTTCGGCATCGAGGGGGGAGATGGTGGTGATGGTCCGGTTACCGACAACGATTTTGGCGATGTGGTAGTGGCGGTCTGCAAAGCGTGCAATCTGCGGCAGGTGGGTGATGCAAATGAGCTGATGTCTTCTGGAGAGATCGTGGAGTTTTCGGCCGACGACATCGGCCGTTCGTCCGCCGATACCGGCGTCCACCTCGTCGAAAACGATGGTCGATACGGCATCCGTTTGGGCCATGATGGCATGGATCGCCAGAACCACGCGGGAGAGTTCTCCTCCGGATGCGATCCGTGCAAGGGGTTTCAATTCTTCTCCGGGATTCGTGGCGATCCAGAAGGACACCCGGTCGTATCCCGTCTCCCGGATCCGCCTGCCATCGACGACAAACATGTCCCCGTCATCCGGAGCCGAAGCGATGGGTTCCACCCGGGCTTCGAATCGGGATGCACCCATCCGGAGCTCGGAGAGCTCCTGCATCATGCGTTCGGTCAGCTTCGCCGCACCGGATGAGCGACCGATGGAGAGTTTTCGGGAAAGGGCGATCAGTCGTTCCTTCCGTTCGGCGATGTCGGCTTCGATCCGCCTGCGGTGGTTGTCGAGGTCTTCCAGTGCGGCAAGTTCGTTCTCGACTTCCTCGAGGCGAAGCCGGACCGCATCGAGGGAGCCACCGTATTTGCGCTTGAGTCGGTTCAGGGTATCGAGCCGCTTTTCGACGGCCTCCAGACGACCTTCGTCCATTTCGAGCCCGCCCAGCCGAAGGCGCACATCTGCCGAAATGTCTTCGATCAGAATGTGGACCTCTTCGATCCGCCGACCGATGGCAGCGCTTTCCGGATCGATGCGCCCGGCCTTGTCCAGGGTTTTCGACAGGGCGACCAATCTTTCCAGAATCGATCCTTCCCCGCTGTAGAGCTCCTGCATGACTTCCTGCAGGCTCTGCAGCAGAAATTCCCGATGCTTCAGAACAGCTCGCTCGCTTTCGAGAACCCGATCCTCGTCGGGTTGAATCCGGGCTTCGAGAATCTCGTTTCGTTCCGCCTCGAGAATTTCCGAGAGGGCGGCCTGACGTCGCTGAAGGTCGAGAACCGTTTCCCGCTCCCGCAACAGCGGCAGAAGGGCATGGTACAACCGGGAGACTTCCTGTCGATCGCCGTCGAGTCCGCAGAAGGCATCGAGCAGCACGAGGTGGTGGTCTTCCCGGAGCAGTCGTTGATGGGCGTGCTGCCCCGAAATGCCGGCCAGATGTCCGGTGACCGCTTGAAGCATCTGACCCGTGACGGTTCTGCCGTTCAGGGTGATTCTGTGGCGGTTGGCTTCGGAAACCACCCGTCGAACGATCAGTCCCTCCGAAGGATCGATGTCGTTCTCTCGTAGGATGGCAGCCGCCGGGCAGGATTCGGGGATGTCGAAGAAGGCTTCCAGTTCAGCTGCACTGCAACCGGTACGTACCATGGTGGAATCCGCCCGGGCACCCAGCAGAAGGTTGACGGCCTGAACCACGATGGATTTTCCGGCTCCGGTTTCGCCGGTCAATACCGTCAGTCCATCATCGAATTCGATGTGGACATCGTCGATGATGGCGAAGTTTTTGATGGAAAGTTCACGAAGCATCGCAACAGGGAACACCAAAAGGTTTCATCCCGGTGTGATCGGATGCGGCATTAGGCCACATCACGTCGTCGGCACGACCAGAACCGGAATCTGTAGCGTTTCCATGAGCCGTTTGGGTACACTGCCAAGCCATCGTTCCTGCCATCCGGCTCTGCGGGACATGCCCAAAACGACCATCGATGCGTGAAATTCCAGAGCCGCCTTCTGGATTTCCTCGCTGGGCTCACCGATATAGACATGGGGTTTGGCTTCGATTCCGGAGCGGACCAGGCGCTCGCAGATGTCATCGAGTTTTTTCCGCGTGGTTTTCCGGGTTTCCTGAACGGCCATCGACGATTCGGCCTTGAGGGAGCGTTCGGATGCCGCATGAACCACATGGACCGTCTGGATGACCTTCCCGATGGATTCGATCAGCTCGACCGCTCGATTCGAAGCCGGGCTCCAGGCTGTGGCCAGAAGAGGCCTATGGAATGGACACTCGACAAGAGGTTCCTTTCCTTCTTTGAGCATCAGTACCGGCGTCTTTGTCCGATAGGCGATTTCACTGATATCCACGCCTTCGGTGACCTCCTGGACCTTGCTCTTCTTGCGATATCCCATGACGATGAGATCGGCCTCCTCGTTTCGGGCCGCCTTCACCACTTGCTGGACCATCGGTCCGACGACGATGTATACGCCGACCTCGAGCCCCTGCTCAAAAAGTTGTTCCGCCCAGTCGATGAAGCGCACGTTGGCCCGTTCCCGCATGCGGACGGCCTCGTCCTTTCGATAGCCGATCCCCCTTCTCAGGGCGATCTTCTCGGGTTCGATCACGTTCAGAAAAACCACGTGCTCGAGCGATGCCTTGCGCAATTCGAGGATGGGCATCAAATCATCGAACTGAATATCCTCGAACCGTGTGACCAACAACATTTTTTGGATTTTCATCGGATTCGGTCCTCGTTAGTAGGAAGACAGAAGAAAAGCGGGTGACGACCATCCCTGTTCATGGCAGTTGCGCCACCCCTGGGGGAAAACATGCTCTAAATTACTGCCCACTGCCGTCTACCCACTATCTTTTGACGGCTTCGCAAAAGGGCCGGATGCTGTGTCGTGCTGCATCCCTCGTCATTGCGGCGTACGTTTCAGTACGCCTCATTCCTCGGGATTTGCACTCCTTGCCTGCGGCCTTTTTTCGAAGCCGTCCATATGATGGCCCCGCAAAAAGTCGCTTTTCCCGTGCTTTTCGGGAATGCCGGGCATAAGCGGGGTGGCTGGGGAAGCCTTTTGAGCTTGCTGCGAAAACGTGTTTGAAGCCGCCGGATATCGTTGGATCGGACGGACGTACTGGATCGAAATA